>CBDEMG010000086.1:0-11717 GCA_965240855.1 uncultured Bacteroidia bacterium | reverse complement strand
AGAGAGCCTAGATAAGATAAGCCAAGCGGTAGGCGAAACAGTAAAGGGGGAGGATGTATTCGATTATATCTACGGCGTACTGAACGATAAAGAGTATCGCGAGAAATACATCGAGTTCTTGAAGATAGACTATCCACGTATCCCTTACCCGAAGGATAGGGCTGCATATCAACGGTTTGTAGAAAGGGGGAGGTGGTTGCGCCGTTTGCACTTGATGGACGATACGCTAGATATCCCTTTAACTGCAACATTTAGTATTTCAGGAACAAACCTTATTGAGGTTGTGAAGTTTGAAAACGAACGCGTTTGGATCAACGAGACGCAGTATTTTGGGAACATCCCTCTATCTGTCTGGGAGTACAAAGTGGGGGCATATCAACCTGCGAGGCTTTGGTTGCAAAAGCGAGTGGGGAGAGTCCTGAGCTATGACGATGTGCTGTGGTATCGGCGGGTGGTGAGTTCGATCGGGGTGGAATTATCCTAGGAAACGGTAGAGCCCTTACTGTATCTTGCTCCTTTCACTCTGAAAAAGAGCAATGCCACCCCAACAAAGAAAACGGCAGAAAGGGTTACCTCAAGAGGAAAAGCAAACCAATTCTCTTGGTGCAAGAGTTGCGGCAGGATTGCTATTGCAGCCGCAGGTGCAAAATAACGACGCTGTTGCAAAAACACGGCGAACAAAAGTAAGAGCACGATCCCCGTTGCGAGCATCTGCGACATCTGTAGAATAGGTTCTAAAACAAACTTCCCAAAATTCCCCAGTAAAGTTGCAATAGCAATAAATATAAGAAGGCGAATAGGGACTTTTCGTATACTCGCCTCCGGACGTGCAAACTCTACAAAAAGAACTACCAATGGCGGCAGTATGATAAAGCGACTCGCGAACAATTCCGATACAAAAGCAACAGCAACCACAATGAGCAAAATGGGTAGCACCCTTACCATACGCTCCTTAAATGTCCGATCGACAGGACGAAAAGGCAAGAGAGTACGGAAATGTGTCTTTTCGAGACACCACTGTAAACAGACCAACACCACTGTAAGAAACAATACGATAAGAGGATAAAGCCACGAGACCTCTCCTATCACAAGGGGAAGCAAACAAGCCGAGATTGCAGGGTACAACGAACTCCGTAATACGATAAGTAACAATGCTACACCCATAAAACCAAACAAAATATTGCATACAAATCCACAGGGAGAACAGAGGTGAAGTACCGTCCCGAGCAAGGCTGCACTCGGTAGCAATACCAGCGTACGCCACTTATCAATACACCAAACGCGCTTCACGAGTACGAGCTGTCCAACAGCGAGTGCTGCTAATTCTGGAAAGATAAACTCCCTCTCCTGCAAAAAATTGGCACACCACACCATAAATACAATAAGCAACAATGTAATTGCAATGCGTACATACAATCGAAAATAGAACGTCAGCTGCATTCGTATATATTTTTATTGCATAAAATAGGGTAATAAGAAGCACTGCAGTGCATTTAATACTTGCCCACGGTGTGTTAAATGCAACATATGACCAGCCCCCTCTATACAGATTTGTGAAAATTGTGGCCACTCTTTTTTAAGTATTGTCAACTCTTTTAATTCCGCAAAAAAAGAATTCGAAGCACGAATAAGAAAAATCTTCATGGGCAGCGGTGCTAAACGATAAAGCTGTTCTAAATACAGCTCAACAAAATGAATAAAGCGTTTGTAAGCACACTCACGTCCTAGATCTGTGATAAAGTGAGCAAAATGCTTTTGCATATACTTCCCATAAGCACTCTTTTGCATAGAAACCGATACAACCCCCTCTAGATAAGCTCTCAAATGTGCAAGAAGCTCTTTTTGGAATTCTTTCAAGGCTACAGACCAGAGAGGTAATATATCTAAGAGTACTATCGCTCGTACCTGCTTACAATGTTTTACTGCATATTGTAACCCTAGGAGACCTCCCAAGGAGTGTCCTACTAAAAGAATCTGCGCTCCATTAGTATGAAGAATAAGCCACTGTTCAAAGTCCTCTAGTAGCGCCTCTTGTGTCAATTCGCCTTGACCTGCACGCAAGCCATGTTGAGGCAACTCATACGTGAGGATTCGCGCCACTGGTGCAAACTGTGCTTTATATACTTGCCACTCGTGCTGCGAACCGAACAAACCGTGCACAAATACTACAATAGGAGCACTCTCTTTACACTCCATGCTGAGCTCCGCTCTCTGTTATAATAGTCCGATAGCGGCGTACTGTTTCTGCAAGACCTAAGTAGAGCGCTTCGGAGATTAGCGCATGCCCTATCGATACCTCATCCACAAATTTTAGGCTCGAGAGCAGATAACCCAAATTCTCTTGATTGAGATCATGCCCTGCGTTCAATCCCAAGCCTAGTCGTTTTGCAAAAGCTGCTGCGTAAATGTACGGAGCTACTGCTTCTTCGCGATCCTCATGATACTCTCGCGCATAAGCTTCCGTATACAACTCTACTCGATCTGCTCCCACACTCGCCGCACCTGCTATCATCCTCTCCTCGGGTGCGACAAAAAGCGAAACGCGTGTCCCCTTTTGAGCATACGACAAGCTCGGATTCTTGGCATGCAACAACTCAACCACACCTTGCAAAAAACTTGCATTAGAAACAGTATCCCACCCAGCATTCGAGGTTAAAACATCTGGAGGATCGGGCACTAAAGTTACCTGTTCAATATTAGGTGTCGTAAGTATCAGGTTTATAAATTCTTGCGAAGGATATCCTTCTATATTCAATGGGAGCTGGCAAGCAAGCTCACTCAAACCTCTTACATCCTCGTATGTGATATGTCGTGCATCTGGGCGAGGATGGACGGTAATACCATCTGCTCCGTATTCCGTATAGATCCGGCGAGCTGCCTCTAATACATCAGGAAGATTTCCTCCTCGTGCATTACGTATTGTAGCTATCTTATTGATATTCACGCTCAATTTTGTACGCACCATCTTACCTAACCAAAAGAAAATGATTTAAAGTTTTGGCACTAGCGCTAACAATAGCTTCGCTAGCATTTGTCCAGAACGGGCTCCTACCTCCTGAACCTCTTCATGCGAGACCTCTTGTTGCTTATCTAAGCCTCCAACATTAGAAATCATCGAAAAGGCTAGTACCTTCATTCCACAATGATTCGCTACGATTACCTCGGGCACCGTTGACATCCCTACCGCATCTGCTCCAATGATCCGATAGAAATTGTATTCATGAGGCGTCTCGAACGAAGGTCCCGTAGTGCCTAGATAGCACCCCTGGTGCAGATGAATTTGCTCTTGTGCCGCAACCTCGCAAGCTATCTGACGCAACTCTCCAGAATAAGCTTCGTGCATGGTGGGAAAGCGAGGCCCAAGCGAATCGTCATTCGGTCCTATCAACGGATTCGGCAACAAATTGATGTGATCTGTTATGAGCATCAGATCACCTGCACGGAATTCAGGATTCACACCCCCACTAGCATTCGTCAAGAGCAATTGTTGTACTCCTAATGCATGCAATACTCGCACATAGAAGGTCACCTCCTGCATCTCGTATCCCTCGTAGTAGTGCCATCTGCCACGCAGCACCAATACGCGCACTCCACTTATCTTACAATAAGCCATACGACCAGCATGCCCTGCTACCGAAGAATTCTGAAAACCAGGGATCTCCTCGTATGCGATCTCCTGCTCAATCTCGGCATACGACATCAATCCATCCAACCCCGATCCCAATACTAAGGCAACCCTTGGAGCAACAGGCAAACGTTTGCGTAGGAAATGTACTGCACGTTCTTCAATTCGCTTCGAGAACATGTGCTAAGACTCCTTTCATTTTACTTTCACTCCCCCATAACCATACAATCTGGATGGGGATATACAATATGCGACTCTGTAAAATACTTTCTTTCACAACCTTTTCTCGAATACGCGTAGCATCCTTTTCTGTCATTACTAACCAACCTCCATGCACGGCGATTTTTTCAAAAAATGCTAGATCACGAGACGAAAAACGATGATGATCACTGTAAGTTAGATACTCTGCCACCCGCCACTTCGTGGCTACGTAGCGAAAAAAAGGTCGTGGATTTGCAATCCCCGCCACTGCATGCACCGCTCCAACGAGAGTCGAGGTATCGATCTCCTCGCCACTAAGCGTACGCGGCATTTCATAACGTATCGTCGCAAAGAGAACCTCCTGTCCCTCATATACTCGCAACTCTTCTGCAAGCTTTTGGCCTTCTTCTTCTGAGATCGTTGATGGTATATTCGTTACTACAATGGCATCTGCACGTTTTACCTGACTCCGTAAATCGCGAAGCTTGCCCGCAGGAAAGAGTTTATCGCGACTAAATGGTCGGTCATATCTCGTGAGTAACAAATTCACCGTACTTAGCAAACGACGATGCTGAAAGGCATCGTCAAGTACAATCCACTTACAATCGGGGAACTCCTCCAACAATCGTTCACTCCCTAAAACTCTATCCTCGCAAACCACAACACGACTCTCGGGGATTCGCAATTTTAGTTGCAACGGCTCATCGCCTACCTCACTCGCCGAAGAAGAAGGTCGTACCACACGAAAACCACGCGTAGCACGACCATAACCTCTACTTAACACCACAGCGCCTCGAGGTGCAATAAAATTTTCTAATAGCGCAGCTACTATAGGAGACTTCCCCGTACCGCCAACTGCCAAATTGCCTACACAGATCGTGGGCACACGCGCTTCGTAACTCTTGAAAATTCCGTAGTCGTATAGTTTATGCCGTATGTACAACACCGCAACCAAAGGATAACTCAAAAAGCGACGAAGCCAATAGAACATGCCGACTCCTGTGCATGTTGTAAAACCTGCCGTTATCGAACTAAGATACTATAAGGCATCTCTGCCCGAATTCCACGCTTCCTTGTCAGATATTCTATCTGGTCAGCAAGCGCCTGCTCTTCTTCCGTCAGACCAAAAAATTTCTTTGCAAGGAATGCTTTCGTATTCAATACGTTACTTACAATCCAATTTACAGGATTCTCCTCTTCTCGCGGATAGATCACCACGCGGTAGTTATCTTCTATCTCTGCACGCTTTGCTGCAAGTTCTATCGCACAATTCATACCTCCCAACGTGTCTGCTAAGCCAATCTTGAGTGCATCCAGACCACTCCATACCCTACCTTGCCCCACCGCGTCTATATCTTCCTCAGCCTTTTTTCTGCCACTTGCTACACGTTGCAAAAAGGTAGAGTACGTATCTTCGATCGAGGTCAATATCGCCTTACGCTCATACTCATCCAATGGACGGAACACTGAGCCGAAATCCGCATGCTCGTTGGTCTTTACGACTTGAGGATGTACTGCTAGCTTCTCCTGCAGGAATTTCCCATATGTCATATACATCCCAAAAACTCCGATCGAACCCGTGAGCGTTAATGGATTCGCTACAATATCATTGGCGGGTGCAGATATATAGTAACCTCCAGAAGCAGCATACTCACCCATCGAAACAATTAAAGGCTTCTTCTCACGCAAACGAACCAATTCGCGCCACATCACCTCTGATGCAAAAGCACTACCCCCAGGCGAATTTACACGCAAGACTACCGCCTTGATACTCTCATCCTTACGGAGATCTGCAAAGATCTCTGCATACCTATCCCCAGCTATTTCCTCTTCGTTGCTCCCATCATTTATCTCGCCATCGGCATACACTAACGCGATTTTCTTTGCATCCAAATCTAACGTTTCGTTTCCTTTTACATATTGTGCATAGCTACCCACCGTCATCGTTCGTAATTCCTCATCCTCGTCCTGCATCGTACGTACACGCAAGACCGAGTCCATCTGATCTCTATAATACAACGCATCTACGAATCGCGCTTCACGTGCATCTTGGGCTAGATAAATTATTTTTTCATTTGCGATACTATTGAGCTTTTCGCTTGTATAATTTCTGGCCTTGGCTATTACCTCAAGAGTGTATTCCCAGATCGAACTGAGATAGGTCATCGTTTGCTCACGATTGGCCGAACTCATCTCATTCTCCATAAAAGGCTCTACTGCAGCTTTATATTTCCCATGACGGATTATTTGAGGTTCTACGCCAAATTTAGCTAGTGCATCCTTCAAATAAAAATTTTGCGATGCCAAACCTCGAAACATCACGTCGCCCTTCGGATGCATAAAAACACTATCTGCCACGCTCGCTACATAGTATGGGAACTGATCGTAGCTCGATGCATAGGCATAAACGAACTTCCCACTCTGCTTAAATGACTCCAGTGCCTCGCGCAACTCCTGTGCCGTATTGAGCGACATCGACAAACCATCGGCTTTTATATAGAGCCCTTCGATATTCTCATCATCTTCCGCATAGGCAATAGCTTTCAATACACTGTAGAGATCATCATCGAGATCGCGCATCTTTAATGTCTGATAATTGAGACGTTTGAATGGATCCTCCTCTACCTTATCAACCATTCGTGTACTAAGATCCAACTCCAATATTGTATGTTTTTGCACCTCTACTGCATCTTCTGTCCCCATAAACTCCTCCACTACTGCACCAATAAGACCGAATATGAAAAAGATTGCAATTAATTGTGCAACAAAGAGCCCCACTACAACAGCGAAGACCGTCTTTATAAAAGAATTCATTCTAAAAAGTATAATTGTTCTGCCTACAAATTTATGCAAAAGCTATGTAAGCACCACGACCACTAAGGTCGTACTACTACTTCAACCTCTCCTACGCTCAGCAGATCGCCTGCTCGTATTTTGGCACGCTTGCGCATTTCTAATACACCATTGCGACGAACCAAACCATGCATCACAAGTTCGCCTGCATGTGCTCCATTCTCCGCTATACCAACATACTTTAACAAACGAATTAGTTCTATATACTCCGCCCGACCTTCTAATGCAAATTCCAGATGTTCTTGTATCATCTTCTTACAAATCCACCTTAAAGTGCGCTATCTCGTGCCGTAATTCATCTACCTGAACTACGATACTCTTACTCTCGGTCGCCAAACTGTCGGCAGCTGTAGCATTCTCTTGTGCAGTACCACTGAGACTATTCATCGCCGCATCTATTTGCCCTACGGCCTCGGTAATCTGACGACTGTTGCTATCGATCTGCGTCATATTAGCTATAATCGACTCCATCACCTGTTGCAAAGACACAAGCTCGTTGAGCGTACTCGCCGAAATGGTTTGCGAATTGGATCGCAAGCCTTGTATACCTCCTACTATCTCTGCACTACGTTCTGCTAAAGTCCGTACCTCCTTAGCTACCACAGCAAAACTTTTTCCTGCCTCACCCGCACGCGCTGCTTCAACAGCAGCATTCAAAGCTAAAATATTGGTCTGCGAAGCTATATCCGCTAGCTTCAACTCTTGGCTTACTATCTCTACCAATATCTGACTCGTACTATTTACATTCTTCGTAAGGTTTGCCAGCGTCTCTTTTGCCTGTGCAATTATTGCAGAGGTCTCGGTACTCATCTCAAGGTCGTGCTGACAGACTTCTAATACACTAGTACATTGTGCTAAAACCTCCTCGGTCGAAGCTGCACTATTTTGTGCAGTTTCAGCGATCTCCTCCGAGGAAGTATTTATCTGTCCTCCATTCTTAAGTATTGCTTGTATCGATTTTACTATAGAAAGTACCACACCTCGCATGTGAATAACCATCTCTTGGAAACTAGCTGCTATGAGACCTAACTCATCCCCTCGTCGCTCATAGCCCGACTCTCCAATCATCAACTCTCCTTGCGCCAACTCCCCTATCTGGTGCGAAAGTTTATTTATCGGGCGAAGCAAACGACGCAGAAGTAGTACAATGAAAACAACTAACCCTAGCGAGAGTCCGATCCCCACTAAAAGCGAGAATAGCATTTTGCTGTATACCTGACGCATCGCTTCTTGCTTATCAAAATTTATGGAGAGAATTACGGGTTGTTCACACGAGCTCATATAAAAGGGTGCGAGCGAACTCACGGCATCGCCCTCCTCGTGGAGTATTCGCTCCCCAGCCTTAATAGCGTAGCGTTCTGTTTGTGAGAGTCGTTGCCAATTGAAGATCGAATCTGTTAGCCTCTCATCCGTCGTTGCTACCATGCGCCCATCAGGCGAATAAAGCGAGATCGTTGCAAGTCCAGAGAGTGCACATGCCTGTTGTACCCATGCTACGATGCGCTCCAACTCTATATCGATCACTACAGATCCTACAAATTGTCCCCCACGTAGAATCGGCTCCGAAAAGGAAAAAAGGAGCACCCCTTTTCTATCTAGCACATCTAAACGATACGCTTTCGTAGCAAAGGCGCACTTATTTTTCTTGTTCTCGAAATACCAGCCTATTTTCGTATCGTTGTGCGTATGCGTCGTATCGCTATAGTGCCCTTTACCATCTCTACCGATAGCGATAAAGGGCAGAAAGCGCCCTCGTAAACCACTCCCCTGTTCTCCTATATGTGGTGCATCGGGGCCATCAAAACTATCAGGCTCGTAGCACGTCGCTATCCCCGTCACAAACGGATAGTTCGGCAATGCATTCTCCAACATCCTGATTAATTGCTGTCGAGTCAATGTAATATCGCCCGAGAGCATTGCTGCCGTCGAACGTGTAAAGGAAACTCCTTGTTGTAAATCGCCTTCGACACGAGAGATCAACTCTTGCGAAGCTAATTCTACGCGATGTAACAAATCTGCATAGCCCGCATCACGCATCCGACGAAAGGGTAACAAAGCCAAAACTATCGCTACCAGTCCCACACCGATACCTACCAAAAGACCTATTCGAAAGAGAATAGACTTGTTTTTTAACATCAGCGCAACCCTCCAATTCTTATTATAACTCGCTATAAACTCTTTAACTTATACGAAAACGACCGAAGTAAGTTTAAAGCGAACAGACTATGATTCTTGACTTATTTCAACAACTCTCGCAAAAAAAATAATCGCTAAGTACAAACAAAAGCAGTGGAAATTCAGTATATAAAGATGTACAATAATTTCAAATTGCATTGATAGAATGGGTAAAACGGGTATTTTTTATGCAAGCAAAGGTGGTGTAACCGAGACCTTTGCAAAACAACTTGCCGAACAATTAGGCGCGGATCTCCACAATATGAAGGATACAAACGTGGACGCAATTGCCGCCTACCAGAATGTCGTATTAATGTCCTCGAGCTATTTCTTTGGCGCATTGATGGAGGACTGGGGTAGCAAAGTAAAACTCCTCCACACCCTAGATTTCAATGGCAAGAATGTCGCTATTGTAGGTGTAGGAAGCCAAGAACGCCACCCAGACAGCTTCTGCTCCGGAGCAGCCGACTTCTTTGACAAACTACGCTTCAGTGGTGCACACTTTGTAGGAGATGTTTGTGCTTGCGGCTACAATTTCACATTCTCTCGCATGCAAGCAGGTGGTCGCATGCTTGGACTATGTCTCGATAAAGGCGATGCTAAAGTTCAAGAAAAGATCGATGAATGGCTC
Organism: uncultured Bacteroidia bacterium; assembly: GCA_965240855.1. Taxonomy (GTDB): domain Bacteria; phylum Bacteroidota; class Bacteroidia; order Bacteroidales; family CAJPTX01; genus Bacteroides_D. Next base: position 2,232 of record CBDEMG010000086.1, on the reverse strand, counting down.
AAGAGCGTAAAACCTATCTTTGCGAAATAAGAATTCCAATATTTTGACAAACTCCTTAAAAACAGAAGTCTTTAGGCTGTATAAGTGTGATTCGCCATACCTTCTAAGAGGTAGATAGCGCTAATTGACACTTGTATATAGCTTTTTCTCTTAGGTAATTTTGCGTAATCCAAAGTATTTTATACCTTTGAGTCAGCTAGTTATTTCTGGTTAGTTGTTTTTGTTAGGTTTAACCTCTGGGAGTCGGGCACTCCTAGAGGTCTTTTTATACCTCTTTGTAAAGAAATCCCCGTACCCCAAATTTATGTCTTGCTACTCCATCAACAAACAAAAGTAGCCCCCACGCATACAGATCTATTGCTACTCCAGCTGAGAGCTGTGTGTATATCTCTGTCCATTTTCCCCAAAAAAAATCACTACGACGCGGAGCACATACTACAATGATACGCCCCCGAGGGATATTCCCCCCTGTAATACTCGCACTCAATTCACTAAACTCCTGTGCAGTAGTAACAAGCTGTAGTGTATCAAACAGCGAAACTGCTCGTGAACTATGTACCTCGTTCCACATTGTGAGTGCTGCTAAAAGTCCTTCTGTTCGTTCTTGATAGGAAATTCGACTATGCAACCAACGTCTGTAGAGCAAAAAAAACACCTCTCTACACAACGTATAGAGAAGTGTTGAATGTATTCCGTGCCCTCGAGGTGAATGTGCGTGTAGCCAAAAACTCAATCGACCACGCCGCGGAGCTGCTATACAAACGCCACGTGCTAAAAAAGAATATCCACTCTCAAATCTCGCCATCCGTAACGGATGGTTATTCTACTGGAGGGAACGAATCTTGCTCTTTCGTCTCACGTGTCCGTATTGTACGTATAACTCGCAATATCGTCGCATTGCGCCCATGGTTGATTATTGCAGAGGGAGTCCCTAGTACCGCAACAACAAAAAGAACTAAGAGTAAACCTCGCAACCAATAACTAGATACCACCTCTATCTCGTTGAATAGAAAAAGTACCAAGAGGGCTGCTGCATCGATCAATACCAATAGTACGATCACTAGCTTCGAAATGATAAGTAGTCGCTCGTGACGTCTTATTTTCTCGTCAATATACACCTTATCAAATGGGAGCTTTGCACGCAACTTCTCATCAGCTGTAAGCGATGTTCCTTCGTCAAGGAGTAAAGAAACCAATTCCTCTGTATTCATAAACACTCTTTAATAACTACTGTTTCAACATAACCTCGAGCTCTGATCCCGCAAACACAGTCTTAAAGCCTTGTAAAATAGGCTTAAGGTTTTCAGGAATCTTCGCCCCTGCTTCCGCCCCAAAAGTAAACAAATCTGCAGCACTTTTCTTGAACGTCATCACGTCATTACCCTTCGTTAGGACTATATCTTTACCTACTACAGCATTCAAAATGGGCGATTTCTCCTTTAAGGCTGCAGGTATTTCGTTGACATTCACCGTCACCTTACCATCGGCTTCCGACCACTTACCCTTTGCATCACCAACTCCTTGGGGAAGAGCTTTAAGAGTAAATTCTCCGTTCCCTGCGAAGTTAAAACGCACCTTTTGTACATCATCTAATTTGAGCTTCAATAATGTCTCTAAAGCAGGTTTTACTGGAGCTATTGCTGCAGGAGTTAACTTCTTTTCAAGAAGGTCAATGATAGACTTCGAAGCAGCTTCCGCATTCTGGGCATCAAGTGTAAGGAGCTTACTCCCCTCCTTTGTTACATCGAGTGTTTCTATCTTCCACTCTCCTAGTCCATTATCCTCATTTTTTCCTTTCTTCTCTTTCTTACAACCCGACAAGATTGCCAAAGAACACACGGTACACACAACCAACAATAAACTCAATACGCGTCTCATTTCAAAAATTGTTTAGTTAGAATTTCTTTACTGCAATTGTACTACAAAAATACAAAAGTTAACTAATCAACAATATCCTGCATAACCACTCGGTTTTCCATTTTTCCCGATATATTGCCATGTACCATCTGGTTTCAATACAATACAATTTCCCCCTTCTTGCATATCTTTTGTCACAAGTTGCCACTTCCCAAAGAATCGCTTATCACGATCCTGCGATTTAAAATGCTGCACTTTGGAGACATCTTCTGAGAAACAGGAGATGTCTCCAAAGTGCAGCATTTTAAATCGCAGGATCGTGATAAGCGATTCTTTGGGAAGTGGCAACTTGTGACAAAAGATATGCAAGAAGGG
>CBDEMG010000085.1:0-22156 GCA_965240855.1 uncultured Bacteroidia bacterium | reverse complement strand
TCGTTATCGAACTTGTGTGTAAAGCCTGCCTCAGCTTCAGCCTTTTTGTCAGTTCCGTCAACGGTGAATTTCTTTAGTTCAAAGCCAGCTTTAACAATAGCTTTAACAGTTTTCTCTCCCTTCGTAATCTTATTATCTGCGCCTGCTTTAAGCGTTGAGTTGCCTATTATTACTTTGTTTTCACCTAGTTCTCCTGTTACGTTGAGTGTAATAGTAACTGTTTCCTCTGCTTCAAATTCGGCATTAATTGTTATATCGCTTTGGAAATCATAGTCAAATCCGTCTGTTTTTTTTGCATCAGTCAGTTTATCTGCCCCTCCAACTTCAAATTTAGTGAGCTTGCTTTTGGCATCTACCTTGATCGTTTTCTTACCTTTTTCGAGTAGGTTTTCGCCATTTTTCAGAATAGTGCCATCTATCATCACTTTGCTCTCACCAAGATTTTTAGAGGTAAGAGTAATTTTCAGTTTGGGGATTAGTTTGAGAACTACCGTCGCATTGTCTTTAATCGTAACAGTTTGCTTATCAATGCTTGCTTTATTTTCCGATCCTGATTTTAGACTAATCTCTACGTATTTATCTGCAGGAACATTTTCGAAGGTGAAGGTAATAACAGTGTTAGCAGATAGATTTTTTAGATCGGTAGGTTCTGTTTTATATTTAGCAGGCTCAATATTGCCCTCTACTGTAAGAGTTAAAGGAGCGGGCTTATCCTTAACTTTCACTTCTAGTGTAGCGGCAGCTGTAATGTTGAGTGTGTAGATGTTATTAGTGGCAGTAATTGGAGCATCTGCAAATTTCACAAAATCCACCACCTTCGTATTCTCTTTAGGCTCGACTTTTACTTTGTAGGATCCTTTCTCGATCTCGCCAGATTTTAATTCAACCCAGCTACCGTTTTTTTCGTAGGTAACGTTGGCTTCGTCTGCTTTCACGGTGAGCATTACTTTCTCGGGTTGTTTAGCAACAAACTCCACATCGATACTAAGATCGTTATCGAACTTGTGTGTAAAGCCTGCCTCAGCTTCAGCCTTTTTATCGGTCGCGCCAACGGTGAATTTCTTTAGTTCAAAGCCAGCAGCTTTTTCAATTTTAATCGTGTAGGTTTCTCCCTTTGTTACTTTATTAGCACCGCTCTTTTGCTCAATATTGTTTATCAATACTTTGTTCTTACCCAGAGATCCAGTTACGTTTAATGTAACGGTAACCTCCTCTGTTTTCTCTTTCGTGAAAGTATAGGCTAAATCGAGTTTTGTATCGTCGTCGTCAATGGCAAAACCATAAGTATTCTTTTTCCCAGTGACAGTTTGGGTTAATATATCGTCGTTATTAACAGTTAGTGCGGTGAGTTTGTAGCCTGTTGCTGGTTCTGCAAGAACAAAGAGATCAAAATCTCCAACTATATCATTTTCTTTTTTGAATTTGGTGCCTGAGGTAACTTCGATATTTTTAGTGTCAGTGACTTTTATAGTGCCTTGTTTAGGGTCAGGCTTAGTATAGGAGAGTAGAAATTTTACTTGGATATAGGTCACTTTTACAGTAATACTCTTAGAGTTAACATCGCTAAGAGAGAGAGTCCATGTATCGTTGTTATCAGCTTCGAATGGATAATCATCACCAGCAGAAACCTCGTCTACCTCAAAATCGTCATCAGAACAGGTAACCGTCGCAACAAGTGTAGTGCTTTTAGGAACAGAAGCTCCGGATTTAATTTCTTTTCCATCACTATCTTTTATCGAGAGTGTCCCTTTAGATTGTACTGTTTTGTAGTTTACCGTTATATTGGCAGCTTGAGAGCCTCCAATGGTTGCCCAACCGAGGAGTAGGAGCATAAATAGAAACAAAGTTTTTCGCATTTCACTTAATTTTTTGTTATACATCTTTTGAGCAAAAGTATAAGAAACACTTGTTTTGTACTTAGGTAGAGACAACAAAATTTATTAACAGTATAATAAACATAGCCCATAATTCGATTTTTGTAGAATAAAAATCATTGTTAAGTCTGTGACGAAAAGAGAGCTTATAGCGAATCTAATTTCGAATTTTCTAGACGAGAAGCGTCAAAGATTTATATTGAAGCGAGAGATATTTCTGAGGATTAATCCATTTAGGTCTATTGCGAATTATCAGTAAATCGAATTTCAGTAGGGAAGGGTAGCTGTAAAATACTTGTCTTCAACACATCGTAACTTACGTTGTGGAAGAAGTATATTGGAATTCGAAAAATGTATACCTTTGTACCAGAGAAGCGGGCAAGAGAGCCCAGGTGGCGGAATTGGTAGACGCGCTGGTCTCAAACACCAGTGGAGAAATCCGTACCGGTTCGACTCCGGTCCTGGGCACAGGGAGTGCAATAGTTAGCTATACGTTGTCTAGTGGATAAAGAAAAACTAAGAGAGCTGGACAAGCGTTATCTGCGGATGGCGCAGATTTGGGCGAGCAATTCATATTGCAAGCGTCTGCAAGTGGGCGCTTTAATCGTGAAAGATAGGATGATAATATCAGATGGCTACAATGGTACGCCATCTTCCTTTCCTAACGTGTGTGAGAACGAAAATAATGAGACGTTCCCTTATGTATTGCATGCAGAGGCTAATGCAATAACTAAGGTTGCGAAATCCAATAATAGTAGCGATGGCGCTACTCTTTATGTTACTGCAAGTCCGTGTATGGAGTGTGCAAAATTGATAATCCAAGCAGGAATTCGACGTGTGGTTTACTCAACAGAGTATCGCAATATGGAAGGGATTGAACTTTTGCATCGTGCTAATATCGAAACAGAGCATATCGTCATCGAAGATGGCGAGCAAGAATAATGTGTTGAGGAGTGTAGTATGAGAAAAGGAGGGTGGTTGTTGATCATAGCTTTGTTATTGCTAGTTTTTGTACTTACGCTCTTCATATTGCAGCGTCGTTCTGCGAATCAACTAATAGGGCTACTACGGGCTTTTGGCAATGTTGATAAGTTGCATGCGATTATGGGGGCTGTAAGTAGCGACTATGTAGATAGTGTGAACCTCGATAGTATGGAGAACAAGGTTGCACAGTTATTTCTTAAGCAATTGGATCCGCACTCGGAGTTTTTTACCTCGGAAGAGATGGAGGCTGTGTCTGAGCCGTTACGTGGGGATTTTGATGGGATAGGTGTAACTTACAATATGGTGACGGATACGGTCATCGTCCAGAGTGTAATAGCAGGTGGACCATCGGAGCGGGCTGGAATTTTGATGGGAGATCGTTTTTTGAGTGTTGATGGGCATCGTATTGTAGGAAAGAAGGTTACGACAGATTCGGTGATGCATCTTCTCCGTGGTGCTAGAGGAACTAAGGTCGTTGTAGGATTGGAGCGCTCTGGAGTACCAGATACACTAGCAATAGAGATAACGCGTGATCGGATACCACTTACGAGTGTAGAGATTGCTTATATGGCAAACGAACAAACGGGGGTAATTCGTCTCTCGCGTTTTGCACAGACAACACCGCGAGAATTTCAAGATGCAATACGGAAATTGGCAATGCAGGGGATGCAGCGCTTGGTGTTAGATCTGAGGAGGAATGGCGGTGGATTTCTCGAGGCTGCGTGTTTTATTGCGATGCAATTTTTACAGCAGGGGCAGTTAATTGTTTATACGGAAGGACGTGCACGGCCGCGTCAAGAAATCCGTACAGAAAGTGAGGGAGTGTTGCGTAATATACCTTTAGTGGTTTTGGTAGATGAGTATTCAGCCTCTTCTAGTGAGATTGTAGCGGGTGCGATGCAGGATAATGACCGTGCACTTATCATAGGACGACGGACTTTTGGTAAAGGTTTAGTACAAGAACAACGAATGTTTGCTGATGGGAGTGGAATTCGGCTCACCGTAGCGCGTTACTATACCCCCTCGGGGCGTTGTATTCAGAAGCCTTATAAGTTAGGTGAGAACGAAAAATACAACGAGGAGTGGTTGGAACGCTTGGTACATGGCGAGCTTTTGCATAGTGATAGTATTCACCAAGATACCTTGCAGCGTTTTACAACGACCCATGGACGTGTGGTGTATGGAGGTGGTGGAATAGTGCCAGATGTCTTTGTCCCCCTAGATACCGTAGGTTTTTCTGCTTACTACAAGAGTGTGACAAGTAAAGGACTTCCCTACCGTTTTACACAGCGCTATGTAGATCAACACCGTGAGTTTTTGCAGCAGTTCTCTGATTGGCAGCAGCTGGATGTTTATCTTCGCAAACAGAACTTGTTGCAACAGTTTGACGTTTTTGCACGCAAGGACGATCCTAGATTGGTGGTACAGGGACATGGGAGAGCAGAGAGGTTATTGGAGATTCAGTTGCGAGCATTAGTGGTACGAGGTATATTGGATAATAAAGGATATTATCCTATAATTCAGGAATTGGATACAGAGCTTCAAAAGGCTCTTGAGTTGGTTGCTAGTAACCAGAATTTGTCTGTGAGTGCGCGGTAATTTGGGAGATTTGAATATATAAGTTGTGCGACTGTTGAGTATTTGTGAGGCATGAGAATAACAAGTTGTCCTTTTTCGCGTCTGAGTTGGCGATTATTATTACCTCATTTCGTAGCGATTGTATTGTTTTTAGCACTCTCGTACCTTTATTTCTATCCGTTGCTTTTAGGGAAGACGGTTGCACAGACCGATCGTGATCAGTGGCAAGGTTCGGCGCAGGAATTAGAGAATTATCGTAAAGAACACGATGGCGCACAGAGTTTCTGGACAGGAAGTATGTTTTCGGGGATGCCATCGGTAATGGTTTCTCTGACGTATGATTACAATGTAATCTCGCCGATCGATCAGGTGTTGAATTTTGGAGCACGCCCAGCTAGTTATCTTCTTATTACGATGTTGGGATTCTATATTCTATTGCTAGTGCTTGGAGTAAAGCCTTGGTTAGCAATTGTGGGGGCAGTAGGCTATGGTTTCTCTACCTATTTTTTCATTATTGTGGGAGCTGGACATAATGCTAAGTTGCACGCAATAAGTTATATGGCACCGATGGTGGCAGGTGTAGTACTCGCATATAAGCAAAGGTATTGGGCAGGTGCGGGTCTTTTTGCATTGAGTTTTGCACTAAGTTTGGCAACGGGACATGTACAGATTACTTATTATACTTTTTTTATAATTCTCGCGATTGTAATATGGCGTTTCGTTGAGTTATTTCGAGTGCGTGCTTTGAGAACTTTTTTTGTGGGAAGTGCTTTTTTGGCTATTGCAGCTCTGTTGGGAGTGGGGGCGAATTTTAATCGTCTCTACCAAACTTATGATTATGGGAAATCGAGTATTCGTGGTCAGTCCTATCTGGCGGAAACTGAGCTACAAAAAAGTGAAGGTTTAGATAAGAGTTATGCTACACAGTGGAGTTATGGAAAGTTAGAGAGTTTTAATATGCTAGTGCCCAATTTTTATGGAGGGGCATCGGTGTATGAGTTGGATGAACAGTCGCAGGTTGCGAGATTTTTGCAAGAGGTACGTATTCCACGTGAGCAAGAACGTGCGATACTAAAGCAATTACCGCTCTACTGGGGCGATCAACCAATGACATCGGGACCAGTGTACCTTGGTGCAGTAGTTCTTTTTCTTTTTGTTTTTTCTTTTTTCCTTCTTAGGGGAGCGGTGCGTTGGGCTTTGTTAGGAGTCTCTGTCGTTGCATTGATGCTCTCGTGGGGGCATAATTTTCAATGGTTTACGGATCTCTTTTTTGCGATATTTCCAGGTTACAATAAGTTCCGTTCGGTGAGTATGATATTGGTAATCTGCGAGTTTTGCATACCGTTACTAGCCATATTAGGGTTGTCGGATTTGTTACAAGGCAAGGTCGATAAGTCGCGCGCTTTGCGAGCTTTTTATATTGCCTTTATCTCCTTACTGGGGCTTTTGCTTGTATTCTTGTTCGCGAGTATTTGGTTTAGTTTTTCTTCGCCACAGGATGCGGTGTATGTACAGAGTGGTTATCCAGAACAGCTTATTGTTGCTTTGAGAAAGGATCGAGCGAGTTTGCTTTTGACTGACATATTTCGTAGTGCAGGGTATATATTAGTGGCGAGTGGGGTGTTGTTTTTTTATCTTAAGGGGAAGGTTCGGTCGCTGGTCTATGTAGTATTAACGGGTCTTTTGATAATTACTGATCTCTGGTTAGTTAATAAGCGATATGATGGAGTGCATTATGTAGCAAAGTCGCACAATCAGCAACCCTTTCCGAAGACAGTAGCAGATCAAAGAATTCTACAGGATCATGGTTATTTCCGTGTTTTTAATGCGAGTGTGAGTCCATTTAATGATGCATCGACTTCTTACTATCATAAATCGCTTGGAGGTTACCATGGGGTGAAGTTGCGTCGGTATCAGGATTTGATAGATCGCTATGGTGGGAAACCAGCCATGTTGAATTTGATGAATGCGAAGTACGTCATTTTTCCTGATCGAGAACGAGGAGTAAGAGTAGAAGAGAACGTTGAGCGTTTTGGAGAGGCTTGGTTTGTTGATCGTTTAGTCTATGTCCCGACGGCAGATGCAGAGTTAGATTCGATAGGTAATCCTGCTATAGATCGCGTGGGCTATCTTCAAGAATCAGAAGCGCATATAGCAGAGCACTTTGCTGGTAGAGATAGTTCGGATCGGATAGCGTTGGTTTCCTATGCTCCCAATCGTTTAGAGTATCGTGTGAGCGCAAACGGGGCACGTTTTGCAGTATTCTCTGAGGTATATTATCCGAAGGGTTGGGTTGCAAGGATTGATGGGGTAGAAGCTCCGATTCATCGAGTTGATTATTTACTTCGGGGTTTGTATGTGCCTGAGGGAGCAAAGGAGATAGTTTTTTCGTTCTCGTTACCCAGTTATTACATAGGACGTTGGATAGATTTGATCTTTGGCGTGCTCATCGTAATTATACTAGTTTTCTCGGTGATCAAATTTTTCCGTAGGCAGTTGGCGTCGTCTCCACAGCCAGTGGGAGCTTGAAATAAAAATAGAGATGCGAAGCAGTAGCAGTGGTAAAGCAAACTGGCGCTTACGGAGTAGTTTTATTTCCTCTATAATTAGTACAACGTTCGTACTCTATGCACTAGGTTTATTGGGTTTACTGCTGATTAATGTAGAGCGTCTCTCTATGTATGTAAAGGAGAATTTGAGTTTCTCGGTAGTGTTACAGGAGGATGTCCGCAATGCAGATGCGGAATTTTTGCGAAAGACGTTAGATGCATCTCCGTATGTAAAAAGTTCAGAATTTATAAGTAAAGAGCGTGCTGCTGTGGAGTTGTCAGAGAAGATAGGCGAGAATTTCTTAGAATTACTGAAATATAATCCACTTTCTCCCTCCATTGAGCTTAAATTGCATGCAGCATGGACGAATAATGATAGTCTTGAGAGTATAACTAGATCTTTGTTGAACGCTCCTCAGGTGAGTGAAGTGAACTATGAGCCCAGTTTGGTAGATCTTGTAAATACGAATGTGAATAAGATGAGTCTCCTGATACTTGTTTTCAGCTTAGTAATGAGTTTCATTGCCTTGGTATTGATTAACAACACGGTTCGGATTTCGATATATGCACGTCGTTTTATAATTAAGACAATGCAGCTTGTAGGAGCGACATCGTATTTTATACAACGTCCCTTTTTGTATCGCGCAGTACGTCATGGGTTTTATTCGGCTCTTTTAGCTGTAGGTTTGCTTTTGTTTACTATATGGTTAGTACAGGACGATTTTGAAGCACTCGTGAATTTGCGGCAATATGGGATACTATTTTTGGTGAGTATCTTTGTATTGTTAGTAGGTGTAGCTATAAATACAGTAACGACGTATTTCGCAGTGGGGAAGTATTTGCGTAGAGCTGCAGATGATTTGTATTATTAAGAAATTTAGAGGAAGAGGGTATCATGGCAGAGGATAAAAAGAAGCAAGAGGAGGCAAGAAAGGATAGTCGTTTTCCTTTAACACGACTGAATTATAAATTACTGGCCATTGGTTTTGTAATCATTGTCCTAGGTTTTATATTGATGATAGGGGGTAAGGCAGAGGATCTTACGGGTTTTAATCCGGAGATATTTAATTTTCGCAGGATAACGTTAGCTCCGATGTTGGTATTAGGCGGCTTTTTGTTTGAGATTTTTGCGATCATGTATCGAGGTAAGAAGCGTGATACAGACAGTGATAATGCACAATAATGGAAATTTGGCAAGCGATATTGTTGGGGCTCGTACAAGGTCTTACGGAGTTCTTGCCTGTGAGTAGTAGTGGTCATCTTGAGCTTTCGCGAGTATTGTTAGGGATATCAGGAGAGGAGAATCTTACGTTTACGGTAGCTTTGCACGGAGCAACAGTGTTGAGTACGATAGTTGCTTTGTGGCGCGAGATTTGGCAACTTTTTAGGGGAGTTTTAGCATTTCGGTGGAACTGGGAAACAGAGTATGTACTCAAGATAGTGGTTTCGATGCTTCCTGTTGCTTTGGTAGGCTTTTTGTTAAAGGATAGGATTGAGGAACTCTTTCGTGGCAATTTACTCATAGTAGGAACGATGTTACTGGTGACAGCATTTTTGCTATGGCGTACGAGTCGTCCGACTCGTCTTGAGCACATACGCCATAAACCGACGTATGGGATTGCACTTGGAATGGGTTTTGCGCAAGCCGTTGCAGTACTGCCAGGATTGTCTCGTAGTGGGGCGACAATTGCAACGGGGATCTTTATGGGTTTTGATCGTCCTAATGCAGCACGCTTTTCGTTTTTGATGGTGTTACCTCCTGTAATAGGGATGAACTTGCTGGAGGTGTTTTCTGGGAATTTTACTGCTGCTCATGTACAGGGGACATCTTTTTTTGTAGGTGTTTTGACGGCCTTTGTTACGGGGTATTTAGCTTGTAGATGGATGCTCCGTATAGTGCGTAAAGGACGTTTGGTTTGGTTTGCTCTCTATTGTCTGCTACTAGGAGCAGTTGCTTTAGCAGTAGCATTTCTCAATGCCTGAGTAGGTTTGCTAGCAATTGTTGTACAATGAATATAGCAGCAATCAGTAAGGAGCAGTTACTGGGCTCGGGTACAATCTTATTGATAGATAAGCCGCTTGGCTGGACTTCGAACGATGTGGTTTCGAAGGTACGTCTTCTTTTGCGTAAGTACTTTGCTATATCTAAGATAAAGGTGGGGCATGCGGGGACATTGGATCCGCTTGCAACAGGCTTGATGGTGCTGTGTGTGGGTAAGAAGACAAAGGACGCAATGCATTTAACGGGGGAGGATAAGGAGTATGAGGCGCAGTTTACATTGGGCGCAACGACCCCATCGCACGATATGGAAACTGCGATTGAGGCTCAGTTCCCGACGGAGCATATTACAGACGCGTTGTTACAGAAGGAGGTAGAAAAGATGTGTGGTGAGCAAATGCAACAACCGCCTATTTTTTCTGCCAAGCGCATCAATGGGAAGCGAGCTTATAAGTTGGCACGTCGAGGAGAATCGGAGGAGAGTTTGCCAGCAGTACCTATAACAATCCATAAATTTGAGATTTTGCGACGTGAGGGGAATTTTGTGCAGGCGCGTATACGATGTTCGAAGGGGACGTATATTCGTGCAATAGCTCGCGATTTAGGGCGTTTGTTAGCAAGTGGAGCGTATCTTTCTGCCCTAAGACGTACGGGGAGTGGTGCTTATACGGTAGCCGAGGCAGTAACTTTAGAAATGCTTGAGAAGTATTTTGAGATCGTGGCAGGTAGAAATTTGCAAGAGATAAACCAATAGCTTACAATATATATCCAAATAAATGAAACTATCGCAGTTCGATTTTAATTTGCCAGAGAAGTTAATAGCTCTACGACCTCCTATGTATCGCGATGAATCGCGTTTGATGGTAGGGAATCGTAAGACTGGGAAGATTGAGCACAAGACTTTTAAGGATGTAGTCTCCTATTTTAATGAGGGAGATACGGTGGTCTTGAATAATACGAAAGTCTTTCGAGCTCGGTTGTTTGGAATAAAAGAGAAGAATAATGCGGAGATAGAAGTTTTCTTGCTTCGTGAGTTGGATACTAAGCGTCATATGTGGGATGTCTTGGTGGATCCAGCGCGTAAGATTCGCATAGGAAATAAGCTTTATTTTGGAGAGGGAGATTCGTTGGTAGCCGAGGTAGTAGATAATACAACGAGTCGTGGACGCATTATTACATTTCTCTTTGATGGGACGGATGATGAGTTTGCAAGACGTTTGCATGATCTAGGAGAGGTGCCTATACCGCGTTTCATAAAACGAGATGTAGAGGAGGCCGATGAAGAGCGCTATCAGACGATATATGCGGAGCATGTAGGCGCCGTTGCAGCACCAACAGCAGGCTTGCATGTAAGCCGTGAGTTGATGAAACGATTAGAGATTAAGGGGGTGAATATTGCGTACATTACCTTGCATGCAGGTTTAGGGAATTTTCAAAAGATAGAGGTTGAAGATCTCTCTAAGCATAAGGCTGCTTCGGAGCAATTTGAGATTTCGAAGGAGACAGAAGAGATTGTAAATGGGACGCTGGATGCAGGTAAAAATGTCTGTGCTATCGGGACGACGGTAATACGAACGCTTGAGAGTAGTGTCACAACAGATGCACGTATTAAGGCAGCACGAGGTTGGACGAATAAGTTTATTTTCCCACCATATCAAGTGCAGGTGCCCAAGAGTATAATTTCGAATTTTCATTTTCCTCGTTCGTCGTTGATGATCACGGTAGCGAGCTTTGCGGGGTATGATCTATTGATGGAGATGTACAATACGGCAGTAAAGGAGGAGTATCGCTTTGCTACGTATGGGGATGCGATGTTAATCCTCTAGAAGATATCGTTTTAAGAGATAGAAAGAGGGGTATTGCATTTTGGGTGTGTACCCCTTTTTGTATAGGGGTAGAGGATCGTAGGATTTGGGAGTAAAAGGAGAGATGAAGGAGATAATAAGGAGGATACTTGGAGTTATATTGCTATTTTTTGGAATGTATTTCGTGGTGAGTTGTAACTCGCCACATCCTAAAGGGCTCTCTCATGAACAAATGCAAGAGTTGCAAGCAGCAATGGTGGGGGCGGGCAAGAATTCTAAGGAGCTTTGGCGAGCATTGGAGAATGCACCAAAGGAACAACAGGAGGCGATAGCTTTCTTAATAGTACATATGCCAGCGCGAGATTTAGCGAATCTGAATGCAGCGTTTTTGTTGGAGAATGTGGCGTATGCGTATATAGCGAAAGAACGATTTGCATGGGGAGCAGATATACCGAAAGAGATTTTTTTTAATGATGTACTCCCTTATTGTGTTTTGAATGAGAGACGTGATAATTGGCGAAAAGATTTTTATGAGCGTTTTGCAAAGTATCTTGACGGCGTTACCGAGCTCCGCGCAGCAGTAGATAGCGTGAATAAACATATTCGGGATGAACTCATGGTAGATTATAATACGCAGCGGGAGAAACCAGATCAGAGTCCGTACGAATCTATGCGACAGAAAATGGCTTCGTGTAGTGGTCTCTCGATTTTGTTGACCGATGCGTTCCGTTCTGTATGTATTCCCTCGCGTATAGCAGGCACACCCAACTGGTATGATAATAGGGGTAATCATAATTGGAATGAGGTTTGGATAGATGGGCAGTGGTATTTTACGGAGTATTATCCGTCGGGCTTGAATAAAAGTTGGTTTATGTCAAGCGCTGGACGAGCAGACGAGAAAGACTCTTTGCATGCGATTTATGCGACTTCGTACAAGTCAACGGGCATGTCTTTTCCTCTCGTATGGGATTCGACGATAACGTACGTTGGGGCAGAGAATGTGACACGTCGTTATGTAGATATGTATATGGCGGAGCAGCATAAGAAATTGCGAGGAGAGTATGTACTTGTGAAAGTCTTATATGAAGATCCTACGCTCGATGGTGATAGGCGTGTAGCAGTGAATGTGGATATTTTTGATGCTGGAGGACAGGTCGATGGTGGTAGGACGCTTGCAGGATCGCATGATTTGAATGATATGCTAACTTTTACGCTTAAGAAGCATCACGAATATTTACTAAAATATTTTTTACCTGACGGAACAGAGCATCAGTATCGGCTCTTAACAGGAGGAGAAGAACAAATAGTGAAATTGTGAAAGAAGGTTTATTAAAAAGTAGTAAGAATACACTATATTTGTTTTATAAACAACAAAAAAAAAGTGATGAAACTACTAAAATGGTTTGTGTTGAGTGTTATTGCTGTTGCATTTGTGTTTGCATCTTGTAACAAGAAAGAGGAAGAAAAATCCGTGAGTTTGGATGATGTGGTGGGATCCTATACAGGAAAGATAACGACTCCTATTAATAAGAAAATAGAAACGATTGATTTAAAAGAGATGACGATTGAAAAATCTGGTGAGAATGCTAAGGTAGCATTAAAGTTCGATTATAATAATGCAGCGCAGAGCTTAGTATTTAATTTGCCCGTAGTTGAGAATAAAAAAGGTAAGATTTTATTCAAAGCCTCAGAGAGTAAAGGGGAAGTTAATGCGAGTTATGAAGCTGCAAAGAAAGAATTTAAGTTGAGTTGGAAGTTAGAAGATGCAGAATTGAAGCTAGAAGCAAAGAAGAAGTAGTAGTAAGTATTTGCTTAGAAAGTTAGTGTCCTCTGTGCGCGATTGCATGGAGGATTTTTTTTTGCAAAGGATAGGAGAAGTGGTTATTGCCATGCAGGAAACTCGTTGCCTACATATTGCATACAGTCTTCTTGTTTGAAGACAGCAGTAGTGAGTCCATTTGTAATAGCCATATAGGTAGCGTTGAGTATGCGGTTATAGGTATTAACTTGCCAGAGGGTTTCATCAGAGAGTTGTATATGTGGAGCTTTGCATTCAATGAGAAGGTGTGCTCTACCACCTTTGCCATATACGACAATATCTGCGCGCTGATGTTGTTTGTTAACGAGCACAAGTTCTTCTACGTGTATTTGTGAGGAGGCGTATTTTTTGTAGTGGGTGAGGTAGTGTATTACATGTTGTCGTACCCACTCTTCTGGCGAGAGAGAGACCCAGAGTAGTCTGCAAGGGTCGAAGACGTCGTAACCTTGTCCGTTTTCTCTTATTCGGAGTGGAGCTTGTGGGAAATTGAGAGGAGGAAAAGTAGTCTTACGCACGATTTAGTTACGGATGAGAGTATCTTCGCGATCGGGACCAAGAGAGATAATTGTAATAGGGATTTTCGTTTCTTTTTCTATAAAAGATATGAAATGTTGTAGAGCGGAAGGTAGAGCTTTGTAGTTTTTACAGCCGCGGATCTCGGTATTCCATCCTTCGAATTCGTTGTAGATAGGTTCTACAACTTGCAAGGGAGAGAAGGGAATTCCGTTTAATTTCTTACCGTTTACATTATACTGTGTGCAAACTAGGATTTTATCGAAATTGGAGAGGACATCTGCTTTTGTCATGATGAGATCTGTAACACCATTGAGCATGATGGCATATTTGAGAGCTACGAGGTCTAGCCATCCGCATCGACGCGATCGCCCAGTTGTGGCACCGTATTCGTGTCCCTGTTCTCTCATTTTATCGCCCGTAGTATCGCATAGTTCGGTAGGGAAAGGACCGGCTCCAACTCTCGTGCAATAAGCTTTGAAGATGCCGTATACGCGTCCGATGCGATTTGGAGCGACTCCGAGTCCTGTGCATGCACCTGCACAGATTGTATTAGAAGAGGTGACAAAGGGGTATGAACCGAAATCTATGTCAAGCATAGAGCCTTGTGCTCCCTCTGCAAGTATATTTGTGTTACTACGAAGGTAGGAATCGGCAATAAATTCGGTGTCAGCAATATGGAACTTAGAGAGAGTTTCGATGGCCTCGAACCATCTTTTTTCGGATTTAGCGAGTAGATTTCGGTCAGGCTCATCGTTCATGGTGCGGAGGTGTTCAGCTCTGAGCAGTTCGTACCGATTTTTGAAATCGGGGAGGAGAATATCACCGACTCGGAGTCCGTTGCGCGCAGTTTTGTCGGTATAAGTCGGTCCGATTCCCTTAAGAGTAGAGCCGATTTTTTGATTTCCTTTTGCTTTTTCGTAGAAAGCATCGAGTAGTTTGTGTGTAGGGAGGATGAGGTGTGCACGTCGTGCAATAGTTATTTTTTCATGCACATTTATCCCGAGTTTTTGGAGTTGAGAGACCTCTTCTTGAAAAGATACAGGATCGATAACGACACCGTTAGCTACGATATTCTGCACCTCGGAGCGAAAGATCCCGCTGGGGATCGTATGTAATACGAAATGTTCGTTACCGAAGACGAGAGAATGTCCAGCGTTAGGACCACCTTGGAAACGGGCGATAACTTTATAATTTTTTGCAAGTACGTCAACAATCTTCCCTTTTCCTTCGTCACCCCACTGTAACCCTAAAAGCACGTCAACTTTGCCAACGTGCAAACCGTCATTACTACACATAAGCTATGCTATTATACTTCTCGGCTATTAAGAGCCGCTTGCTGCGGCAAACTGTTTTTGCGGTACTAAATTACGTATAGTTTTGCGATTAGCATTAGGTGGAAGTTTAGTTAGCTGCGTAGATCTTTTAGACAGTCTTCGCAAATGCCGTAGAAGTATAAAGTATGTTGCGTGACCTTGAAATGTAGCTGAGTAGCGACAGAGTCCTGAATTTCTTGAATTCGAGGATCGCAGAACTCGATAAGTTTCCCGCATTGAGTGCATATTAGGTGGTCGTGTTGTTTACACTCATAAGCACGTTCGAAATGTGCCATATTTTTGCCGAACTGGTGTTTTGTGACGAGTCCGCAATCGAGTAGGAGTTCAATAGTGTTGTAGAGAGTGGCACGACTAACCTGATAGTTTTTATTCTTCATGAAGATGTAGAGAGTCTCTATGTCGAAGTGTCCTTCTCGTGAGTATATCTCATCCAATATAGCGAAGCGTTCGGGGGTTTTTCGGTGTCCCTTCTGTACAAGGTATTGTGTAAAAAGATTTCGAACAGTATCTTTTGTACTAATGGGCTCAGTCGGCGATATTTGCTGGTTGTTATCTGCCCCCTTGCTTGTGTTAGCACCAAAGTTTGAGTTCTGATTTTGTTCCATCGCACATCACTTATTTATTTCTCACAAAGATAATAAACTCGATGTAATTTATATCAAATCTTTTTTACTGTAAAGATAAAGAGACTGAGGGTAGGTAAATTATAGTAGCTATAGTAAAAACGTAAACTTTATATTACTTTTGTGTGTTGAAGTTCGGGGTGTAGCTCAGTCCGGTTAGAGTATACGTCTGGGGGGCGTGGGGTCGCTAGTTCGAATCTAGTCACCCCGACAGATAAGGAAGAGCGATGGGAGGAAACTCCCCGCTCTTTTTTTGTATAGTGAGGGGTTAGCTAAATTAGCAGGTCTGTTTACGATGGTATTTTTTACCAACTTTGTGTATCGAATACGATCAATTTTTAGAGGAAATGGGAAATATTTTGGAGGTACATGCCCGTCAGATATTAGATTCTCGAGGTAATCCAACAGTAGAAGTAGAGGTAGCGACGTCGCTTGGAGCGGTAGGTATGGCAGCCGTGCCTAGTGGAGCATCGACAGGAGTACATGAGGCAGTGGAGTTGCGCGATGGCGATAAAGGTAAATATTTGGGTAAGGGGGTCTTACGGGCAGTAGATAATGTGAATACGGTAATTGCGGAGAGTTTGAAGGGGGTGGATGTGCAGGAGCAGCGGTTGATTGATAATTTGCTAATAGAATTGGATGGGACTCCTAATAAGGGTAAACTAGGTGCGAATGCGATACTTGGGGTTTCGATGGCTGTTGCACGTGCAGCAGCCAATGAGTTGGGGATGCCATTTTATCGGTATATAGGAGGAGTAAACGCGCGAACGCTTCCGGTTCCGATGATGAATATATTGAATGGGGGCAAGCATGCAGATAATCCTATTGATATTCAAGAGTTTATGATAATGCCAGCTGGAGCTCCTACGTTTTCACGCGCATTGCAGATGGGAGTAGAGGTGTTTCATCATCTGAAGAGTGTATTGAAAAAACAAGGCTTTGCGACGAATGTAGGAGATGAGGGAGGTTTTGCTCCCAGTCTGCCAACACATGAGGCTGCACTGGATGTGATAATACAGGCAATAGAGTCTGCAGGTTATAAGCCGGGCGAGGATGTTTTCTTAGCATTGGATGCGGCTGCTTCAGAGTTCTATAATGGGGAGCGGGGGCTGTATCATTTCGAATCGACGCATGAGGATCGTACGGCGGGTGAGATGGTAGCTTATTGGAAGATGTTAACGGAGAAGTATCCTATAGTGAGTATAGAAGATGGTTTGGCAGAGGATGATTGGAGTGGTTGGAAACAGCTAACAGATACGTTAGGAGATAGGATTCAACTTGTAGGAGACGATTTGTTTGTGACGAATGTTGCACGTCTTGAGAAGGGGATCGCGGAAGGTGCGGGTAATGCGATATTGGTGAAGGTGAATCAGATCGGTACACTTTCGGAAACAATAGATGCAGTACGGATGGCAGATATTCATGCAATGAATGCAATAATGAGTCATCGTTCTGGCGAGACTTCAGATACAATAATAGCAGATCTTGCAGTTGCATTGAATACGGGACAGATTAAGACAGGATCGGCTTCGCGTTCGGATCGGGTGAGTAAGTATAATCAACTTTTGCGTATAGAGGAAGAGCTAATGGGTACAGCATATTTTCCAAGTCGAGCTTTTCGAATGAAGCATTAGTTGTGTTTGTGAGGATTGAGTAAAGAGAAGGCGTTGCAAGTAGATTGCAGCGCTTTTTTTGTAGAGGAGAGGTCTTTTTGAGTTAATGGAGGAAAAGATGAATTACATCTTAAAATATTGATAAGACTGTGTCAAAACGTAAGTGATGTGAGAGCGTGGAGCAAAATGTGCTGTCATTTTCTGGGCACGTTCTATCCCAATATAACTATTTAACAATCAAAATACTTAGGTTATGGGGGGCGCTCGAATTGTTTATGACGCGCATTTTATCGCTCTCGCTACGAAGATATGTATTTTGATATACCTCATTGAAAATCAAGGGTATGAAAAAGTAATATTTTGTAGCTGCATGTTTCAAAATGTAATTATGCAATAATCTTATTTGGTGTGGGAAATTTCTTTATCGGTCTAGGAAATCGAAATTCCGTACCTTTGTTAATCTTACAAAGTGATATGTCAACTACGGATGTGCTTTGAGGGAGGTCGATGTGTTGTTTGCAGAGGTCGAAGCTACCAGGTTGTCGTCGTACTGCTGGTGTTGTTTAGTTCGTTTGTTGTATTCAACGTTAAGGCCGAGGAAGAGTCTTACATTAGAATACAGCAATGCATGAAGCAAAAACGTTTTGCACAGGTAGAGCGACAAGCAGATTCTCTTATTAGGGGGGGGGATACGTCCAGTCTAGTGCGAGAATATTTGGCAACAGCCTTTTATCAGCAGCATAAATCGTTAGAGGAAGCTATAGAGCTTTTGCATGCGATACCAGCGAGTCCGTATCGTATATTTTTACTAGCTCGGTTACAATCGTTAACCTACCAGTTTGAAGCGTCGATTGCGACTTTTGAGCGCTATATCCCTGTAGCAGATCCATTATTATACTCTGATATTGAAGCAAAGCAGTCTATCGTTGAGTGTGAAATGGGGATACGTTATACGGGAGTATCCTATAGACCAATATTGTATAGTACTCAAACTACTATTTGGGATTCAGTAAGTTCGCGGACGAGGTTGTCTCCAGAGAGTTATCATTTAATACCTCTTCCTGCTGCTTTATATGGAGAGTTTGATGATGCAAAGCTTTATCCCCCTACATTAGTTGCGTATCCGGATGAGCTTAGAGTAGGGACACAGGTGGTGTATCCCAATAGAAAGTCGCAAAATGGGCAGCGCGATCTTTATCTTACGGAACTCCGTACAGATAGGAAATGGTCTATACCAGCGCCGTTGAGTAATGTAATCAATACTCCTTACGATGAAGCGTTTGCTCTTTTAGCTGCAAGGGGAAATACGATATATTTCTCATCGAAAGGACATTCGAGTATGGGAGGATTAGATATATTTACTTCGACATTTGATCCTATAACCAATCAGTGGGGTATTCCAGAGAATTTGGGATTCCCGTATAATTCACCTTTTGATGATTATTTACTAACCCTACCAGATTCGCATGGTCGTATTCTCATAGCATCGAATAGGGGGTGTGCCCCTGATAGTTTGTGTCTTTATACCGTGTCTTATGATCCTGCACAATTACGAACGTCGTTAGGTAATAAAACAGATCGAAAGGCAATAGCGCTTTTTCAGGGCGTAGATGAGCTTTTGGTAGATTCGGTGCAATCTGTTCAGCGTGAGGCTGCAAGAAATCGGGTAAAGGTGGTTCAGTATAAAGAAGTGGAGAGCGATCCTGAACACGAACGATTGTTAGTAGAGGGATTTGCAGCGCAGCGATTGGCGGATTCTTTACGGAAGCAATTGGAAGGGTTGCGAGAGAGGCTTTGGGAAGTAAAAACTGCAGAGGATCGTAGGCGTTATGAAGCTCGGATTGAGCAAGTAGTAGATAGGATGCTTGCGGCGCAGCGGAGTGCGGATTTGAGGTTTGCAAAGGCGAGTGTCATAGAACAGGAATATATAACAGGACATCGCGCTACACTCAGCATGGATAGCTCTTTAGGAGCATATGTCAAAGATGATCCGACTGCCTTGTATTTAGCAAAACCAGCGGCGAGTGTGATGCAAGCTAATGAATTGAAAGCGCTGGAGGAAATAGCACGTCAGAGACCAGTATTTTGGAAAGAGACAAAGGAGCTAAGTCAGAAATGGGAATCTGTGCATAAGTTGTTGGAGGATTCAACGAGTACAACGGCAGAAATAGGGAAAGCGGAGTATGTGGCAACACAAGAGAGTCAGTTTTATGTAAAACGATATTGTCGCAATGTAGAAATACGAGCACAGATTTTTTCGCAGTGTCTAGCGGTATCTTATATGAAGGGGAATCGGGATGCGAAGTTGGAAATTTTTGCAGCGGAGTCTAAGGCAAACGAGTATAAGAATATAGCGCAAACGCTCCGTAATAATCGGGCTGTACATGAAGAGGGAGAAGTTGAATTCCTTGCATTGCTATTGCAAGAGATTGCCAATTTGTATTATGAGTTAGGTTTTTCTTACGCATGGAATATGGAGAAATATCGGAGTTTGATTTTGAATCGAATTGCGGCATATGAGGCTTTAGTGTATGGTGCAGTGCAGCCACAGATGAAAGGACAAGATACGACGCCTTCGTTTGTAATGCAAGGAGAGGCGCAAGTGGGCAGTATAGAGCGTTCAGTGGGAACAGTGGTGATGCGAACTCCTCAAGATCGAAAGAATCTAGCAGAGCAGCAAAATGTAAGTGCAGAAGGGTTGCAGATTTTGGAGTCGTCACCTTATCAGACAGAAGATGATGTACCTCGGGATGTATCGCAACCTTCGGGAGTAGTTTATCGCTTGCAGTTAGGAGCGTATAGTAATCCGATAGACCCTGCACTTTTTCAGGGGATGTATCCCATAGTAGCGGAGACGTTGCAGGGAGGGAAAATCCGTAAGTATTATGCAGGTGGATTTAGACTCAAAGAGCAGGCGGACAAAGGGAAACAGTTGGCGAAGAAGTGTGGATTTCCAGATGCATTTGTTGTGGCTTGGTATAATGGTCGCAAGGTAACATTGGCACGAGCTCAATCGGTAGAATTGTTCGCGTCTTCAGTTTCGCAGGAGAGGGAGGTTGAACATAATCTTGAAAAACAGTATAGTGTGACAATAGGGGTATATCCGTCTGAATTGCCGCAATATGTAGCAGAGACAGTTAATTTATTGGCACCAGAGAAAGAAATTTTGAGTAAAAGGACAGAGACGAATCAGAACATATACTACATAAGTGGATTTACAGATCTTGTGCAAGCAGAGCGTTTGCGAGATAATTTATTGGCAAGTGGTCTACTTGAGGCAAAAGTAGAGCAATAGGATGGTGGAAGTAGAGCGTTTTTTTGTAGAAAAAGATTGGAGTGAGATGGATTCGTCTGAGAAATTGGTTTTTACGAGTAGTTGAGGTTGTATAGAATAATTTACAGTATAAGTAATCTTTTGTGAGAGGAGTAAAGAAGAGTGGGAATTTGTAGTAGAGATTTGGTGGATTGTATTTGAGAGTGTAATTTTGCAGAGGAATGGTATTTATAGTAAAGTAAGAGAAGTAGGTATGATAATAGTGCAAGTGAAGGAAGGCGAGTTGATAGATCGTCCGTTGAAGCGTTTTAAGCGTAAGTTTGATCGAACGGGTACGATGCGTGAGATTCGTAGGCGTACAGCTTATACGAAGCCTTCAGTTCGTCGTCGTGAGGAGATATTGCATGCGCGTTATGTACAGCGGATGCAGGATGAAGATCGGAATAACTAGAGAGACACCTATAGCTCGGTTTAGGATATTTTTTTTTGAAGGGACACACTGTCAATGTCGTTAGAGGTTGATCTACGACAGCGTTTTGTGGACTATTTGCGTTATGAACGGAAGCGTTCGGAACATACAATACGAGCTTATTCGTCGGATATAGTTGATTTTTTTGATTCATTTGGGTGTAGTGGTTGTTTAAGCATAGAGTGTTGTGCGAGTGTGTCGAATGGGGATGTCCGGTATTGGTTATCGAGTTCATTAAAACGTGGGATAGGTGGGAGAAGTTTGAATCGGAAGATGTCGTCGTTGGGGAGCTTTTATAAGTATCTTCAACAGATTGGTGTGGTGTCTAAGAATCCTTTTTTAGTAGTGCATCGACCGAAGTCGGTAAAGAAGTTGCCTGAGTTTTTGTCAGAGACAGAGATTCGGGCATTATTTTTAGATGCACATTTTTCGGAAGGTTGGGTTGGGCTTCGTGATAAGCTATTATTGCTGATATTGTATACGTTGGGTTTACGTTCGAGTGAGGTGGTTGGGTTGTGTTGGAGGGATTATAACGAGAAGGATCGGATGTTATTGGTTCGAGGAAAAGGCAAGAAGGAACGTTTGTTGCCAGTAACAGAGGAGGTAGACCGCTTGCTTATGGAGTATAGGAGTGAGACTTCGAGGGTTTACAATTTGCGACTCTTGCCAGAAATGCCTATCTTGGTAGATGATAAAGGGAGAGGGGTGACGGCATCTTTTGTGTATTGGATAGTACGTGAGAGTATTGGGATGTATACGGGGCATATAGGGAAATCGAGTCCGCATGTGTTGCGTCATACATTTGCGACTCATTTGTTGGCGGGGGGAGCGGATATTGTATCAATAAAGGAGTTGTTGGGTCATAGTAGTTTATCTACGACACAGGTGTATACTCATACAGATTTGGTACAGTTGAAATCTAGTTATATTCGATCTCATCCACGAGGGTTAAGTTTTGGAGAGGATATAAACATGTCTTCTGAAAAGGAGAATTAAAAGGATATTAAGAGAATGGGAGAGATACAGGTTCGTTATGATGTTCAGGGTATGGAAATGTCCGAGCATGAGTTGAAGAAAGTAGAACGTAAATTAGAGAAGTTGCAGCGTTTTTCTGCGACGTCTGTGAGTGTAGTAGTTCGTAAATTAGAGGAGTTGTCGGGTAGTTTACGAGTAGAAATACGGGTGAATGCAAATGGTGATTTTTACGCATCTAAGGAAGGGAGTACAGTGGAGGATGCAATTGATGGTGCGGTGGATGCATTAGTTCATCAGTTAGAGAAGCGTGCGGGTAGACGGGTGTAGGAAGATAGTTTAGTGCGAGTTTATAGAAAAAATAAATATCTTCAGTTAGGTATTTTGCAAAGTAGAATAAAGTTTCTACCTTTGTCCGTTGTTAGCGTTGTTTGAAGGGTTGGTTGCCGATGTAGCTCAGCTGGTTAGAGCGGCTGATTTGTAATCAGCAGGTCGTGGGTTCGAATCCCTCCATCGGCTCAATTTAAGAATATAGGGGAGATACCAAAGCGGTCAACTGGGGCAGACTGTAAATCTGTTGGCGATGCCTTCGTAGGTTCGAATCCTGCTCTCCCCACGACGCGAAGGAAGCGAAGTAGTGAAGTTGCGGTAGTAGCTCAGTCGGTAGAGCATCAGCCTTCCAAGCTGAGGGTCGCGGGTTCGAGTCTCGTCTACCGCTCGTGTTTGCCGATGTAGCTCAGGGGCAGA
>CBDEMG010000084.1:0-3490 GCA_965240855.1 uncultured Bacteroidia bacterium | reverse complement strand
GCATCCTCTAGCAAACAAAGTTGATCGCCCTCCTGCCGAGCAATCTCTACTTCGAAAATACACTCACCCTCTTGATACAACAAGAAACGCAGAAAATCGGTAAATACTATACAATCAAGCCCTTGCTTATAGCGCGTAAATTGCACCTTGTTCTGTTTTAAACCGCGTAGATCGGGGTCGCCGATATCCTTGGTCTCAATATATGCCACAGGAACTTTGTCTTTTTGTAATAGAACAATATCTGGCGCTCCGCATTCTATTCGCTTAGGTTCGTTGAGAATGCTGAACTTGCTTAGTTCTGATAGTGATATCAAAAAATCAACCAAAATCTGACGGAGTGTATGCTCTGTAGCTAGACCTGTCTTGTATAACTGCGATAATGCTTTGATATACTTTTCCAGATTCTCCATCTTCATATATTACTTCTATACCCAAAGATACTATAATTTGAGAGGCTTAGTTGATAATCAATGGGTTAGAATACTTTTTTAATTAAATGCATACCTGTTCTATTCATTTTGCACAAATAGCTTTGCGCCAATAGCCCCGTCTAGTGTTAAGATCGCAATTCCACTCCTATCGAACTCACCACCCGCCGATACCACTCGATATCATCAAAGCTCAGCACCCGCCCTATTCGTTTCTGCAACCACAAACGTGCAGGCTGATATGAGCCAACATAATGATCCCATACCTCACGGGGAACATTCCCAAAATACTGCGTTTCGTTTATCCACACGCGTTCGTTTTCGTACTTCAGAACCTCGACAAGGTTTGTTCCTGAAATACTAAAGGTTGCTGTTATAGGAATATCTAATGTCTCATCCATAAGGTGCAAGCGACGCAACCACGTCCCTTTTCCTACAAACCGTTGGAATTCTGCCTTATCCTTTGGGTAAGGGATACGCGGATAGTCTATCTTCAAAAACTCAATGTATTTCTCGCGATACTCCCTGTCGTTCAACACGCCGTAGATATAATCAAAAACATCTTCGCCCCTTACTGTTTCGCCTACCGCCTTGCTTATCTTATCTAAGATCTCTTGCCGCATATTCAGCTCGAGTTCTATTGGCTTCCCATCTTTCGTCTTACCTGCTACGATTTCGGCAGGAGTATAATCCCAACCATCGGGTAATTTGTAGAGGGGAAATGCGTAAGTATCGGAGACTAAGTGTGTATCTATAATTGTATTAGCCACAAAGCAATGAGTAAACACATCATTCGACACTATTCGAGTAGTGCACAATGCTAAATTCGTTGGATACAAAAGAGACGCTAGATTTCTAAAACGTGGACGCTCTATCAAACCGCCACTCTTTCCTGTATAAAACAAGTAGCGCCTATCGTAAGGACGATAAGCATAAGAAATTACGACACCATTTTTCTTGTTTGAGTGAATATCATGAAAAACAGACTGCAAATTCCAGTCAGATCTATCATTCCCTAAGTGATACAATTCTCGGTATTCTTCTGTAGAAGCCTTAAATGTTGTTTCTATTTTTATTTCTAGTTCCTGTTTTGTAAAACATGCTATAAAAGAATCTTTAGCCGTTGTTATTCCAATGCTTTGTTTCAGAAATAGTTCTACAAGCGAAAAGCCATTGTCGTACAATGTTTTTGCAACAAAATTTTTAGGAATAAAGAAATACGTTGATTTTTTAGGTGTTAACTTTTTCCAATCCTTGCTCTTTAATCCAAATTTCGCCAATGCTTCAAATTTCTCTTTGCGAAGACCATAAAGCTCATGATAAAACAAGCGAGCTTTCTGTTTCTTCTCGCCTTTCTTCTTGACCAAAATATTAATACTCACACCCGCCTGAATATCAAAGACATTCTCATCTTTACCACCATCGGGCGCTTTCTCTTTCAAACGACTATTGCCATGTAAATTCAAAATATAAATCTCGTCGAAGACTCGCAGTAGCTCCTCGCGCATGCGACGATGAATTATACCATCCAAAAAGCTATTGTTGGTGATGAACGCTACAATCCCCTCCTCGGTGCGCTCAATGTGATATTGCGCATAGCGGATGAACTTTATGTAATCGTCTGATAATGGTTGAATATTCTTCTCGTTCAGTCCATCTTTGTACGAACGAATCAACTCTATTATCCACGCACTCTTGTTCGCACTACTCACATTGTATGGCGGATTCCCCAACATCACCATTACCTGCTTCTCGTTCTTGAGGATACTCGCTGCTTGCGCCTCCATATCTATGGGAGAGAACAGATTCCCATCAAAAATCGGCTCTTCCAACGTGTTGGTTAGATAGATCCCATACCGAGAATTTCCTAAATCTGTTGCGCCCGTCTCGCGAAAAACATACTCAAGGTTCAAGTGAGCCATCGCATAAGGAGCCATCAGAATCTCGTAACCATGCAGGCGAGGCAATAAATGCTCACGAACATATTCGTTCCAAGCTCCCTCGCGTCCAGCAAACTTTTCATGGATTTTACGAACCACCTGAACCAAGAAAGTCCCTGTTCCTGTAGCAGGGTCAAGAATCTGTAAGCGATGTGCTGATTTAGCCGACTTACTCTCAACCATACTCCTATCTGCCAAACCGTCGCGTAAATCGAAATCGCGTTGTAAAATTTCATCCACTATACGAACGATGAACTCTACGACAGGAGCAGGTGTATAGTAAACTCCTTTTGCTTTTCTGCGTGCTGGGTCGTAAGCTGCCAGAAAATCCTCGTAAAAGAGCATCACCGGGTCTTGTTCCGAAGATTTACTACTATCGAGAAGCTGCCGTACATCAGTCGCTCCGAATACCCCCACGAGATCGTCTATTATCCAGACAATGCGCTCGTCAAGATCGTACACTCCAATCCGCTGAAACAACTTGCGTAAAAAAGGATTGCTCTGAGGTATTAATTCAGCAGCTTTTTGACGTGTAAACTCTTTACCATTCTCGTCATGATACCGCGCAGCAAAAAGTCCGTAGACAAGGGTTTGGGCGTACCAGTCGGAGAATTCACTGGGTTCTACGGTACTCATCAACACCGTACGCATACGTTCGAGCTGTGTTTGCAATTCATTGCCTGCTTCGCTCTCCTTATCGAGCAATACGGTTTGAATAGAACGTGCTAGCAACTGCGCCTTATTGGCCATAAGCAAAGCCAGCTTTTTAGCCGAAGTGATTGGGATCGGTTGCGCATCGCGCAGATGAGCAATTAACTCCTCAAAGCGTTCGTGAGCATCCTCTAGCAAACAAAGTTGATCGCCCTCCTGCCGAGCAATCTCTACTTCCAAAATACACTCCCCCTCTTGATACAACAAGAATCGCAGAAAATCGGTAAATACTATACAATCAAGCCCTTGTTTATAGCGCGTAAATTGCTCTTTGTTCTGTTTTAAACCGCGTAGATCGGGGTCGCCGATATCCTTGGTCTCGATATAAGCCACAGGAACTTTGTCTTTTTGCAATAGAACAATATCTGGCGCTCCGCATTCTATTCGCTTAGGTTCGTTGAGAATGCTGAA
>CBDEMG010000083.1:0-3532 GCA_965240855.1 uncultured Bacteroidia bacterium | reverse complement strand
TATCTACGTAGAGAAATCCACGACGACGTAAGTCATGAAAACTTTGCACGCCTATCGGCAAATCGCGCAGTAGATCGTTCATTCTTGTACCTCTTTGCTTCTGCTTACGAAGGTAGCGAAAAGAGTGTATTTCTTTATTATTTCCGGTTCTACATGACCTCGTGCATAGCTCAGAACTGATGTAATAAACTAGAATACCTCCTATGAAACCCTCGTCTTAACCCCTGTAAATAATTACAAGTGATAGAAGAAATGGGGAGGAAATTTCACGGTCTTAATTTTTACATCAGGTATATCGCTTTCGTAAAACGATATTCTAGCATAATGAAAATGGGTATCTTTGTAAGGAGAGGTGCGAACTGTTTTGAAGAGGCTACACTTTTTTTTGTTGCGAACGTACTTGGGACCTATGATCATGACTTTCTTCATTGTCATGTTCATTCTACTAATGCAGTTTCTTTGGCGCTATATCGACGATCTTGTAGGCAAGGGGCTCGATTTTGCTCTCATTGTCGAACTACTCCTATACGCCTCCGTAGGCTTGATTCCTATGGCACTCCCTCTTGCTACCATGCTCGCCATCTTGATGACGATGGGCAACATGGGCGAACATAACGAACTCCTAGCTCTAAAATCTGCTGGCATCTCACTGCCGCGTATTCTATATCCCCTTACCCTGTTGAGCATCTTTATGACGATCGTGGGTTTCCTTATAGCAGACTACCTCGTACCCATCTCCACACTCAAAATGCGTACACTCATCTACAGTGTGCAACAACAGCGTCCCGATATCGTAATCCGTCCTGGAATTTTTTATAACAATATCGCCAACTTTAGTCTCCGTATTGGGAGTAGAGAAGAAAAAAGTGGTGGCATCATGCGTGATATCATGATATACGACCACACACAACAGATAGGTAACATCTCCGTAACACGTGCAGATTCAGGACTAATAACCGTTACCCCCAATCGCAAATTCCTAATCGTAGAGCTCTATAGTGGAGTACGTTACGACGAAACAGACGAGGAAGCTCCTCTCTATGCCTCCTCTCCTAAGTACGCCTCACGCGTTACACATTTCCAGCACGAGAGACTCGTTAAACGACTCGAGGGATTCGGATTCGAACGATCCGACGAGGGGCTTTTTAATAAGACCTACCATGTAATGAACACCGAGCAACTTTCGTTGGCCTCCGATTCAATTACCCAACGTGCCGATTCATTAAAACATGCCCAATACCTCTATTTACGCAACTCGCAGATACTACGATTCCAAAAGCGAGACTCACTTTTTACCACCACCAGCGATACATTCCACGTCTATAACTACCTCGCAGCACAAGACTCCGCAACACGACGGAGGATTTTAGCTAATGCCATCGAAGAGGCTCAAACACTCAAGAACAATACCGAGGAATTTAATTCGGATATGAAGTACGAGTATCGTATCCGCGCTCGGCATGATATTGAATATCATCGCAAGTATTCGATGGCACTCGCCATCCTCATTTTCTTTTTGATCGGAGCACCACTTGGGGCAATTATCCGCAAAGGAGGTCTAGGGTTACCTGTTGTGATCTCCGTACTCTTTTTTATTGTTTATTATGTGATATCCATCACCAGCGA
Source organism: uncultured Bacteroidia bacterium (assembly GCA_965240855.1). Taxonomy (GTDB): domain Bacteria; phylum Bacteroidota; class Bacteroidia; order Bacteroidales; family CAJPTX01; genus Bacteroides_D. The sequence goes on along the minus strand of CBDEMG010000083.1, from coordinate 1,906 downwards.
GAAGATGGTGCGACAACTTCTTATCTCGCAGGCAGGGATGTGGATTGCAACCTTTATCCTCCTACCCATCGCAATTTTCTTGATTTATAAGGCAACAACCGATTCCGTAATCCTGCATAAGGATGGCTATCAGGGAGTAATTCGCTCTGCGCACAGGGTGTACAAAAAGGTATCGAATTGGTTTTTAAAGAGGAGGCAGCACTAACCTACCACTAAGGTATCCGTTTGTAGCCTCCACAACGAAATATTGAGATCGTAAGGTATAGAGATGAGCGAGATAGAGAAACTCAAAGGTAGTTTGAATACAATAGAGGAAGCGATCGAAAGCTTCCGTAGGGGGGAGTTTGTAATAGTTGTAGACGACGAGTCGCGCGAAAACGAAGGCGATTTTATCATTGCCGCAGAGAAAGTAACCCCCGAGAAGATAAACTTCATGATGCGCTATGGTCGTGGAGTACTTTGTGCCCCCATTACCGAGTCGCGTTGCAAAGAACTCGAGTTAGATATGCAAGTATCGGTAAATACATCGATGCACGAGACGCCTTTTACTGTTACCGTGGATAGGATCGGGAATGGTTGTACGACGGGCGTATCGATGTATGACCGAGCACAAACCATCTTAGCTCTGGCAGATCCGAAGACGAAAATCACCGACCTCGCACGTCCAGGACATGTTTGTCCACTCCGAGCTAGAGATAGAGGTGTTCTGCGCCGCGCAGGACATACCGAAGCTGCTGTAGACCTTGCACGACTGGCTGGGTTGTATCCAGCTGGTGCCCTAATCGAAGTAATCAACGAAGATGGTACCATGGCTCGCCTGCCTCAATTACTTGAGGTAGCCAAGCAAAACAACTTCAAGATTATTTCAATAGAAGATCTGATTAAATATCGTCTAAAAAACGAGAGTATTATCGAACGGGGCGACGAGGCAATCTTACCTACCGAATGGGGCGATTTCCATATCATTCCTTTCCGTCAGAAATCGAACGGACTGGAGCACGTGGCACTTATTAAGGGTAGTTGGGAACAAGACGAAGATATCCTCGTACGCGTACACTCTTCGTGTGCAACGGGCGATATCTTTGGCAGCCACCGTTGCGACTGTGGCGAACAACTCCACGAGGCTATGCGACGCGTACAAGCTGCAGGCAAGGGCGTAATTGTCTATCTGAATCAAGAAGGTCGAGGCATCGGGCTCTGCAACAAAATTAAGGCCTACAAACTACAGGACGAGGGAATGGATACGGTTGAAGCCAACCTCCATTTAGGCTTTGCTGTCGACGAACGAGACTATGGCGTTGGAGCTAGTATCTTGCACGAGCTCGGAGTACGCCGTATGCGACTTATGACGAACAACCCACTCAAGCGACAAGGATTGGCGGGATACGGGCTCATCATCTCCGAGATTGTACCCATCGAAATTACTCCTACCCCCGAGAACGAACGCTATCTCAGAACCAAGCGCGATAAAATGGGGCATACGATTTTGAAGGACAGCTAATAACAACCTATTGCACTACTAAGGATTATCGTTTTTTTTTGCAACGTTGTAGTGTTGACTCCTAAATTTATAACGAGCATAATTTATTGCACTCTATTGGTGTCCAGTGAACTATTCTCATAAGGGGGAAAAACGGGAGGGTGTGTCGAAATAACAATTATTTATGCAAAGACATCAAAATGGACATCCATTTACCGGACAGGGCATGCCCTGTCTCTATATAACACCCACAGCACAGGGTGTTTGTACTGCCGTGGTCTTTACGCCAGAGCCTTAGCAGGCTGCGTGCAACGCAAAGCGATCCATTGATGTCTCATGAAGCAATTACCGAGGACGTCGACTGGTTTTTGCATATTCTGGAGAGGGCGTGCCGTCTGCTAAGAGTTTTCTTACTTTTGTAAAAAT
>CBDEMG010000082.1:0-11219 GCA_965240855.1 uncultured Bacteroidia bacterium | reverse complement strand
AGATTGAGATGCGATTATATCGATTTTGATATATTTTATAATCTACATAAAAAAAACGCCCCCTAGAAAAGGCTTCTAGGAGGCGCTACAGACTACTTAATTGTATGTATTACACTACTTCACAACTTTGATGGTTCGACGTGCCGATCCGTTCTCTACGACTAACATGTAGAGTCCAGCAGGTACATCTTCTACATCTAGCACAAGCTCGTTTGCACCATTTACAGGAACCGAACGGAGCACTGCACCTTGAAGATTTACGAGCATCACACGCGTAGCTTCTGCAACATCCTTTACCATTAACTGACCAGCAAAAGGATTTGGATATACACTCACTTCTGCAAATGCATTCTCTTCTACTGCTGTGTGTTCAGGAACTACATCGGTGCCAGCCAGATGCTCATCTATATCCTTTCTAAGTTTATCGCCTTTGTAGCGGAATTGCATACCAATTTCCTCAAGATCTTTAAACGCCTCATTTTTCCCAGAGACAACAAGTACGCTGTAGAACAAAGTGCCATCCTTTCTGCCATAATAAATATATGGAGATTCTAACTTTCCATCTGGCGTTTTTTCGTTTGGAGTCGCTTCTGGAGTAAAATTAGTTTCCGTTCTTGCGGTCTCGTTCCTTTTCTTTATATACAACTTTCCTCCTAGTAGTTTAACACCTTCTTTCAATTTCGTAAAGAAGTAATATATGTTGTATAAACCAGTAAGATGGGGAGAACTTAATTCAATTTCGGGTTCATCGTCTTCAAAAGGAGAAGGTAATATGAACGTTTCCCCGCCCTTAGAAGAAGGCATCGCAAAAACTTTAAATAGGTTGAAGCGTTTGTCTTTTGGAATGTATGCAGAGCTAAATTTTTTACCGTTGTTCTTCATAGTGTAAACCCTATTCAGAGCAGGATATAAAAAAGCTTTCTGTACACCTTCTTCTTGGAAGTAAAGCTGTTCATCTTTCTGTACATTTTTAACGTTTAAAACAACCCACCAACCACTCAATACTTTTCCGTCTGTAGGCACAGTTTCTACTTGAACGCCAGGCGTCTGGGTTAAATCTACAGTTGTAGCGATGGGTTCTTCCATCGTAATATCCCAAGAAGAAGAGATCTTTCCGGAAATTCCTTGAATCCACAGAGTGTTATCTTTATCGTCTCTTTCAAAAACGTACTCTAGACTCTTCTCATTCCCTTCGTCGTCTGTGTACTCTCGTTTGGTTCGTGGATATTTGGTAGCTAGCTGCTTCACATAAATTGCATAGGCTGCTTTATCTTTTTCTCCTATAGTAATTTCTACTTCTTGGGCTTTATTCTTGATCTCTATAGAATCTTTTGTTGATTTCCAGCCATCGAGCGTGTAGGCTAAAAATACTTTTCCTTCAGTAGCCTCTGGAATATTTTTGAACGTTAGTTTAATTTTCTTTTCGTTCCCCCCCCAAACAACTCCGCTTACAAATAGCAGCGCACCCAGTAATGCTGCTTTACACAATGTAGAAATCGTTTTCATTACTCTTTTTGTTTTTTGTTAAACGTTCAGAATCACTTCTTGCACTAAGGGGAGCTTTTTTTGCTCCTCAGCTTTCACTATCTCAAAGTTAAGAATATTATCGAAAACCTCAAGGAGGAAAAAAGTAATTGTAGCGTATATGGAACATACACAATCTAATTTTTACCTAATTTTCGGTCACTAGAAATTTAGTGTTTCAGAAGTTTAATTTACAACGACGTTCAGTATGAGGAGTTTCTTACGTTTTATACTCTTTGCTGTTCTTTTGTCCCTCTTCTCTTTGGAGATTTTGGGACAGGAAACGGTATCCCTAGGTGGGTATACCTTCGTACCACCTGCCAATGTCAAACTTCGCGGCATCCCGCAACTAGGGGATTGCACGGGAGGTAGCTACAATGTCTTAGTGCAATTCTCTGAACTCCCCTCAGCACAAACGATAGAGAGTTTACGTTTGCAAGGCGTCTTGCTCACAAACTACGTAGGGGGAAATGCTTACTTTGTACAACTCGCAACGAAACATGCGAAAGCCCTGTCGCAGCTTGCAAAGTATGGAATCCGTTCGGTTGTTTCTCTTAAGCCGGAATGGAAGCTCGCCACTTCCTTGCAAGCAGAAGATATCCTTCCTGATTATGCTCGAACTCCTGAACAACGTATAAAGGTGGTAGTAGGCTGTGCAGGAAATGTAAAGATGCCGAATGCAGTAGAACACTTGCGCGAAAAAGGCTGCAAGATTACCCACGTCTCCGAACTTTTTGCCAGCGTAGAAGTAGAAGCTTCCTATGTACAGCTTAAGGAGATTGCCGCACTACCCTGGGTTCTTTCTGTTCAACCTATAGATGCTCCCAAGGTTGCCTATAATGTAGAGGGCGCAAAAATAAGTGGAGCCGAATGGTTAAAACGTCCTGTGGCACTGGGGGGACGCGCCTTAACAGGGAAAGGAATCAAAGTGGGACTATGGGATGGGGCAGTCGTTTGGCATCCAGATTTTGACACTCGCCTCCATACCCAAGAATACGACCTTAATCTCTATGCCGATCATGGAACGCACGTAGCGGGTACGGTATTTGGCAGTGGGAAGTTGCATCCACGTATGCAAGGGATGGCGCCCGAGGCGACACTTTATGCTTGGAATTTTGGGAAGCAAGAGAACAACCTCTCAGAACCAGAAGAAATGCAAATTGCCCGCAAAAAATTTGGTATAACCATCACACAAAACTCCTATGGTGCGACCATTCAAAATTATTGCGAGCAATTAAAACTCTATGGCTATGGGCTCGGCGACTATCGTCTGGATATGTTAGCAGTGAGCGAACCTACACTTACTCACGTCTTTGCCGCGGGTAACGATGGTAGTTTCTGCTGGTCACAAACGAAAGAGATCTGGGGAGCGGAAGGTTACGGAACGGTTACTACACGCGCCAAGAATATCATTCTTGTAGGAGCTATTGATGCCTATGGACGTAAGGCATCTTTTAGCAGCTGTGGTCCGCAGAACGACGGACGTATTGCCCCCACCATTGTAGCAAAGGGACAGGATGTCTGGAGTACAAAACCGGGTGAAAGCTATCAATCGCTCGATGGCACATCAATGGCTACGCCCACCGTCTCAGGTCATCTGGCACTCCTTGCTCAACGCTATGCACAGCTACATAACCATGCTGAAATCCGCAACGATCTTCTTAAAGCGCTCGTTGCTAACACGGCCGATGATGCAGGAAAGAAGGGACCAGATTTCCAATTTGGATTTGGGATTCTCAATGCCGAGAAGGCTGTAATTGCAATAGAAAAAGAGTATTTCACAATGGGCGAAGTACAAAATAATACGGAGACCAAGACTACAATACCAATCCCGAGTGGAGCAAAAGGTATACGGGCAATGCTTGTATGGAACGACCCTACAGCGAATAAAATGTATAAATGGAGTGATCCGCTACTTCAGAACGATCTAGATTTACGTTTGCTCGCTAATAGTACAACGCTCTCGCCTTGGGTGTTAAACCCTACTAAAGGTCATGTAACGGAAGAGGCGAAACGCGGCAACGATAACCTCAATAATATTGAGCAAATTACAGCAAGTATTGATGAACTAGGGGGAATAGCCAGTGTAGACTTGCTAGTAAAAGGAACTAAAGTTGCTACAGGAAAACAATCCTTCGCTCTTGTTTGGTGGTTTGAGTATGAGAGGGCTCGCGTGCTAGCTCCGATGCCCGATGAGACTCTCGAACCCGATACCGAAGCCGTATTGCACCTCGAGGGAGTAAAAGCTCCTTACACCATAGAAATATCTTACGATGGTGGGAAAGTTTATAACTACCTCGGCAAGGTCTCTCAACAGGTCTTACACCCAGCATGGCGTGTGCCTAAAAATGCGCCGTTAACTGCTAATGCAAAGCTTCGCGTTATCGATGCTTCTGGCAAGATGGTATACTCAGAAGGAGTGTTCAATATAGCACCCATTCCCGCCAAATTGAAGATCGAAACTGCAGTGTGCAGCAATAGGAATTGGAAACTCACATGGGAAACGAGTGAGTATGCTACGGCAGGCTATGCGGTTTATTCTTCAAAAGATGGGAAACAATTTAAGGAAGAAGGTAAAGTGACTGACCCGAAGAAGGGAGAATTCATTATCACAACAGGCGATCCGAATGCCTACTACTATGTGGCTGCCATAATCGGCACAAACGAGACTGGACGTAAGTCTATGGGGGCAAAAGCCGAAATAGCACAAGCTCTCGTACTAGAAGAGAAGGATCTCCCCTTTGCTGAGACCTTCCAAAAACTACGTTCGCCCTATTTCCAAATCTCGGGTGGTTCGAATACGAAACTCGAATACAAACTCATCTCGACCGAGAATGTACCCATAGGTTCTAACGTGATGTATACGGGCGTAGAACGATTCTTCGATGGATTTGATAAGGAAAACTTCTTCGATGAAACGAAAAATGGACAGAATATCTCGAAGATCTCTATGTGTACGCTCGATCTCTCAAAGATTCCCGCTACTACGAAAGTTCAATTCCGTTTGTATGGTTCTTTAGGACTCAATGTCTCCAATATATTGGAGACGTCAAGATTCCGTGTACTCAACAATGGTGTAGTGCTTCCCGATATCCAAGGTATTGAGGTACATCAGGGTACGGCGCGTGTGGAAAATTGGGTATATCTCCTAGAAGGAGGGAAGCAATACAACTTAACGATCGAACATGTGGGACAAAAACCCTTAGATCGCATAGGTTTGCGAGGTATCTATATCGAGCCACTTGATAGCAAAATAGATCTCTCACTTGCTCTCGCCTCCCCTATACGCGATAGTGTGAACATGCAACAGCGAGAGGTAAAGCTTTGGCTTAAAAACTGTACTGGGCATAGTGTCGCTAAGTGCGATATCCGCCTCTTCTCCAATGGAATCTGGAGCAAGACGCTCACGGTAGAAAAACTTGTCGGATACGAGGAGCGGAAAATCGCTTTTCCAGTAGATTTCTCTACAACGCAGCCGCTAGGCGCTCATTTTAACCTCAAATTCGAAGCTATCGTAGAAAATGATCGAGATTTAGAAAACAACTCAGTGCAGCTTGTAATCAACAATCTTGGGAGAGTCGTTCCGCATCCCATTTCCTATGTCATTCCCACAAATGATGGGGGATCTGTCCCCATCCCTATGTATACACGTCATCGTGTAGGAAAACGTGCAGTCTATACGGATAATGCGGGTGCTGTCGGTGCATACAAAGACAATCAATACTCAACGTTGCAGTTTATTCCTGAAGATCCCAGTATGCGTATTAGGGTGCATTTCAGTGAGTTTGCTCTTCGTGGCGATAGTACCTACCTGCGTCTTTGGACAAGGGAGATCCCCAATCTCGTAGACGCGAAAAATCAGCCCTATCTAACCGAGTTGCGCGATCGTGAAGGAGAGGGCAAAACCTTCGTTTCCGAGGCTAAGGATGGATCGATTACGTTCTATTTCCGAGCGAAGGAGAAAAATGAGAGTTTGGCTAGTGGATGGATTGCAAATCTCGATTGTGTGCCAGCAGCCAATCCTCTTACTTTACTCAAAGCCGAGGGGAGGCAGGTCGGGAAGAATCCTAAGGGAGAAGTCTCGGTCTCCATTACTCTCAAGAACAACTATTTGCAACCCCTAAAGAATGTGCGCGTCGCTCTTTGGGATGCTATTCATGCTGATTATTTGTGCGAACAAACGATTGCGACGCTAGAGCCTGGTGAGCATACCTTCACATTGGATCAAGTATTTGAGTTAAGCCAATCGGAAATACACGACTGTCGTTGTGTGGCTCGTGTGGAAGGCGATACAGATGGTTATGACAACGAGCTGCCCCTTCTACTAGCCTACGATGCTTATTGCATCCCTGGTCGCATTACACGCCCCGAGGCAACTTATATCAAGACATTGCATGTAAACGATTCGCTCTTTACGCTCTACGACTCACGCGAGCATATCCTTTACGAACTAGACCCCACGATCCCGATCTACAAGGATGATGGTAGTGTGAAGTTTGTGATGGGATTGAAGGGGAGTGTAAAATTTGGACAATCGGCGGCTGTATGGGTAGACTGGAATCGCAATGATCTGTTTGAGGATCAGGAGCGTAGTGTAAGTGAACTCACGATAGCAGATCCAGTCGCGGCATTTATACTACCGATTCCTGCAAGTGCTGAACCTGGAAAATATCGTGTGCGCATTGCTGTAGGGAAGAAAGAAGATATTGCAACTGGGCCCTGCTTCGAGAATGGGATCGTAGAAGGCGATTGTCATGATGTCACTTTCGAGATGGAGGCTCGCAATCCTAAGAATGGCGATCTTGAGCTTCTCATTCTTTCGGCAGGACATTCGAGTGCTACGCTCGGTGCTGCAGAACCCATTCAGATTACGGTACGCAACCATTCCCCGCATCTGTTTAACGGTAAGTTCCGAGTTCGATTGCAAGTAGACGAGAAGGCAGAAATTTCCGAGGAGTTTGACTGTTCGACTACTCCATTAGATCCGAAAGATGGCGAAGAGATCTTTATGCTCAAGAGTACAGCAGACCTCACGCAACTCGGGAAACATATCCTTAGGGCAGAGATTGAGGAGTTGCCTGTAGTCGTTAACAAAGAGAATAATTCGAAGGTGATAGAGATACACCACCTCAAGCCTAATGCCTCAACTTCGCAATTTGCACTAGATCTCCGTCACAATAAGAAAACTGCATGCCTGAACCTGAGTGCTTTGAGTAAAGCGTTGAATGATTATGGAGTCTTCGAACCTCGTCTCTTTGAAATGCTCTTTAATCCAGCCTATTCGCACTACGGACGCTTAATAGGTAGCAAAGGGTTCAATGTCGTATTGAGTAAAGACGTAGGTGGTTTTGAGGACAATCGGATTCTTGTCTATGTGGGTAACAATATGGTGGTAGCAACGAAAAATCCTGTAAAGATTGCTCAGTGGCAGCACCTTGCCATAGAGGTTACAGTACTGACTATGCCCGAGATTGGGAATGCTGGCAAGACGCAAGTTGATATCTATTTTGATGGCAAAAAGCAAGATGTTGTAACTCTGGGAGTGGGAGTGCCACGGTTCGATAATTTAATAATTGGCGACTCATTCCATGGTATCTTAGACGAGATACGCGTGCTAGATCATATGCCCGACCCGATGCAGCCCCTTGGAGATATTGAAGTGTTTATCAACAAACATCGGACAAAGCCAGCACCTTCGCCATTCCCTCCCTTTGAAACAGGGATGTTTGCTCAGTTTAGCCTAGAAGAGGGTGTCGGGAATACAGCAACTATGTCAGAAGAGATTGCGGCGAGCTTCCTGACCGAAGAGAAAGAGCTCATCGATAAAGAGAAGAATGGTTTTTGGCTCGATCATGCCGATGCGCTTATCTCTCACTTCGAATTTGAAGGACAGGTAGATGCTAAGCAGACGGGGAATGTCTGGGAGCTAACCTTCCGACATACAATGGAGGCAAAGAAAACAGCTATTGCGGGTACAATAATTCCCTCTTGGCAGGATGCAGAAGTGAAGGTAAATGAAACTCCTTGGGTTGCTGGTTCTACGGTAGATTTCTCTAACGATGTGACGGTAGAGGTTTCGCGTACCATCTTCGAACAACCCATCAAACAAACCGTAACGCTTAAGTTCAAACTTGACGACTCCGACCAGAAAGATATCCTCGCACTCACCTTGTCGCAAGCACATAATACGGGGCTGAAGAAGGATTTACAGCTCACAGAGCCTCTGGCACAAGTGCAAGAGATTCTCATAAATACTACAGAGCATGGTACTCCAGAGAAATTCAGCGAAGTGAAGTTCGCTCTTACACTCTCCCCCGATGCCGTAGCATATCTCGATGAAGTGGTAGATGAAAAGAAGTTTGTGAATAATACGACAGTCGTAGATTTCACAAAACCAGTTGTAATCTGGGTCGTTGCTAAGAATAAGACGCAGAAGCGCTATGATCTGAGTTTGAAGGAAATGCAAACCATAGAATGGATAACTACGCCGAATACTATGACTTATGGCGATGCGCCTCAGGTACTCAATGCCAAGGCATCGTCTAAACTGCCCGTAGCATACTACTCAAGTAATAATGAGATTGCTACGATCGTCAACGATAGACTCATAGCATTGAAACCAGGTTCTGTACAGATAGTAATGCAACAGGAAGGGAATATTAACTTCGCATCTGTACTCGACGCGACCTCGCCAAAAGGTAAGATCGAAATCCTGCGTAAGGAACTTAAGGCTAGTTATTCTCTTCGCGAGTTAGGTTTTGGTACAAGCCTACCAGCACAGTTTACTCTCGAGCCACAAGTGAGCAAAGAGCTTGAAGATGAGATTGACTTCGATGCAATCAAAGAATCGTACGAAATAGTTGCTTCCGACGGTCAAAAGTATGCATGGGACGATGTGCTACCCGTTGGTGAGTATACTCTTAAGGTAAAAAGCAGTGTGCAGTCAATAGCCACCGAACACTATAAGATTACTTGTCAGGAAGCCAAGATAAAAATAGTGCCGAGCGAAAAGGTTTTTGTAACCTTCGTTGTCAATGGTACGGAGGCGGTAAAGAAAGAAACGAAGATCGTTATAGCTAACGATGTATATGCAACGGATGCCGATGGAAAAGTACGTATTGTGGCTGTTGCAGAGCGCGAATTTAGCTACCAAGCACGCTATAAAGACGACGTGGTACGAGGAACGTTTACACCAGAAAAGGTAGGAGAAAACATCGTTACGATTACCTACACACAGCGTGTTAAGGTACTTTACAAAACCGATGCGAATGGTACTATAAGCGGCAAAAGCGAACAAGAGTTCTCTGCTGGCGAAAATACGGAAGCCGTACTTGCAGTAGCTAACGATGGGTATCACTTTGTGCAATGGAGCGATGGGAATGGACAAAATCCACGGCAGGATTGGAACGTAACCGAGAATAAGGAAGTTATAGCTCAGTTCGCCAAGAATGTGTATACCCTTAGCTACAAAATAGTAGGTCCTGGAACGTGGAAAATGGGTGAGCAGATACAAACAGTTTTGCATGGTGAAGTAGCTGCACCCGTTGTTGTTGAGCCCAAAGAAAATGCCTATTTCATCGGATGGAGCGACGGAATTAGAGCCTTCACTCGTACTGATGCGAATATCGTGGCCAATAGAGAATATACAGCGTATTTCACTACCCTTCGGCAACTCCCAGATAAGAATAACTTCGAACACGGTTTCGGCGATTGGTTACCGATTACGGTAGGGAATCAACCCTCCTTGTGGCGACTCTTACAAACTGCTCCAGACAAGCAATTCCAGCTCGACGGACAATTCGCCATCTGTGATAATACGGAAACCAATGCCTCGAGTACGGATTATCACGCTTATCTTTATTCGCCATGCTATCTACTCAAAGGGCAAACTAAGGATATTGTGATCAGTTTCGACTACGGAATCAATGATAATTGGTATCAGGGTAAGGAACTAGGGGTGGAATACTCTTTCGATGGCACTACGTGGACGGTTGTCGATAACTACTTATCGCTCAATAACCATCGCACCTCTGCAAGTTTACAACTCACAAAAGCGATTTATGCGGACAACGAACTTATCCAATTCCGCTGGAACTTCTGGGCTCGTCGCTCCGATTTTGCAACGCTCGATAATATCAATATCTTCTTCAAGGAAGATGCTCTAAACCATAAGTTACACTATGTAGCAGAGCCCGCAGAGGGTGGTTCGTTTACTATAGGAGGCACGCCACAAAATGAGCAAACTGTAGCTCATGGTGCAAAAGCTGAGGTAATAACGGCGATAGAAAAACCAGGCTGGAAGTTTGTGGGGTGGACGCTCAATGGCGCAGCTTGTGGTAGCGACAGGGACTTGCGACTCGTAGATCTTGTTCTAGGCGAAGTTACGTACGTAGCCCACTTTATTCCAGACAATCAGGAGCTACTTACCTATGCTGCAGAACCTGCCCAGAGTGGTCGTTTCGAGAGTGAAGGTATGCCGATCGTCAGTCAAAAAGTCGATAAGAATGCGGATGCCAAAGAAGTGACGGCTATTGCTGAGGCAGGCTATAGCTTTGCTTATTGGAAGGTGGATGGTAGTAAAGATGCCAAGCGGTTGGACAAAAATGTACAGAAGAGTATGCATTATATTGCTGTATTTGTACCTAAACGGGGTAGCTTGCGCTTTGTGGTGACGGACGATGGTGATCCAGTAAAAGACGTAAAAATTGAATTTTCTTCCTACAGACTCAAAACAGATGCCCATGGCGTTGCTATTCAAGAGCTCGAAGCAGGAGAATATCACTGGAAAGCTATACATGCAAAATACTACACTAAGGAGGGGACGGTAACCCTTGGAAAAGAAGAAACAAAAGATGTAGCCATAGCTTTACAAGCAGAAGATCCTACTTATAAGGTTCTCTTTGCCGTAAAGAGTTTGGATGGGAAAGCTCTTGCGGGTGCTAAGATCGATGTTTGGAATCGCGAGCATCTGACGGATGTAAATGGTGAGTTTACTCTCCGACTGCCTGATGGAATCTATAATTATACCGTAGAAGCCGAGAATTATAAGTCCGCGCAAGGTGAGTTTACAATCAATGGCAAACGAGAACGAATTGACATAACCATGGAAAAAGCTGCTGCTATAGAAGAGAATAGCTTGTTGGAAGTAACAGTAAGTCCGAATCCGTTTGATACCAACTTCCATATCGTTTGTGCCGAAGAGGCTAGCTATGAACTATTGAATTTGCAAGGAGTAGTCCTCCAAAGGGGTAAACTTACTCGCAAAGAGACTGTAATAGATACTACGAATTTACCTGCAGCGATGTACGTGTTACATATTAAGGCAGCAACTGGAGCAACGAAGGTTCTAACAATTCTAAAACAATAAAAGCGGGAGCTGAAGTTGTACAAGAAAATAGGGATGCCCATTATGGAGCATCCCTATTTTCTTAGAGGGTGTATCAAAAACGATATAATCGCATCTCAATCTATACAAATATGCGCCTAGGAAGTAGTCTTAGCAGACAGCGCACTCGCGCCAAGCGGATCCTATTTAAGCCCCTTTGTGGGGCGAGTATTTCTAGCACGGCGGTAGAAACCCCGTGCGTATAATCGTTGCATACGCAACGATACGGAGGGTACGAAACCCTCCGCTAGGATTAACCTGCACGCTGAGCGCGCAGGAACTCCAAAATGTAGCCTGCGGTGGCGAAGCC
>CBDEMG010000081.1:0-8820 GCA_965240855.1 uncultured Bacteroidia bacterium | reverse complement strand
TTAGAGCGTCGGATTGTGGTTCCGAAGGTCGAGGGTTCGAGCCCCTTCTTCCACCCCAACAAGAAACCCCGAGCATCTATAGGATACTCGGGGTTCTTTTTGACTCTTCACCTTTCTACGTCCAAGATTATATAATCTCCCTCTCTATCACTTAAAGCAGTAAGGAGTTAACTACATCGTAGCGGCAATTTATTGATTTACAATATTTTGTATACTACCATCTGTAAAAATATATTTCATCACTGAAATAAATACTATGCGCCCTGCTATTCTTTCATAATTTTAAAACTCTGCCTCTGTCCCGACGAGGAAGTAAGTTGCAACAAATAAAGACCAACAGGGAGAGTCTCCGTAGCAAGTGCTGTTCGCTTCTCACACAACGTTCCTTGCAAGAGTACGAGCCCCTGAATCGTCAACAACTGGTATTGCCACCCCAAACTCGCGTCCGTGATTTCTATCTGTAACAGCGAGCCAAACGGATTGGGTGATAAAACTATAGTGCCCACTGTCTCCTCGATAGCCGATGGCTTAGGGGGTTCAGGTTTGTTTTTGTCTTGCTTTGCCTTGAAAGTGGCTTCTATATGTAGGTCTTCCGTAACAATAAGCGTTGCTCCATTTACAAAAGGCGCACCATTTACAGAAAGAGTTTCCAGAGTATATTCATTGTTAGCTATAGCCGCAATTTGTATTTCCTCGCCGTTAGAGATTTGTGCACCGTTAGAGAGTGGTGAGGCATTGTGTGTTACAACTATGCGTCCATGTTCTGGTGTATCGAAAACTATAGTAAAAAAACGTGCCTCTGTAAAATGTGCAACAAAAGTAGCGTTCTGTTGTACGCGATCGTTACGCAATGTTTTTTTTCCTCCGTCCTGCCATTTTACAAAACGATAGCCCAGAGCTGCACGAGCTAGTACACTACTAGTGTACTCTCCTTCTCTTACCGATTGCAAGCTACAACCGTCTATATAACCACTCCCCTCCTCTTGCACAGTATAAAACACCGTAAGCAGTGGTTTCTCGCGTTCTTTAAATAATGCTTGTACTGCAACAAAATGCTGGTCACTACGCTGAGCAGTAGCAAGACCATCGGACCATCCAAGAAACTCGTAACCCACATTCGGCACGGCCATTATCGTAATGGCTGGTTGGGTTGCAACATACTTCCGTACAATTTGTGGGTGGGTTTGCTGCGCCCCAACCTCTTGCAATGCTCCATGTTCTCCTGCGAAATAATAAAGCATTATCTGCGCTTCGGGCTCGGGCATAAATTGAACACGAATACCATCCAACGCAAGGTATTCATCTGGACGAGTACTACGGAAAACCCACCGAAAACGGAGTAGCTTATGTAGGGAGAGAGTAGCAGCATCAAGATCGAAATATTCTTGAGCAGTAGCCTCTGAGCCTAGGATGTGTGCCTGATGCCAAACATTATCCTCAAAGCAATATTCTAACTTCTGCTCCGAACCTGAACCTCTTTGCGAGTAACGCGTGTAAAGAATTCGCACACTAGCAGCGGGAGAAGCACCCTCCAAAGAAAGCCACGGTGTATAGAGCTTGGCCATGGCAAGTGTCTGCTTACCGCGCGTATCAATCATTGCAACCTTACCCTGAGGTGTCGCCAGATTGGGAATGGCACTCTGGGATACTACCTGCCATCCAACTTTTTCTAACATTTCAAAATCCCAATGATTCAAAGAGTGCAGACCAAGATCAAAATCCTCCGACCAAGCAAGGAGATTAGGGCGAACAAACTCTGCTGTTAAAATAAGATCTTGCGTTATATTCCTATCTGTACGTATCGGAGATGTGTTACCATCAGACCACTTACGAAATACATACCCTTGAAGGGGGTGTACGGTTACGCTAACAGCATCCTTACCATATTCCACTGTTTGTAACGCAAGCGATGGCGGTAGTAACTCTCCTCCCTCTGCAATGTTGTATTGTAATGTAAAAGTCTTCTTTTCAAATTCGGCCGTTACATCTATATCACTCTGCACATTCTCATCTCTACGTATAGCCTCCTTCCATCCATCCGACCAGTGTTTGAAACGATAGTCCTCCGCTGTAGCAATAGCATGAATACTCTCGCCAAAGGCTCCCGCCGCAAGATATTGAAGAGGTCTTCCAAAGAGCACACCATGAGAGTCGCTACGGTACGTTAAGGAATATTTGAGCTCTTTGAGCACCACGGAGAGTATCAAATCATGCGATGCTAGTGTAAACGTAGTATCAATAGAAGTATACCCCTCTTTGGTTACTTGAAGATTATATAGCCCCTCTTGCAAACTAAGTTGGCTACTTCCCTGTATATCTGTAACTGTTCGAATCAATTCTATTCGTACTCTTGCTTCATTTATAGGCCTTTCCTGCTCATCTTTCACTACAATTTGCACATTATGCACCCTCTCCGAGGCAACAATTCGTAGTATCCCCTCTGCTCGTGTTATCCTATAATTGTTCTCTTGATACGGCGATGTATAGCCTTTAGCACGTAGTGCGTACTCACCAATAGGGAGTGGTGGCATTGTTTCGTCCCAAACTAACCCACTCTTCTTATCTACAACTTCGTACTCCATAGCAAAAAGATACTCTGTATTGGGGTAGAGAAGCCCTTGAAAATCGAATACAAGTGGTGGTATCTTTTTCCCCTCTTCGAGTATTATATCGCGAGGTATAATAGTTAGCTCTGCAGGCAAAACCTCAACTTCTCGCACCAAAGGAGTTGCTGCTAAATAGCAACCATTGCCCTCTTGAAGAGCTGTGATCGTGGCATTACCTACACCCGTCGGTAAGAGTTGTCCTGTTGAAGTAATGGAGACTACGGCAGGATTGCTCGAAAAATACGCTACTGGTAGCTTCGCGCTAGAGGATGCCTCGAGAGGAATGGTGGTCTTAGAGAACGGAACAATGAGTTTCTCCGTACTCCACGTTAAGGTTTGTGGCAAGGCTAGATGTAGAGAGTAGTACTTCTCATTGCGACCATTCTCTGAAAGTACACGAAATAGATGTCCTCGCGAGAGATCTACTTTATAAGGAGTATGCAGTTGCAACTCCGTTGTGCCTTCAAAAATTCGTGCATGAGGAGCAAGCTCTTCAAAACGAAGTATGAATTCCTTGGACTCTCCTGTTTGCGAGAGATCCAACAGTTCATTACCCAATATAATAGTCTGCGATGCTACAGATATTTCTACATCATTTTTCACATGAGGGTTTTCCGCTTTACGAAATACTAGTTTGCGAAGTTCTGCCTCGGAAGAGAGGTCTCGTACGAGTGTCACCTTACATTCTTGTCGTACAAGCTTGCCGAACAGTGTGCAGGTAGCAACAAAAGCAAGAGAGTGGGACGGATTCTCAAAATCATATTCGCGTGTTTCGGAATGCAATATTCCCGCTTGTTCTACTGTAGTGGCAGGCCAATCGGTAGCAAATTGCAAACGTATCTTTGAGAGATCCGAGAGGGTCTGTGGAATGCGAACTACGAAATTACCCCTACCATCGTTTTGTGTAGGAAGCGAAAGATTATTGATCGTTACGTTCTCTACTAAGTACATCGGTTGCCAGAGTACATTATGCGAACGACGAGACGCAATCCCCAAAAAGAACTCTTCCCCAGAGCTAACCGTCGCCCCCCTTCCCTCGGTAAATAGGAATTCCGCAAGGCAGTGTTCTTTTAGCTGACCTGTTGCATTACGGACACTCGTATACATGCATTCCTTGAGTTCTTGTTGCGAGCGAAGTACATTCCAGATCCGCAAACATGAGGTCGCACCACTGAGTTTCCGACTAATATAGAGTTCATCAAGGTGGAAGCTATCGCTACCTTGCCGTTGCATCGCAACCTCCTGACCATCAATATATACCTTCGCGAGTGTGTTAGTAAATCCCTGTGGCGTCGTTTGTTTTGATAATACTACTGCTAAATGCTGCCATTTCATAGGTTTAAGTACTGGCACAGCACTAACCAAGGTCTCACCATTCCCAATTTTAATATAGAGCGTATTATTGGGATACACTGTATTGCCCGCCATGGCAGCAACCTGTAGTTGTGGGGTTAAGATAAAATTTGCGAACTGAGGATGCGAGAGTTTCCACCAACCCTCTATCGTTAACTGCTCATCAATCTTAGTGCCTATTTTTTCAAGGTGGAGGTGTTCTTGATCGCTACCGCTAGTATGCAAGGTAAAGAGTTGCTCAGAAGTGGGTGCTATATGGTAGACTGTATTTATCAGTGTATTGTTGGCCATATTCGCATCCACATCCCTGATAGAGAGAACAAACTTATGCGCTCCTATAGCACTTAAATTAGCCTTTTGGCGAAAGGTTACGAGCGTTTGGCCTCCATGTGGCTCTATAGGTTGTTGGAAGCTCTCACTTACGGTAATGTGTCCATTAATCGCATACTCGAGCCGAAATTTTTCTACTGCATGCACTCCATTGTTTTGAACACGAACGGAAACTGGACTCTCTGCACTGAGATCTCTACCCGAGACAATACCCTCTAGCGCCACTACAGCGAGATCCTTCTCCTGAGGGTTATAGTCGTCTACGATTTCAGCGTTAAATTCGAATACATGTCCCCAAGGTATCAATTCGCCTTGCTTAAACAGTACGTAGTTTTTGTCCGTCGCAAGCATAAAACGTATAGTATGCCTCCCCATTCTAAGATGCTGCAGAGTACTCAGATCTACATCCAACCAGTAGGAATCCTTTCCTTCTTTCAATTGTAGAGTAAGATATTCTGGGGACGTATCCTCAAGCTCTTGATTATCATTTAAATTGAGCCAGACATGCACTTTTGCAGCGGTCTCGTATGCACTAGCTGGACGAGAAAGTTTCAATTCGAAAGAATTCTTACTTCTAGCATAAAACGTTAATCTAGTAGAAGAACTATAATTTATTCTGTTTCCTGTAGGGCAAAATATAGCAGCACCGTTAAGAGGGACAATCTGCTTTATATAGAGAGCATAGGGCGAGGCAATAGTTCCACTCTCCCAGTAACGATCCCTCTCAATTCCTAGACGAGCCTTGTTGTCATTTATATCACCATCTTTTGGCAACGACGCTAAAATTGTAGTACGTATCGGAGGCGTTACATCTATTTCTTTAGGGATCTCAAACTCTATTTCACCCTCAGGAGCAAGTCTTGGAAGAGTATACGTTGTTGGGGTGCTACCCTCTGTTACCACGAGTTTCACATTATCAAAGGCCAAGGGGGCAAGATTTCTTATTGTTGCAACAACCTTCCTGTGTGTAGGCTTTGAGCCCTCTCGTAGAGTAAGTGAAGCGAGTTGCCACTGATTCGTGAGCTGCACCTCCTCTACTACGGCTTCCCAACCTTTTAGTACATCGCGCTCCTGACTCTTAAAATGGAAAACAAGTCCACCATTATCTGCTTCGGAGAGAAAAACTCGCGGTACTGTACTTTGTTTTGAAAGTACTTCGGTTGCTACTGCATATTTCAAATTCCGTAGATCTGAGGGGACATTCCCTGTATAGAGCGCTAATTCACTTAGCTGACCAAGGTCGTAATGCCTGAATGTTACTTGTAATAGCTTGTTCGGAGCAGAGGGTAGGAGTTGTAACACCGCCTCATCGTCACTCGGAGCATTTTCTAACTCCCCTCCATTATCCACAAAAATAGTCGTACCACCTACCTTATGCTGTTCGTAGGGTATTTGTACAATGTTTTGATTCAATAGAGTGCGCACGTGTGTTTTCGGCATACGCAGCACATTACCAAGGTTGTAAACTTCAAGTTTACGCGTATTGTTTTCGGGCAATACATCGTTAGGGGTACTCACACTCACCTCTACAATAAATTTTCGCGACACCTCGCTTGCAAAATTGTAAGGGAATACAACCTCGCGATCCTCAAAAGAATGCATCCTATTGAAACTCTGTGCAAAGACCACTTGACCATCTATCCGAATCGTAACAGGGAGGTGCGCTATCGGACTCGATGAGTTATTTTTAATTCGAAAACGTACCAATTCCTCTCCCATATTCGCCTTCGAAGTAATAGGAGTCAAGCCGTATACAAGAGCATCGCGACGCATATCACTCGTACGGAATTGATAGTATCCCAGAAGGAGTGCATCGCTAGTGGTTTGCAGTGCTGCCTCCAACTTTAACTCGATACGTTGCCCTGCATACGAGGTAAGATCCCATGTATAGGTATGTTCATTACCATCCCCAGCAAGGTGTTTCTGCCCTATGACATTTGTAAGCTCCTCATTGTTTACTAGGAGGCGAAGGAGTGTACTCCCCGTTGTATTGGCTGTCTGCGAGATCGCATATACAACGAATTGTAGCGGTGTTCCAGACTTTAACCTCGAAAGATCGAGTTCGCAAATAGTAAGACTTGCACAGTTAGCTCGCTCTTCAAAAGGCGCAGCCCAATGGGTAGCATCGTGTTTCGCTTTCCAGAGCACGACATTCGAACGTAATGGAAAACCTAACTGTACTGGTGCATCTAACGTTTGTAACGAGAGGTTCTGACCCACAGCAAGGGTACTATGTACTAATGGCCAGCGGGTAAAATACTCCGTATATGGCAAATCTTTCGTCAAAATCTGCAAGCTCTGCTCTTTCTTGGCTAAAATACCTTTGGTTCTTACACTATATGCCCCCCCCGCACTTATAGCACGTACTGCGAAAATTGGATACGTTTCACGAAGCGATGCTGGCGGAATTATATAATTAGTAGCACTGACTGTTGCAAGGGGCATGTAGGTTTCGGAGGTTCGATCTGCTTGTAGGACTTCGTACTGCGTTGCACTAGACACCTTATCCCACGAGAGTCTCCAACCATCCAAAGTACAATCTCGTTCTTCTAGCACGAGGTTTTGCACACCCTGCATAATTGTGAAAGGAGTATCGGAGATAAAGACTCGTCCTCGAAGATCTGTAATTCGAAATAGCGCCTCTTTTGTATACGGCGCACTGTGCGGAATACGAAGCATTGAAAAATTGCCGTACTTGCCGAGTAGTTGATACGAATTCCCTCCGTCATATGATAACTCTACTGTCAACGGTTCAGCAAGATCGCGCGTACGTAGAAGGACATTTTCGTCGGGAGCATAAATTGCATACCCTACGGGCGAGAGAAGTGCTGGCTGTTCGCACTCGAAATACCATGTAAGTGCATACGCCTGCTTTTCACCTTGCTTTAGTTTAGCTGCTACATGCAAAGTATATTCGCCCGCTTCTGGCATTGATAGAGAAACTTGTTCCATAGGATCTACCGTATTAGGGCGCGATTGGGAAGCAAGTCTCGTCGGGTTAGCAGGATCTAGAGTCCATGGAAGTGTATGCGTTCCATCAGGTGCGATGAGTGTAAGATCCAGATCGTTTACCAAGGGTGATTCGCCAAGTGTATAGTATTTCTTCGCCACAGGGTCGTTCCAACAAAGCATCACTCGCAAACTACGCAAACCTTGTGGTACTACAATTTTGTGTTCCTGAACTTCAGTATCCGCTATTTCAGCAAGGATGTATTGCTTTTCTTCGATGGGTTGTAGCGCAGCCTCTGCATCCACTATTCCATATCCATACTGATAATCCGGACCTAAGTTACCTGCCTCTCGTGCGGTATTGCTCAAGAGGGCTTTGAGTAAATAATTAAACGGTAGAGCGCCTCCGTTGAGTTGTTGATAACGCTGTATTAGGAGTGCTAGAATCCCCGTCACCATAGGACAAGCCATCGACGTACCACTGCGCAAGCCATACTGTTGTTGTGCCAAAGTAGAATATATATTGACCCCTGAAGCAACTACTGTTGGAAACATTCGTCCATCGCGCAAAGGACCAAAACTTGAAAATGAAGCAATCCGACCTACAGAATCAACAGCTCCCACTGTGATTATATTCTTGTTGAACTGCGTAGCCGTTCCGTAAGTCAGGTTACAGACTTGTTGGTTGTTGCCCGCCGAAAATACATGGGTAAGTGTGGGGATTCTATAGGCTAGTTCGTCGATCTCAGGATCAGCGAGATAGGAGTATGTGAGGAGCTCTGGGTGTCGACAAAATGCTTTGAGAGGATAGCCGTAGGAATGCGAAGAAAGGGATATCTTTTGCTCCTGATAGCACTCCAGCATTTCGGAAGCTACATTTTTTCGGTTGGAAGAAATATTGAAGTTATATGTCCAAACTTGAGCCCTGGGCGCTAATCCACGTGCACGTGCATCCAAAAGTCCACTACTACAGATAGTACCCACTACATGCATTCCATGTGCTTGATTGTCAGCGATGGGGAGTTCGTATTCGCAACAATGTACACGCTGACCATAATCGATGTGCTCTGCCACGTTGCCATCCCAAACCCCTATACGAACACCATCGCCCGTGAGACCTCGACCAGCAAACGAAGTAGATAATTGCAACAACATTGTATTATGCAATCGTCCTACTTTGTAATTCGTTAATTCTTGCGCAAAAAGCAATAGGGGGAGAGAGAGAATTATATAAACAAAAAATATTTTTCTTTTCATCGCAATTTCAATCTATCTTAGTACTACTCTACTAAGAACCCATACTCATATACCTTCGGCACAATCTTTTTTCTCAGCTCCTCCATCGCCTCTTTAAGATTCCCAAGCAGAGACATATATTCCTTATCCTCGCTCTTCGGATTCATTTTCCCCCTGTTGTTTCTACCTTGGAAATATGCACGGATGTCGTAATACGAAGCATTGGCATTCGCATGGGATTGCGCATGATAGTATCGCCAAAGCTCGCGACCAGCATCGAATACTGTCGTGGCTTCTGGCGAGAATACTAGCGGTTCGGTGGGAATAAAAGAGGTTTTATGCTCCT
>CBDEMG010000080.1:0-53296 GCA_965240855.1 uncultured Bacteroidia bacterium | reverse complement strand
GATAGCTATTCTTAGTAGCCCCACCAGGACTCGAACCTGGATTTGAAGTTTAGGAAACTTCCGTTCTATCCCTTGAACTATAAGGCCTTTACAAGATCTCCTCGCAAAATTACGGATTTATATTAAACTGGTTTCGTAAGTCGCGTTTCGTTACATCTTGAAAAAAGAGATTTGCTCTCGCATCTCTTTAGCTTGCGAGACGATATCGCTGCTCTCATTCGATAGATCAGCCGATGCAGAAGCGTTGTGTTGTATACTTTCGCTCAGTAGATTTATGGCTTCGACTATCTGTCCAACCGCCTCCGTAATCTGCTTACTGCTAGCTTCCTGCTCATCGATACTCCCTCCGATACTTGCCATCGCAGTTTGTACAGCTTGTAGCTCTACGAGTGTTGCACGCGAGGCCATCACAGAGCTTGTCCCTAACTGTTGGATGTCTTTAACAACGCTTGCACTTCGTTCTGCAAGCTTACGAACCTCAGTAGCCACTACCGAGAATCCCTTGCCTGCCTCACCGGCACGCGCAGCTTCAACGGCAGCATTAAGTGCTAAAATGTTGGTTTGGGCGGCAATCTCGGAGAGTAAACCTTCGCTCTCGACAATCTGCGTAAGGCGAGTATTAGTCTCTTCTATGTGTGTTGCCAAGACGCCTAGTTTGGTAGTAGCATCGGTCGACTCCTTTTTAGCTTCGATTGACGAACTTGTCCCTCTACGACAGATATCCAACACACTTGTACACTGTGCCTGTACTTCTTCGGCTGAGGTTGCACCGCTGTTCGATAAGTTGGCAATCTCTACGGCTGAGCTGTTGATCCGTTCACTGCTATCATCCAGACGAGTTGTTTGATGCATTAAAAGCGTCAATAGCGGTTTTAAGCGATCTACCATCTGGTTAAAACTTTGTGCTATGTGTCCTAGTTCGTCGTGTTCGTTACGTACGATAAGCCGTTCCGTATTTAAATCCCCATCGGCTACTTGTATTACTTTGTCTGCCATGATACGCAACGGACGTAGCAAACGGATAATAAAAATTACTAAGAGTAAGGACAAAACAATAGACAAGAAAATAGAGATAGTGACAATGGGGAGTATCTGTTGTGCTATTTTCGCAAAAGCGACATGTTTGTCAGCACAGACACGCAAAATTAGAGGACGTTCGCTCGTACCGAGTTTGAGTGGAATGAGGAGATCGATTGTCTCGCCTTCGGTATTTTCAACCTGCTCGCCAGCGCATAGCTTTGCATATTGTGCTGGCGAGAGTTCCTTAGCGAAATTTTCAAACGAGCGTTTCTGCTCCGAAGATGTATTGGGCGAGGTGAAATTGAGCATTAACGAAGGTCCATAGACTGCCGTCTGTACAGTACCGTTCAATGTATTTACATCGCGAATACGTTGTTCTACTCGTCCCATCGCGATATCTGCTTGTATGACACCGACGAACTCCGAGTTACGTAGTATGGGAGCTGCGATAGTAAACATTGTGGTGTCGGTCGTATTGTTGAATACGAGCTCGCGGTAAGGCTCAGTAACATACATCGTTTTAGTACGCTTAGGGTTGAAGTACCAAGAATCGGGAGTATCGGTCACATAGTTTATAAGCGTATCTGCGTCGCTAGGAATTCCGCCTTGCCCCTTGGAGATATACGGACAAAAGCGTCCAACATGACTAGCGCCTTGAGTATAATGGTATAGCGAATCTGCTCCGTCGAATGCATAGGGCTCGTATACAACGCCAAGCCCGAGTACGGATTCGGATTGTCCCATTGCAAATTGGAACATAGAGACGATCTCTTGGCGCATATAGCTCTTTTGTTTTCCCGCAAGGAGTTTTGCCGTGCTCTCTACCAGCGCGACGCCTTCATTGAGATCTTGAGCTATTTGCGATTGTAGCTCCATGGCTACTTTCTCCATATTCTGTTTGAGATCTTGAATGCCCATTTTTCGCAGCTGAAAATAGGGGAAGAGGATTAGAATATGAGCTATTATTAGCACTCCTATACCAATGGCGAGCCCTATTTGCCAACGTAATGTTAGTTTGCGCATGGTCTATTTATCTGATTTTTCCGAATGCAAATATACCAACTGGTAAGGATAGAGTGGTTATTACTGCCAATTTTTTCTGGTATATTAGTTGTGTATTTGGATGCAGTAAAGAAGATGCTACGATGTGTATAAAAACAAAAAAAATGGTAGTTGTGTCTGTCTTGTTTTTCTCAGCCTGCATCCTATTTTTCTTGGGATGTAAGACTTGGAAAGCTGCGGGACGATCGCCTCGAGGCGAGAGACTTAAGAAGTTGGAACAACTCCCATATTTTGTTGATGGAAAAGTTCAGAATTTGGAGTATACCACAACACTCGCGCCTGGTGAGAAGAACAATGTATTGCGTAACGTGTGGAATTTCTTGTTCAAAAGTTATCCCAATGTCTCTCCACGCGAATCTCTCCCCGTTGTCAAAACAGATTTAAAAAGTCTTGATCTGCGCCAAGATCTTTATGTTTGGTTAGGACATTCCACGGTACTTTTACAATTAGATGGTAAGCGTTACCTTTTTGATCCCGTGCTCACCTACCAAATACCAGCCTCTATTGTAATGAAACCATTCAAGGGTACTGCTGTTTATTATCCGAACGACCTCCCAGATATCGATTACCTAGTTATTACGCACGACCATTGGGATCACCTTGATTACGGAACGGTAAAAGCACTCAGGTCACGTGTGGCGCATGTAATCTGTGGATTGGGGATAGGCGAACACTTCGAATACTGGGGATATGAGCCGAGCAAAATACACGAGTTGATCTGGAATGATTCGTTGCGACTCACTCCAGATACCTACATACATTGTCTCCCTGCACGACATTTTTCGGGTCGCCTCTTTTCGCACAACACGACGCTTTGGTCGCAGTACCTGATAGATGGTAAAAAACGCATCTTTATCTCAGGTGACGGAGGCTATGGTTCACACTTTGCTACGGTAGGGCAACGATTCCCAAATATCGATCTTGCTTTTATGGAAAATGGACAGTATAATACCAAGTGGCGACTAATACATCTCCTCCCACACTTGCTAGTGAAGGCGATAGGAGATCTAGCTCCCAAGCGGGTGATGACTTACCATAATTCGAAGTTCAGGCTAGCGCACCATCCGTGGTACGAACCGCTGGATAGCATAAGTATCAATTCTGAAGGCAAACCGTGGGAGCTCCTCACCCCGCGCATTGGTGAGATCGTATATCTAGATCAAGAGCAGAACTTTACGAAGTGGTGGGAAGCTTTGAAGTAGCTCCTCCTACAAAAAATATCTGACAGAACGATAAATAGAGCTTTTGATTGTTCCATTTCTTACTTTTGATAGTCAAAAAGCGTTGGAAATGGAAATTGCGGTACATAAGTTCGGAGGCGCTTCGCTCGCCAATGCAGATGGAATCTGTCGTATGGCAGAAATTCTGCAAAAGTATTGCATGGAGTGTTCTGCCTTGGTTGTAGTCAGTGCTATGGGGAAGACAACAAATGCACTCGAAAATCTTCTGGAGAAGGCTCTTCAAAACGGCGATATTACTGCGGCACTAGCGCCGATTCTCGAACTCCATACATCGACCACGATAGCGCTTGGACTCTCTCAAGAAGTGCAAGCTCGTATAGAGCATCTACTAAAAGATTTGAAGATTTTGGTAACAAACCTCCCTGACGAAGATTATGACGAGCTTTATGATCAGATCGTTTCCTACGGCGAGTTGCTCTCTTCGTTGATCTTTGTAGGTTATCTGCAAAAACTGGGACTGGCGGTAGAGTGGTTGGATGTCCGTAGTGTACTTCGAACAGGGAGTACACACCGCGGAGCTGTGATCGATTTTCAACTATCCGCTCCTCTTGTAACAGCAAAGTTTGAAACGTTGAGAGGGAAAATAGTCGTAACGCAAGGTTTTATAGCCTCGGATACTTTGGGTGCAACGACAACCTTGGGGCGCGAGGGTTCGGACTACTCTGCAGCACTCCTAGGGTGTTTTTTAGGTGCACGGAGTGTAACGATATGGAAGGACGTTGCTGGCTTATTGAATGCTGATCCGAAACAATTTGCAATTGCTGAGCAGATAGAGGCTATTGATTATCGCGAGGTGATCGAAATGTCTTATAATGGAGCAAAAGTGATCCACGAGAAGGCGCTCAAACCCCTGCAGAACGCAAATATCCCTCTCTTAGTTCGATCATTTCTGACCCCAGAGCAATCGCCCACTACAATAAGTAATTGGGATGAAGTGCGTTATCGCGAAGCTCGTATTTTGCCACTAATTGCTGTGCAAGAAAAACAAGTACTGCTTACGGTGAGTCCACGCGATCTCTCTTTTGCCATTCAAGACTATGCCAGCAGAGTCTTCGATCTTGTGCATGCGAACCACCTTCTGGTACGTCTGGTGCAAAATTCTGCAGTCCGTTTTTCTCTTAGTATGGATTACGATGCTATCCACTTTCCCGAACTACTTACAGCCTTACACGAACACTTCAATGTCTCGTACAATACGGATGTTGTACTCTTTACAATCCGTCATATCCCCGATTCATGGCGTCTGCGACTTGCTGCATTCCAAGAATACTTATTAATGCAGGCAACACGTACGACCTCTCAATATCTTGTTTTGCAAAGTGTTTGGATGCAGAAGTGGTATCCTACACTGCGAGACTGGGAAATGTGAGAGGTGTATCATCACAAGAAAGCATGTGTTAATCACCTCAATTATATTCTGAGTATTGCACTTATAGCTTTTTGTTTATCCTAGGTAGGATTTTTGTAATGAAAGAGTAAAAAAGAATGTTATGCGTAAAGGGTTGTTAAGCAGACTACTTCTAGGTCTTTTGGTTTTATTGGTGACAAGAGTCTTTGCAGCACCAATCACATGGCAACAGGCTGAACGACTTGCACGAGAGCAGTTGCAACAAAGTGGGAAAAACTCGCGTGGACGCTTAGATATACGGTTATTGTATACGAGCTCAGGCGTCCCTACACGCAACACTCCGCAGGAGCAAGATTACTATGTTTTTGGAGATGCGAACGAACCTAAAGGTTTTGTTATAGTCTCTGGTGAGGATTCGTTGCCGTCAATATTGGGTTATTCTGAAGATGGAGTTTTTGAGGCAAACAATATACCAGAGGATGTACAATCGTGGTTGTCGGGTTATTCGGAGTGTGTTCGCTTGATGCGAAAGCAAGGCATAGCTTCTATAACAAGAGAGCAAGCTCAAGAACTTGTCGTCGCTCCCTTATTGCGAGGTTTGAGTTGGAATCAGGACGAGCCGTACAACGATAAAACGCCAATAGTGGATGGGAAGCGTACGCCTACAGGGTGTGTAGCAACCGCTGCAACGCAAATAATGCGCTATTTCGCTTGGCCAGAAAAAGCAAAAGGGAAGATAGACAACCTGCCCGAATTCGGAACGAAAGCTTATAGGTGGGATGCTATGCCTAATATATGTTTACCCACATCCTCCGAAGAGGTGAAGGATGCTGTAAGTACACTTATGCGTGAATTCGGAGCTGCAGTGAATATGAAATATTCCGCAACTGAGAGTGGAGCACAGATGCAAGATGCCTACAGAGCTTTCTTGGAAAATTTTGATTATTCGCCTGCCTTACGCTATCTCAATCAAAAATTTTACACCAACGGCGAATGGGAGCAGATCTTAAAAGAAGAGTTAAAATCTGCGCGACCGATACTCTATGCTGGGTTGCAAATGCCAGGAGGACAAAATGGACATGCCTTTGTTTGCGATGGCTATGATGGTAATGGATATTTCCATTTTAATTGGGGATGGGGGGGAGCGTACAATGGGTATTTTCGTCTTTACAATCTTGCGCCCCATGGGATTGGAACAGGTGGCGGTAAACTAGGTCTTGGGTATAGCTACGAGGCGGAAGTTATTGTGGGCTTCGAACCGAGTGTGAAGTACAAAGGCAATGCTGATCGTGCTTATTATACCTGCGAAAAGTTAGATGAGATAAACGTAACTAAGGAAAAACTCGATTGCAATTTTATATGTTTGACAAATACGAGTAATACTGCAATACTATCGGCTGCGGGGCTTGGGATTGTAAATGCGCGTGGCGAGCGAGTCTTGCAAGGGCACGCTGCGGATATAAGAAAGATAGCAGGGAGCGATGTGATCTACCTTTCTACAATCTCTCTCGATGTAAGTAACCTCGCTGATGGGCAGTACACGATCGTCCCCCTAGGTTTCAGAGCAGATAAGAACGAATATAGTCCTGCTCAGCGTTTGGCATATAAGCGAGAGGTTATAACCTTGACTGTAACAGGAGGACAGAAAACAGTGAAGCGAGAGAATACTCCGAGACTCTCTGTTTCCCTTAAGAGTACGGAGGTCTACAAAAATATTACAACGCCAGTAACCTTTACAGTACGTAATACGGGCAGTAGTCTGTATTACGCACGTCTGCAAGTAGCCTGGGGAGGCGATACGCAACCGAACTTGCTTAATACAGCACCCTTGTATAACGATTATCTTCTCTTAGATGCAGGAGAAGAACGAACTATTGCTTTAACTTGTCAAGGACCGAGCAGTGACGAGGAGAATTACCTTTATTTTTTTGCGGATCCCGAGAATAAACCGAGTACAAATCTATGCACTCAGGTTGTAGAAAAGATAAAGCTGACACTGAAGCCCGACTATAGCATAGATGAGCCGGTATTTACTCTTATCTCAGCAACGCAGTCTGTAAAATCTGGCGATCCCGTACAGGTAACATTCAAAATCTCGGGCGCGAATGGAAAGGGAGCGATTGTCGTACTCCGCTCATACATTGTACACAATGGTAGGGCAGAAGGGAATGCATACGAGCAATATGTCGTCTTACCAGGAGAGACCCGACAGATAACAATATCAAAATCAGCTGCATTACGCGATGGTATCTATACCTTGCGTGTAGAACTGCGCGATCTTTACAATCCCAAAAAATGGAAACCCATTGGGGCACTTGCTACTACCTTTAGGGTTGACGGCGAGAATGCGGCATTGCCGATACCCTCGTACAAACCTTTGAATTGGGTACATGGAGAGACTTGGTATAGTTATTGTAATCCGAACGTGCCAAACAATAAAACAGGAACAGGGAAGCAAGAGACCTACGACCTTGCTGTACAGCTCTCAGGTAGCGATCCATTGCTTAAGGGTAAGAAAATAAAGGGCATCCGTTTTTCTATACGTCAGAAGAGTGTCTTAGCAGATAAAATGTATGTATGGGCTTCGAAGAATTTGCCGAATAAACTCACAGAGGTTGCTATATATCGAGAACTACTGGCAGCAACACTCTCGGAGGCTCTCTCGCCTAATTATATAAAGGGAGGAATGAATGAAATATTATTCGACACTCCGTTTGAGATTCCTGCAACAGGAGCTTATCTAGGTTATACCTTTACAGTAACCTCGTCGCAAGATCTTGAGACAGGAGTATATCCTATTGCCTTGGCTTCTGCTCTGGCAGATGCAAAATATTTTATGCGAACCTCTACCAGCTCCTCTACTTGGACTGAGATACGTCAGAGTCATGTACCTGCTATACAAGTACTTCTAGAGGGTGATTTTCTACCCGTGGCTGCCGAACCTTCGGATTTTGGCAAAGTCTTTTGCCTACAGGGCAAAACTGCGAGGATCAATATCCCTGTAAAGAATATAGGCAAAGAGGAAATAAAGAATATTACGTACACGATAACTACTACAAAGGGGATCTCTTCTCCTAAAACGTATGCTGTTGCTGCGCGAGAATATTTGGGATACAACACTTTATTGCAGATTCCGATAGAAATAGAGGGAGATCTGAATACATCGCAACAAGAGATTACAATAACGCTAACTGACATCAATGGTAAACCGAATGAAGCTCCCCGCAATTCTGCTAGGGGCTCGTTAGCAACTGTGGCAGGTAACGGATTTGAGCGTAATGTGCTAGTAGAGGAATTCACATCTACGCTTTGTGGTCTTTGTCCTCGTGGTCATGTTGCGATGGAAGCTATGCGAACGAAGTATAAAGAACGTTTTGTAGGAGTAGCCTTACATAGACAAGACTCAACGGATCCGATGTACTTGGCTGAATATAAAACATTGAAATTTGGAGGTGCTCCTCAATGTATAGTAGATCGAGGCTTGTCGGTAGAGCCAGCGGAGGTTCTTGCTATAGTAGCGCAGGAGTTACAGAATCCAGCTATGGTACAAATACATCTCAAAAGTATGTGGGATGAGGCAACTGAGACGATAAAGGCTGAAGCGAATATAGAATCGAAAGTGGAAGGAGAGTATAGGATTGCATATATTTTGGTGGCAGATGAAATCTCGGGAGAGGATGCGACTTGGAAACAACGAAATTTTTATGCAAGTACACCATGGACGGGGAATGCAAACGATCCCATAGCAAAATATTATGCAGGCGGTTTGTATGCGCAAGAATATTGTACACAAGTATATAATGATGTAGCATTGGAGTCCTCGTATGTTAATAATGTCTCAGAAGCCGAACTTTTGCACCTAGAAATAGATAAGACTACGAAGAGTGAGTATGTATTGCAATATCCTAAGAGACCTGCTCTACAGTCTGTTTTGAAAGATAAACCACTGTATCTCGTTGCTGTTATAGAGGATGCCGTGGGACGTGTTATGAACGTTGCAAAAGTTCCGGTAACTAAAATGTCACCCAAAGAATATTGGACTTTTACAGCGCTTAATATCAAAGGGAAAGGCTCTGTGAAGGTAATGAGTGAAGGTAGTGAGGTGCTTCAAGGTGCGAAGATTGAGAAAGGGAAGCTCATAAGCATACTACTAGAAGCTAGCGAGGGTTGGGAAGCTCCAGAATCTAACCTAATGCTAACCAATGCTATAAAAAAGGGGGTGAAAGAGTGGTTACCAACAGACGACTTTACAGTAGCAATGACTTTCGTAGAAAAACCAAAACTACCCGAACCTCCACAACATTTATCTGTAGAAGATGCAGCTCTGGCGAAGGTGCTGGTAACGCCGAATCCGTTTGTAGCAAAGGTGTACATCGTTTGTAATGGAGGAGACAGATTACGCTATGAGTTGTATAATCTACAGGGGATGTTGGTGCGCTCTGGCATGACAAGCAGAGAAACAGAAGTAGTTGAGGTCGCGGATCTTCCTACGGGCTTATACCTAATGAAAGTAACAAATCTCGCGAATTTACGAAGAAGGTGTTTTAAGCTCATAAAATAGGGGTTATTGATGTTTGACAGTGGGACGTAACAAGGAGTTGCGTCCCGTTTTACTATATCTAGGATTAGATAATGGTGAAAGCGTGGAGGTAAGTGAGGAATCTTAATAACCTTGTAATCAATCCTATAAGATATCCTATTGAAAGGATTTGTATGAGACTTTAAAATTATTTTGCAGCGCATTTTGCAACTTTTAAAAAGTTGTATACCTTTGTGCAGTGTTAGAGAGAGATACGCGGAAATAGCTCAGTTGGTAGAGCACAACCTTGCCAAGGTTGGGGTCGCGAGTTCGAGTCTCGTTTTCCGCTCGATAAAGGTATCGCACTCCGATACCTTTTTTTTGTGGGCAGTGTTAAGCGAGTGTGTTTTATGGTTGCCCGGGTGGTGGAATAGGTAGACACGCAGGACTTAAAATCCTGTGGCTGATGAAGCCGTACCGGTTCGATTCCGGTTCCGGGCACGAGAGTTTTTAGGGTGTGAGTTGTATCTCTGTATAGGTTTTATAGTACAGAGAAGTCTAGTAGATTTATGAACCCAAGTTGCGATCGTCATTTATGGATTTCCTAGGTGGGAAATCTGTTTTTTAGCATTCTCTCTTGCCTTGTTCTGGAGGTTTTATCTCTATATTTTTTTGAAGCTTTCTAAGCGATGCGCATCCTCCAAATGGTTGCGTATGACTATTGCATGCAGTATCTGACTTAGTACGAGTAATACTATTTGCAAAAACCACTGCTAAAATTACAGCGGGAGGTTCGCACCTATAAACACACCTTCGTGCTCTGATGGGCACAATATATCCAACGTTATCTTATGGAGGGTTGTGGTATGCTTGCCTACAAGCTCATGATTCACATTTACTACAATAATCGCTTGTTGTGAGTAGTGTTGTCTACTAAGGCGGGGTGTGTACTAACATGCCATTAGGATAATGGTAGCGGCTACGATATCAGACAATCCTAATTATTGCTTGTCGTAGTATGCTTGTCTGTGAGGACAGCTTTGTACACCTACCAATCGGTCTGCGACCGCTAGTATCAAAATAATGTCATTTTTACGTTAACTTTGTGTGTTAAAACTTGTGTAAATTTTCTCTCAGATGGATGGAGACAAACCCCTTGGCTCTACGATAGAAACTCTCACTAACTCTGGAGTTACCTTCGCACAAGCTATGCAACGATTAGAATTTCTTAAGCGAGAGCTCCAGCGTGGCGATATTGAGTTAGAAGCGCTGCGTGAGGCGTTGGACGAGATAGATCTCTTACTGCGTTTTTGTACACAAAAAATCGGACTGGTGCGCACTTCGGTCAACGAGGTTGTCGAGGGGTGGACACCACTACTTTCTATATTAAATGAAGAGAATTAGTTATCGAGTAGTCGATATCATCGCTGGATGGGGGATCTTCGTATTTGCTACGTTGGTTTACCTTCTGACCCTTGAACCGACTGCCAGTTTCTGGGATTGTGGCGAGTTCATAGCCTGTGGCTTCAAACTCATTGTAGGGCATCCCCCAGGAGCACCTTTTTTCTTGTTACTGGTGCGTCTCTTCTCGCTTTTTGCTCCCGACTTGGAACATGTAGGGGTACTGGCGAATGCTATGTCGGCTTTTGCGAGTGGAGCTACGATAATGTTCCTCTATTGGAGTATTGCACATCTGGCGCGAAAACTCATTTTAGCTAATAGTGTTCCAGAGCGTGAGTTATCCTTGTGGGAGAAGATTTTAGTTGTAGGATCTTCTGCAATAGGTGCTCTCTGCTATACGTTTAGCGACACTTTTTGGTTCTCTGCTGTTGAGGGCGAAGTATATGCACTCTCATCGCTTTTTACGGCTATCGTCTTCTGGGCTATACTTAAGTGGGAATCTGAAGCATCGACACCGCGCGCTAGTAGATGGATTGTTCTCATTGCATACCTGATGGGACTCTCTATAGGTGTACACTTGCTAAATCTGCTTGCTATTCCAGCCATCTGTCTTGTGTACTATTTTCGTCGCTATAAATTCTCGTGGTGGGGGCTTCTCAAAACGATCGTTATCAGTGCAGTACTGCTTTTGTTAGTTCTCTATGGTGTAATACAAGGGCTCATCGTTATTGCTTCGTGGTTCGAACTCCTTTTTGTGAACGGCTTGGGACTTCCCTTCATGTCGGGAGCAATCTTTTTCTTCATACTCTTGGCAGCCGTGCTGACTATAGGTGTGATTCTCTCTCATAAGAGACGTGCGTATATTGCCCACATGGTTTTCATTTGTTTCGCTATGTTGTTGCTTGGCTATTCCAGCTATACGCTCATTGTAGTACGATCGCTGGCAAACCCTACGCTTGATCAAAATGGAGTGGATAATATGTTTGCGCTGCGTTCGTATCTCAATCGCGATCAATATGGCGATCGTCCACTCATCACAGGAGCTTACTATAATGCACCTGTCGAGGATTATTCCGATGGTGCGGCTGTATATGCACCTCGAGGCGATCACTACGAAGTTGTTGCTCGACGCACGGAAGCGGTTTATGACAAACGCTTTGAAACAGTTTTTCCGCGTATGTGGAGTCGCGATCCTATCCATATACGAGGCTATAAAAGCTGGGTAAATATCAAAGGAACTCCGATCCCCACGCGCGATCGTAATGGTCAGGAACAAGTGGTAGCAAAACCTACTTTTGGCGAAAACCTCCTCTTCTTCTTTCGCTATCAACTGGGGCATATGTACTGGAGATATTTTATGTGGAATTTTAGTGGTCGTCAAAACGATTATCAAGGCTACGGTCACGACGTCTTTCGAGGGAACTGGATTACAGGGATTCCATTCTTAGACGATGCTAGGCTTGGCTCGCAAGAAAATCTCCCTGCTCCCTACAAAGATAATTGGGCACACAATCGGTATTTTATGCTTCCTCTTTTACTTGGATTGCTCGGTCTTCTCTCCCAATTTGGGAAAGACACGAAAAGCTGGGGAGTGGTACTTACGCTTTTTGTACTCACGGGGATCGCCATTGTTGTCTATCTTAACCAGAAACCCTACGAACCCCGCGAGAGAGACTACTCTTACGCTGCTAGTTTTTATGCTTTTGCAATCTGGGTGGGGCTTGGTGTTGTTCCCTTGGCGCGCTTTTTAGCCAAGTTTTTGCGCGAGAAGATGGGTACGAGTACTGCAATACTAGTATCATTTCTCGGCGTGCCGCTTCTTATGGGAATGCAAAATTGGGATGATCACGACCGTTCGCATCGTTATGTCTCTATCGAATTCGGTCGAAATCTCCTTCGTTCTGTTTCTCCCAATGGAATCTTATTCACGTACGCAGATAACGATACTTTCCCGCTTTGGTATGCACAGGAGGTCGAAGGATTTCGATCGGATGCTCGCGTGTGCAATCTTACCTATCTCGGTGGCGACTGGTATATCGATGTGATGCGACGAAAAGCTTACGATGGCGATGGGTTACCCTTCGGGCTTGAGCGTGAAGATTACCTAGAGGGTAAGAATGACGTCGTGATGATCCAAAAGCGGATGTCTACGCCGCTTAATATAAAGGACGCCATTAGTTTTGTACAGAGTAAAGATCCTCGCACAAAGTTGTCTTCTCCTTATGCGGGGATGGAGCAGATGTCCTATATCCCTAACGATCGCGTTTGGTTGAAAACAGACTCGGGAGTTTTGGCTAGTTATGTAAGTCCACAATTTTTACACTCGCTCTACGATACGGTGTATGTAGCACCAGGTAGTTCGCTTATCTATAAGAATGGCTTTGCTATGTATGCGCTTCTTGCTAATAATCAGTGGAAACGTGGGCTATACTACTCTCCGATGTTGCCTAAGGATATGTACTGGGGGCTCGATCGCTACTTTGTCAAAGAAGGGATCGTATCAGGAGTTGAACCCGTTAAGAAAGATTCTCTTCTGCGTGAAATGGTTGATACAGCAAAAATGTATAACTACCTGATGTCTACGTACAATTTCCGCAGTATTGCTGATCCGCGAGTCTATCTCGATGAGACGTGTAAAAGAATGATCGAATACTATATCGATGCCTTTGTCTCCGCCTCTGACGCCTTTCTTGCATTGGGTAACAAAACAAAAGCTACGGCAATTGTTGATCGTTGTTTTGCAGTATTACCTACAGAACGAGTCGGTTGGAGTTATAAGTGGATTCCTCTTATAGAGGCTTACTATCGCAGCGGAGAAACAGAGAAAGGAGACACTAAACTTTCCGAATATCTCTCGCAATGTCTCGCGACGCTGCGGTATATAAAAAACCTCCCCGAGGGTGCTTATCGAAATAGCGAGAATGAGAACGCAATAAATTCAGCTCTCCTACAAGAGTTGGTACGCCTTGCACAAAAGTATGCATCACCGACTTTCCTTCGAGAGCTTGATGCGCAGTTAGGAGGTGTCTTGTAACGTGTGCTTATGATCAATTTGAGCCCTCCTCGATCGCTGTCGCGCCTCTTTAGGAATATTACTTGGTACGTGGACAATGCTCCACGTACCATTTATTTAACCTTCGACGATGGTCCGATGCTCGGGATTACAGATTGGGTACTCGATCTCCTTGCCAGCTACAATGCACGCGCTACCTTTTTTTGTCTTGGTCGCAATGCCGAAAGATATCCAGAACTTATACAACGTCAGCGTGATGAGGGGCATACTGTAGGCAATCACACGTATAGTCACTTAAGAGGTTTCGATGTCTCCAAGAATGAGTATTTCCGAGATGTACTCATTGCGAATGATCTCCTACAGAGCGATCTCTTCCGCCCGCCCTATGCTCGTATTCGGCCCAGTCAGTACAGGGCTCTACAGCCCTATTTCAAACTCGTACTCTGGTCTGTGCTTAGTATGGACTATAGCCGGTGGATTAGTCCAGTGCGTTGTGCAGAGTTCTTGTTTAAGAACCTACACGGGGGCGATGTCGTTGTTTTTCATGACTCATACAAAGCAGAAGGTAATCTTCGCTATACTCTCCCTCTCTGTTTAGAATATTTTACAGCACTAGGGTTTCAGTTTTCTCCGCTCCAGAGTAGTATGTGTCTCCCAGTAACCACGCAAAGTATTAGTGGGAGCGAGCTTCAAACTTCGTTTTATCCTGCCATATACTAAGGTCTAGTAATGCCACAAGGACAAAAAAAGAATTTTTTCGAGCGCATGCGCAACCAATATAGGCTTGCGCTCTCTACGACAGATACATTTCAAGAAAAATGGGGAATCCGTCTCACATTGCTTAACATTCTAGTCGGGATTGGAGTTTTTTTTCTTCTTCTACTTGTATTAAGTTGGGTGGTCGTCTCGTTTACTCCTATACGTCAATTTGTGCCTGGCGGTAACTCTTCGTCTATTGCACAGCAAGTGGTAGGGAATGCACTCCGAGCCGATTCATTACATCGTAAAGTCGAGTTGTGGGAGAGTTACCTTTCCAATCTTCGCACTATTTTTCGCGGCGGGGTGCCAGAGAGTTATACAGTATCTGAGGATAGCATTGTTTCGCTCAATGAAGATAAGACGAGTTACTCGACCGAAGATTCTGTCCTTCGAGCACACATGGAACAAGACCTCAAATTAAGTCTTACCCTAGGGAAAGGGAAAGATGAGCTTTCGACTATTTTACGCAATCTCTATCCTCCCGTACGGGGGCAAGTAAGCAAGAAATTCGATCTGGAAGCTGGGCATCTCGGTACCGATATTGTCACCAATCCCGAGGCTCCGATTTGTGCCGTGGCTGATGGTACGGTGGTTCTCGCACTCTGGAATTCGGAGCTTGGTTATGTAATAGCAGTACAGCACCCTATAGGTCTTCTCTCGATTTTTAAACACAATAAACAACTCCTAAAAAAAGTCGGAGAGCCTGTACGAAGAGGCGATGCTATAGCCTTAGTGGGTAACACGGGCATACTTACCTCTGGTCCACATTTACACTTCGAACTCTGGCATGACGGACGTGTGCTCAATGCTGAAGATTATATCGCATTCTAGGTGTTATGGTAAGACGGACAAATCTGGCAATTCTTGGTTCTACGGGCTCGATTGGGCAGCAAAGTTTAGAGGTTGTTGCATTGCATCCCGAACTCTTCAATGTGATCCTACTCGTTGCAAATCAACAATGGGAGAAACTCGTTGAGCAAGCCCTACGTTTCAAACCTAAATATGTGGTTATAGGAGAGAAACGCTTTTATACCAACGTGTGCGATGCGCTAGTCCATACAGAGATTGAAGTCTATGCGGGCGAAGATGCAATTTGTCAGTTAGTACAACTCACAAGCATCGATACTGTTGTTGTTGCAATTGTTGGGTATGCGGGCTTGTTACCTACAATTCGTGCTATCGAAGCTGGGAAACGTATTGCACTGGCGAACAAAGAATCGTTGGTTGTGGCGGGCGATTTGCTCACATCTCTTATCTCGCGTTACAATGCTACCCTCGTCCCTATGGATTCGGAACATTCCGCCATTTTTCAGTTGTTAGCAGGCGAGTATGTAGAGCCCGAGAAACTTATACTAACGGCCTCTGGAGGACCATTTCGTACGTACTCTGATGAGCAAATGACAACCATCACACCGACAGAAGCTATTGCGCATCCTAGATGGCAGATGGGAGCCAAAATATCAGTAGACTCCGCCACTATGATGAACAAGGGGTTTGAGGTGATCGAGGCACGTTGGCTCTTTAATATCCCCTACGAACGCATTGAAGTGCTGATTCATCCAGAATCGATTATCCATTCTATGGTACAATTTCGCGATGGTGCTATAAAAGCGCAGATGGGCGTTCCCGATATGCGAATTCCGATTCAGTATGCTCTCACCTACCCTTATCGCTTGCACTCACCGTGTATTGCTTATACCTTTGGTCCTGGAGAGTCTCTCTCGTTTGACTTCCCAGATTATGAACGATTCCCCTCACTCCAACTAGCTATCTCTGCTGGTATTACTGGGGGTAATGCTCCTTGTGTACTCAATGCTGCGAACGAAGTTGCGGTGATGGCTTTCCTTACGGGACGCATCGGTTTTTTACAAATTGCCAGTGTTGTAGAGAGAGCACTTGAGCTTGTCGATTTCATAGAAAAGCCCTCCCTCGAACAGTATATCGAAACCGATAAAGAGGCGCGTACGAGTGCATCTTGGGTCATTTCTAAATTAACACAACGATAAAAGAAGTTATGGCTATTCTTATCAAAGCACTACAGCTTTTAGCGAGTCTTTCTTTGCTGGTTATTCTTCATGAATTTGGACACTATATTGCTGCACGCATCTTTGGAGTGCGTGTCGAAAAGTTTTATCTCTTTTTCAATCCATATTTCTCTCTCTTCAAAAAGAAAATAGGGCAGACTGAATGGGGGATAGGATGGATTCCACTGGGAGGATATGCCAAAATCGCGGGGATGGTGGACGAATCGCTCGATCATAATGCGATAAAAAGACCTCCCGAACCCTACGAATTCCGTTCGAAGGCAGCATGGAAACGCCTCATTATTATTCTTGGCGGTATTATTATGAACCTTATCACGGCGTGGGTTATCTACTCCGCACTCATTTTCTCCGCCGGCGAGACATATCTTCCAACAAGAGCAGTGCGTTATGGCATCGTAGCAGATTCATTGATGCAAGAAATTGGCTTTAAAACAGGCGATAAACTCTTGTACGTTAATGGAAAGACGTACGAGGATTTTAATGATTTTATGGCTGCAAGTGTTCTTACTCCCGATGCAATCGTTACTGTAGAACGCAATGACCAACCAGTGGATGTCCCAATCCCTAAAATCTACCTAGCTGAGTTGCTCAACAAAGCGCCAATATTTCAACTTCGCCTTCCTCTTATTCTAGATTATGTAGCACCTAATTCCGCTGCAGCAATTGCTGGACTACAGGCAGGAGATAGCCTCCTTGCTCTTGATAAGAGCCCTGCTACCTATTTCGACGAATTTCGCTCTTGTATTCTTGCACATCCCAGCGATACTGTTGAAGTAGAAGTAATGCGTAATGGTGAGCGAATTGTAACGCATGTTATCGTTCCCGATTCTTGTATTGTAGGCATCAGGCGTCGCAACGACCTTTCCAAGGACTTTACCTTTGCTACCTATCGTCCAGGATTCTTCGCGTCATTTACTGCTGGTGGCAAAAAATTTTGTAGTACAATACAACGCTATTGGAATTCACTTAAACTCTTCGCCGTACCCGAAGCCAAAGTTCACAAATCGGTTGGAGGCTTT
Source organism: uncultured Bacteroidia bacterium (assembly GCA_965240855.1). Lineage (GTDB taxonomy): Bacteria > Bacteroidota > Bacteroidia > Bacteroidales > CAJPTX01 > Bacteroides_D. Next base: position 35,869 of record CBDEMG010000080.1, on the reverse strand, counting down.
ATTTCTATTGGGAAAATCTTTCCTAGTACATGGGATTGGTATTCTTTCTGGTCGCTTACGGCTTTCCTCTCTCTCGTACTTGCAGTTATGAACCTCCTTCCTATCCCAGCACTCGATGGTGGACATGCAATTCTTATCCTTATTGAACTCCTCACGGGCAAAAAGCTCGGTACACGCACACTCATCACGCTACAACTCATAGGGATGTTCCTCCTCTTTTTCTTACTAATTTACGCCAATACGAACGATATCATTCGTCTCTTCTCTTAGCCAATTATGTTTCATAAGCTTCATAATAGATGCTTGCCTATATTTATCATTACAATAGGCAGTTGTCTCCTTTTCGGTTTTCTGCCGTCCGCTTGTAGTGGCTCAATGCCGCGACAAGAGGTATCAAGAAATGAACCAATAATAGGTAGCTCGACGGATGTACTAGCGATGGGATTTTTAGGACTCTCTCATATTGCTAGGCTCTGGAATGCCCCCGCAACGCTAGATACTACCACGGGTGCACAACCCGAATTGGTTTACGAGTATCGTATTGCCGAACTTAATCGACGTTCGCCTTTTCCTTATCGTTTTCATCCTTTAGTGCAAAAATACATACACATCTATACGTGCGAGCGCCGACTCCAAGTGCAGCAAATGTTAGGTCTCTCGCAGCTTTATTTCCCTCTTTTTCGCGAACTCCTCGATAAATACCAGCTCCCTCTCGAACTTGTTTATCTCTCAGTGGTCGAGTCGGCTCTCAATCCCCTTGCCGTCTCTAAAAGTGGTGCAGTGGGACTCTGGCAATTTAAAATCAATACGGCAGAGATGTTCGATCTTCATGTCGATAGCTTCGTCGACGACCGCATGGATCCAGTCCTGGCCACGGAGGCTGCGTGCTTATACCTTGATTATCTCTACAAAGTATTTGGGAATTGGGCTCTTGCACTCGCTGCTTATAATGCAGGACCAGGTGCGATCCAACGCGCAATCCAACGTGCTGGAGGCGAAACCGATTTCTGGAAGCTACTTCCTTATCTTCCAGAGGCAGCACAAAACTATATTCCCGCATTTATTGCAGCCACCTATATTTTTGTTTACCATACAGAACATCATCTTACCCCCGATGCCCCTCCCATTCGCTACGCCGACGTAGATACTGTGCAAATTGCTGAGGCACTCTCTTTTAGTACTATAAGTAAGTGGACGGGGATCTCGCTAGAACTACTCCATTTCCTTAATCCGCGTTATAGACAAGGCTACGTTCCTAAACCCAGACAAGGTAGTGTATCTATTTTATTACCAAAAGAATTCATCCCTAAATTCATTGAAAACAGTGATCGGATTTTTGCACAGAGTCATAAGATATCTCAAAGTCCGTTCCCTATTGAAAAGGCTCGCAAAATTCATTTACAGCACGAGGTTGCAAAAGGAGAATATTTACATAAGCTTGCCGTGCTTTATGAGTGCACACTCACGGAGTTGGAGGCTTGGAATGGAGGTGAGAAACTGACTTTACACCCAGGCGATAAATTGAATGTATGGGTTACTCCAGACACGTACGCCCGCATCGAGCGTATACAACTGGCTAGTGAAAGGTAGCAGCTTCTAGCGCGTCTTACGAAGTTCGACTAATAGGATTTTGCTGCCGTTGGCTTTCAAGATCTTGATATCGTTGTCGTCTATTATGCAGCGTTCGCCTGCTTGTGGAATACTGGCTTGATGCGAGAGGATATAGCCCGCTAGAGTGTCGTAGTCGTCAGACTCTGGGATTTGAAGATCAAAACGTTCGTTGATCTCTTCTACAACGGCGCGTCCCGAAAATTGATATACTCCTTGCGAGATTTCGCGCATTAGTGTGGCGGCATGATCGTGTTCGTCGTTGATCTCTCCAAAGATCTCTTCTACCAAATCTTCTATTGTTACAAGACCCGCTGTACCACCAAATTCATCCAATACAATTGCCATACTCGAAGAGGTTTGTATAAAAGTATACAAAAGCTTCTTGGCACTCATTGTTTCGGGAATGAATCGCACGGCAATAAGCATACTTCGAATAGACTTCGGGTTGCGAAAGAGGTGTTTGGCATTCGCATAACCAATGATATTGTCTATTGAGTGCTCATATACTGGGATTCTCGAAAAATTCGAAGCGATAAATAATTTTTGCAGTTCCTCTACCGAATCGTTTACATCAATAGCAACAATCTCCGGACGGGGAACAAAACAGTCGCGCACCTGTGCTTCACTAAATTCCAAAGCATTCTGCATCATACGGAGGGCGCTTGGTGCTCCAGCTTCAGCAATCTCCTGTTTCTCGGTTTGCAGTGCCGCCTCTTCGATCAAGATATTCAAATCGTTCTTATCGAATAGCAGAGACTCAGTAGAAGGGATTAAATTTCGTTGTGTAAAGATTCGAACCAGATGTGCACTAAGCAGCGTCATCGCTTTACTTAATGGATAAAATATGATATAGAAAAGGAATATTGGGAACGCAAAAAACTTGAGGAATGCATTGGCATGCATTCGTCCGATAGCCTTAGGCAGGAATTCGGCTAATAGTAGGATTACAAATGTGCTGAGCAGTGTTTGTAGCAAGAGTAATAACCAAGGAGCGAGGAGAAAAGAGTGTAGAAAGGGAGTTAAAAGAGCAGATACGGCGATCCCATATAGTACCATCGCAACATTATTACCAACAAGGATAGATGCAATAAAGAGGGCTGGATGGTTGGTATATATAGCTACTACTTTAGCAAAAAGTGGATTACGTTTTTTGTCTAATTCGAGGCGGAGGCGATTGGCAGTCAAAAAAGCAATCTCCATCCCCGAGAATACGGCAGAAAAAAGTAATGAGAGTGAAAAAAGTAGATACTCAGATAGCACAATGATGCGAGTTAAAGTTTAGGCGAGATGCTAGGCTGCGAGCGAGACTCGGAGCAATAGTGCATCTTATCTCTAATTGTCTCGTTGTTCGCGTTTTTCTCTTTTACGACGTGCAGAATTGCGTATGAACGCCATGATAAAGGCTAAACCAGCAAGAAGAAAAAACATTAAGGAAATACGTCCTGGAGCAGACCAGCGCGCTATTCCTAAATAGAGACAAACTAGCCCCAAAATACACCAAATAATTTCTAAAGCAATCTGAAAATTTCTCATTGTACAGCAGGTTGAAATTGTTGCGAGGATATCCCAGATGTCTTAGATATGTTTTCTATGGCGATTATCCCCGTCGGTTCTTTGATTTCCCAATTGACAAAACGATCGTCGCTCTCCAGACCTTTCCCATACAAAACAGATGTACTTGTGCGTATGCGGACATTGGTGTTAGAGTAGACTCGACCTTGGTTCTCATCCCAAAATATCTGTTCCGTTTGGATCGAATCGCCTTTCTCGTTTACTGCAACTACGTGCGTTCGAGCCTCCCATAATTTTGATTCTCGTTGGTAGATAGCATACTCTGCGCGTATACTCGAACTCGCAACCCCCGAGGAGGTGTATGATTGGATATAGATCCCCGCCCTAAATTCGTCGTACTTATTATCTTCCCGATCGTACGATCGCATACTAGGAGCTTGCATACGTACTACAACTTCTCCCTTTTCTGTGAGCGTCATGTCTATCTTCTCTGCTTCCAGTATCGGATCGCGGTCTAGTGTGGAGTAATCGCGTATCTCGCTAACACTATTTTGACAACTTGTGAGCAGGAAAAAGAGCGGTAGCGCTATTACACAATACGCAGATCGAGACAAGGTGCTCGATCTGCGTAATAGCTTATGAGATCCGCCACTCGAACTAATTTTTCGCGCGGATAGTTGTACGTTCATTAATCCAACAAGGTACGTTGTAGCTTTTGCCGACCTCCAAATCTTGGAAAAAGATCTCTTCTGTACTTGGGAAATATTGTGAATAAAAAGCAATCTGCTTCATACAGTCTGCAGTTAGATTCGGATCTATCCCCTTCGCTTGGATAAACTTATCGACCGCTGCCCAGAAGACCGAGAGGTTATCGATTTTGTTCGACCCACAATTTTTAGTCGAAGCATAGAGCTGTCCGATTACAAAATAAGCATATCCTTGCTGTGGGTTGAGTGCGAGAGCTTCATTGGCCAGTGTACGAGCACGAGTAACATCGCCGAGCGAAGTGCCTACGAAACTAGCTTGCTCTACAAGCATATTCGAACGTTTTACAGGATCGCTCTCATTTGCTATCGCTTTCTTGAAGATCTCATCGGCTTCGCTGAACTTGCGTTGCGCAATGAAAATACGTGCTACTTCCAAGCCTAAGGTTGGTGTGCCATCTGCTTTAAAGAGTGCCGTGGCTACTTTCAAATAAAGTTCCGAATCTGTACAGCGAAGTGCAGTTAGTTTGTTGTAGATAGCCCGACACTGCTCTATATTTCCTGGTTCACTTTCAAACTTTGGTCCGTAAATTGCTAGTAGGTTGTCGCAATTTGCAACCCCAGCACTGGTAAACAAAGCATCCAGTGATTCACTCATCGGTTTCAGTTTCTCATCGTTTGGATTAGCAGCTATCTTCCTTTCAAATGCTTCTGAGAGTCGCGAATAAACAGCCATCACACTATCGGCAGGGAATTGTTGGTTTCCATACATATCCTTTGTAACCTGCATCAATACAAGGTAAACCATCGGATCGGTATTATCGCCTTGTATCCCCATGGCTTTAGTAAGAATCCCATAAATATCTTTTGAGCGCTCGGGGCTTAAGGCATGCAAGTCTAGACCTTTTTGTGTGAGGTTTTGCCCCATCTTCTTAAAGTAGTGAATACGTCTATCGTATACTGACATTAGGCTGTCTACCAACTTCTTGCGAGCTGTGGGATCGGCAGTTTCATTAATTGTTGCTTTTAACATAACAATCCCACGGATGAAGATATTTTCGTTCGATTGTGGGCATATTGTATATGCGATAGACCAGCTAGGTATCGCATCCTTATAGTTCTTTTGTTTGTAATATTCGTAGTAGAACGACGAGTTTTTCAAACATTCTTGGCGCGTTTCGAGATCTGGACCATATTTTGGATTTTCCAAGGCGGGACTCTTTACTTGTCCAAATACTACATTTGCCGCTGCGCCTAGGAAGATGCACGATAGTAGCAAACGAAAAAAGAATATTCTAGACATCATTACTCTATTTTAGAATTCTTAACTATTGAAATTTTCGCTTCACAAACCAAATATCATTAAAAGAGACGCCGAGCAATACCTCGCCATACCATTCTCGAATCAGACTGTTGGATAGTGTACCACGCTGTCCAAGCCGGAAGGTTGTATGAAAGACAGATTGTGTGTATTTGTAGGGGAAACCCAAGCCGAGCGTTATTCCCATATTCGATATCTGTGTGTTAGAGAGCAGCATGGGTAGTTGTTCGTAGTATACCCCCATGCGATACTGTACTCGGTTCAAATAAAACCGTATGTCAGTTGGATTGGGAATCCATTGTACGCCGCCGTTGATTGTCAGAGTCTTTGTATAGAGTTGATCATCGCGCATACTGAACGTGCTCCAGTCCTGATACGAAAAGTCTATTCCATAGCTCCAAGTAGGCGACTCATACAACAGCCCTGCCCCGAATTTCATTGGAAATTTTAATTTTTCGTCGCTTGCTTTGTAGTTATTTATTACTCGGTACGATGTATTTAGATAGACTTGCGAGACATCCTTACGTCGTTCTGCCGTTAAACTGGGAAACATCTCGACCACTGCTCCGAAACGTATTACCTCTGCTTCGCGTAAAGGGATAAGTGCTTGTATGCCTGCAGTAAGACCAAAACCACGGAGCACCCACCTATCGTCGTAGCGCACATCGGCATAAAGCGCATGGTGTGGGACATACATATCTTGGGAGTAGTTCAGTGAGCCAAAAAGAAAACGACCACTTACTCCCACAGATAAATATTTAAAAGGTGAGTATGCAAAGCCAGCAAATGCCTCACTTAATCCGCCGTTGCCGTGGTGGCGATAACGTACATTTCCTATCTTGCTAAGGAGTTGTAAATCTGTTTCATAGCGCACCACAGTATATCCCATTTGTGAATAGGGCTGAAAGCCGAGTGCGAGTCCAAAATATTTCCCAGCAGGCATCTGCATCGCTACATGGTGGATATTCATTGCGCCATCGCGGTGCTTTTGGTCTTTTCCAGATTGAGAAAATTGGTAACGACCCTTTAGAGCGATATCCAAAATAAAGGACATCGAATCCTGCGAAGTAAACGAGGCGGGATTCGATGCATTCACCATATTCTTATCACATATACCATAGGCAACACCTCCCATACCCTGCGATTTAGAATATCCTAAAGATTCGCGATCGCCCAAACCATAGCGAGAATAGGGCGAACCTGTGTTCGTAACTTGAGCTATTGCAATGCTCGTGAGTAATAGAAAAAAGAAACAAACAAGAACCTTGCGAGTGGAATCAAACATTGCAATTGAGTAGTCCATACAATCCCTCCAAAACGAGATTTTGTGCGACAAAATTTTTACAAATATAAAGTTTTGATAGACAATCGGCATTTCCTCCAGTTAGCAGAATCGAAAAATCTAACTCACGTTCTCTAAGATGCATTAGCAAATACTCGATCTCTCCTACTACACCAGCGGCTACCCCAGATTGAATACATGCCGTTGTCCCGTTTGTAAATGGTTCGGTTCGGCTGTGTGGTCTCTCTACTAACGGCAAACGTCCTGTAAACGTATGTAAAGCTTGCAGTCGCATGTCAATTCCAGCAGTGATGAGTCCGCCGTTGTATAGTCCACGCGCATCTATAAAATCGTATGTTATTGCAGTTCCGGCATCTACCACCAGAACGCCATGTCCTCGAAAGCGCAAGTAACCACCTACCATGGCTGCTATACGGTCGCTTCCTAGTGAGGGATAAAAATGTTCTCCCTTCTCAAAAGGCAAGTTGCTTGCGGCGCTTACTTGATGCGTGTAAGGGATAAGAGGTCGCAGTTGTTCGTAATAGTCGTGCGCTTGTATACTCACGTCGCTTAAACAGCAGGTGTCGATAGTATATTGTTCAACGAGAGAGTGAACCTGCTTGCTAAAGAATTCGGGGGCGATATACCGAACCTCTAACAGACGATCGGCAACATAGATTCCTGCTTTTATACGAGTATTGCCGCAATCTAAGACCAGCGCGCGCATTCTCAATGTTTGTCTAATAGGTTCAAAAAAGTTAGAGCACTCTGTATATCTTTTACATTGCGTACAACGAGTGTCAGACTTATCTCCGTCTGGCGCAATTGGGCTTGATTTCCGAGCGTGCTGATATTTTTGAGAATTTCTCCAAAAAGAGCACTTTGGTAAAAAGGCGAGGTCATCGGTGTAACAAATTGAAGGCTCATCACACCATTCAAAAATTGTATTCGTTGTATGCCAAGTTGGTTTGCCCTCCACTTTAATCGAGGTATACGAAGCAACTCCTCGGCTTCGGGAGGTAAGGTTCCAAATCGGTCTTGTAACTCTGCGACGAAGCCTTCTATCTCCTCCTCCCTTGTTAGCGTGGTTAGTTTACGATAGAGTCGCATACGTTCCGTTGTACTCTCTACATATTCTGCTGGTAGGTAAAGAGGCAAATCGCTATCTACTACACATTCGGGCACAAAAAATGCAGGACTTCCGCTATCTTCTGAATTAAAGAGCTCGGAGAATTCTTCATGTTTGAGTTCTTCGACAGCCTCATCCAAAATCTTGTAATAGGTCTCCAGTCCGAGATCTACGATAAAACCACTTTGCTCTGCTCCCAGTAAGTCGCCCGCACCGCGGATATTCAAATCCTGCATAGCAAGGTTCATCCCACTACCGAGATCGGAATATTCTACTATGGCACGAAGCCGTTGCCGTGCATTTTGGGTGAGAACTTCTGTATTTGGGATCAAGATATAACAGTATGCTTTGCGATCAGAGCGCCCAACTCGACCACGTAGTTGGTGCAAATCGCTTAGTCCAAAACGATGTCCATTATTAATGAATATGGTATTCACATTAGGAATATCTAGCCCTGCTTCTACAATTGATGTACACAGGAGTACGTCGTAATCGCCATTCATAAACTCGAGCATCACTTGTTCGAGATCTGCTCCTCTCATCTGTCCGTGTGCGATACCAAAACGAACCTCTGGTAGCATGTTCTCTAGACGGTCGTGGAGAATGTGGAGATTCTGTACTAGATTATTCACAAAATAGACCTGACCACCTCGTTGTATCTCGCTTCGAATAGCTGCTGCGATTCGCGCCTCATCAAATGTCATAACCTCGGTTTCTATCGGGTATCGATTCGGTGGAGGAGTGGCTATAATTGACATATCTCGAGCACCCATTAGCGAGAATTGCAATGTACGAGGGATAGGAGTGGCAGTAAGAGTCAAGGTATCGATTTGTGTACGCATCGCTTTAAGGTGTTCCTTAGCCGCAACGCCAAACTTTTGTTCTTCGTCCACGACAAGCAAACCTAGATCTTTGAAGACTACTGAAGAGCGTAGTAGAGCATGTGTACCGATCACAATATCGATTTTCCCAGCAGCCAAATCTGTTAGTAACCCTTTTTGTTCTTTGGCTGTCTGCAACCGAGTGAGTATGGCAATCTTACATGGGAAATTAGCCAATCGCCGACAATAGGTACGATAGTGTTGCAGAGCGAGTACGGTTGTGGGGACGAGAACGGCGACTTGTTTGTTGTCGCATACAGCTTTGAAAGCAGCTCGTATAGAAATTTCCGTCTTTCCGAACCCCACATCAGCACAAATGAGCCTATCCATGGGGATATTTTGTTCCATATCGCGTTTTACGGCAATCGTTGTAGCTAATTGGTCGGGAGTATCTTCATATTGAAACGAACCTTCTAGCTCCTCCTGCAGATATGTATCAGCCGAGTATGCAAAACCCTCCTGTGCCCTTCGTTGTGCGTAGAGTTGAATGAGATCGCGTGCGATATCTTTTACTTGCTTCTTGGTGCGTGCCTTGAGCTTATTCCACGCCCCAGAGTTTAATTTGTTAAGTACTGGCGGAGTGTCCTCGCTAGCGCGGTATTTAGAGAGTTTGTCTAGACTGTGTACACTCATTAGGAGTGAGTCGTGATCGCGATACGAAAGGCGAACTAGCTCGTAGTTTACACCATCTTTTCTATGGGTTATTAGACCTTCAAAAATCCCCACACCATAGTCTTCGTGTACTATGTAGTCGCCTGGTTTGAGTTGTTGTAACTCACTCAGACTTATCGCATCGCGCTTACTGAGTTGACGATTGAGGCGATAGGCATGATGACGTTCAAAGAGTTCGTGATCTGTGTAAAAATTGATCCCCAACTCTTCGCTAGAAAACCCAGAGTGCAAGGATCCCTCTAAGAGTGTGTATTCACGCCCTTCTTTCAATTGATGATCGTTAAGAATGCTCGCTAAGCGTTCTATATGACTTCTTTGCTCTGCAAAGATATAGGTATGATGACCGCGCGAATATTCTTGGCGAAGTGTCTCTGCAACTAGAGCGAAATTTTTATGAAATAGGGGTTGAGGATGCGTTGCGAAGACTAAACTCTCTTCTCTTTTTGTGTCTACTGCAGCATATTCTATCGAGGAAAATGAGGTAAAGAGCTTTTCAAAATCTTCGGGGAGCGCATAGTGTTCTACCAAATCTTCGGGGAGTTCGTTGTACAAAGTTGCATAGTCGGTTTGCGTATTTTGTATCTCCGAGACCCAAACCAAAGAGTCTTTTGGGAAAAGTGTACTGAAGCAAACCTTGCTTTCACTCTCCTCGGTCAGAGCTCCTACTATGAGTGCATCGGAGAGTACTTCGGTAGAGAGTTGTGTGTCAGCAGCAAAGCGTCGTATGGAATCTAATCGATCGCCGAAAAAATCTATACGATAGGGTTGGTAATCAGCATAGGAGAACAGGTCTAGTATCGATCCTCGTCTCGCATACTGCCCAGGTTCGTAGACAAACTCTTCTTGCGTAAAACCAATGTTCTCTAGCGCATCGATGAGCTCGTCTTGTTTGTAGGTATCTCCTACGTGTAAGGCTATTCGGTTCTCGCTATTCGTATTCTCTAGCGAGATCTTCTCTCCCAATGCACTAGGGTAAGAAACTAATAAGAGTCTCTCCGCTCCTTGCAGACTACGAAGGTGAAGAATTGCTTCGGTTCGTTGTACCAAGCGTTCTGCAAGGATATTTGAGGTATCTATACGTCCTCGATACGATGAGGGGAGGAATTGTAACTCTTCTGATGGAAGATACTGGTTAAGATCTGTAAAAAGATGTGCCGCAGCATCGTGATCGGAACAAATGACAAGCGAGACAAGGGGTATACACTTATCTAATGTCTGTTTTGCACATGCTTGTGTTAAAAAAAAGCCCTCTCCTCGCACTAGAAGTGCAAGAAAAGAGCCACTTACTCCCTTTAAATCTACTCTACCTAGGTGGGTACGTAACTGTGAAATCTTGGCTACTTGCGGCAATGCCGAACATTGCTTCACTAGGGTGCTAAAATCCAAAGGACTCACTTTCCCCTCCCACTATCTTAGCTAGTTCGATGTTGTTTTCCCCTCCTCCTATTACTCGCCACTGTAAGGTACTAACTCGAAGGGTACTTTAACAATCGAACTATAGTCGTTCCCAGACTCATACATATCCTCGTCGTCTGCGTAATAGTACCATTTTATTTCAACCTTCTTTCCCGGGAGTTCGTGAATTAAGCCTAGTCGTTTAAAAATATCCAAGATACACTTAGACGAACTCGTGTTGAAATATTCCAAACGCATCTCTACTAGGGTATTGGGTTGTGCCTCGCGAGAATATTCATTGAGCCACTCCATCACTGGACGGTAGAATTCAATAGAATTTTCTGGAATAGAGCGTCCTCTAAATAGCAAATGCCCGTCGGGGTTCAAACTAATCTGAGGTGTCTTCGCCGTGTTAGCTACTTCCAATGCTTCCATGCTTCTCTATTTTTAGATCCCTTACAATATCCTTCTGCCTTTTTCGGAACCCTTTGCTAGGCTCTTCGCCACACCGTTAGGTCCGTTTGTCATTTACTGTAGAACAAAGTTACAATTTTCTTTTAGACACTTGTTGTTTAGTGCTTCAACCAACGATCTAACCAATTGAAAAATTCATGCTGCCATACTATTGCATTCTGTGGGCGGGATACAAAGTGTGTTTCCTCGGGATATACGCAGAGACGCGAAGGAATCCCGAGGAGTTGTGCTGCGTTGAATGCTTGTAACCCCTCGGTGTAAGGGATGCGGAAATCGCGCTCTCCGACGACTATCATGATAGGGGTTGTCCATTTCTTTACTAATAGGTGCGGACTATTGGCAAACGTACGTTGTGCTACGTAGTTTGTTTTATCCCAGTAGGCGCCACCAAAGTCGTGATTCGGGAAAAAGGTCTCCTCTGTCGCATTATAGAAACTCTCAAAATTGAACATACCATTATGTGCAATAAATGCCTTGAAGCGGTTGTTGTGCACTCCTGCTAAATAGTAGACTGAGTAGCCTCCATAGCTTGCCCCAACGGCTCCTAAGTGTTCCTTATCGCACCAAGGTTCTTTTGCGACATCGTCTATTGCAGAGAGATAATCGCGAATATTTTGTCCGCTGTAATCCCCCGAGATTTGTGCATTCCAAGCTTGTCCAAAAGAGGGGACTCCATGACGGTTGGGTGCTACTACGATATACCCTTGTGAGGCCATAAGTTGCAAATTCCAACGGTAGCTAAAGAATTGACTTACAGTACTCTGTGGTCCTCCTTGGCAATACAATAGTGTGGGATAACGTTTTGTTGAGTCAAAATCTGGAGGAAATACTATCCAAGTAAGCATCTGCTCGCCATTGGTAGTACGTATCCAACGTCCTTCTACGTTGCTAAATTTTATTACACTGTAGATATCTCGATTGATATGCGTAAAGGGTTCGCAAGCATTATTGCGGTAAGTATATAGCTCTGCACCACGATTCAGTTGAGTGGTTGCTACTAGCCAATCGTTATTAGCAGTCAGACCAGCCCATGTAATATTCCACTGTCCGTCGGTTAGCTGACGGATTTGTCGATTCTCTAGTGCTAGTTCGAACAGCTGTACAGTCCCCTTGATCCCACTAATGATATATACAGTCTTCCCATCTTTACTCCACTGAAACGACTCGGCATTCTGATCCCACGTTTCTGTCAGAGCTTGTTTTTCGCCCGTTGTAAGATCTAACAGCATCAATACCATCCGATCGCTTTCATAACCAGGGGTGCGCATTTGCTGCCAAAGGAGTTTAGTTCCATCGGGGGAGGGGACTGGCTGTTTATCATACCCTAGGTTTCCTTCCGTCAGATTCGTAGTTGTTCCATTGTTTAGATCGTAGCGATATATATCAGAATTTGTCCCTGTTGCATAGGCTACTCCAGTTTGCTTTTTGCATGCATAATAGATGGCATCACTTTTCGGACTCCATACCACATCCTCCCCGTCAAAGTAGGGAGCCATTGGAACATCGTAGGGGGCGTTTGCCTGCAAATCGCGCCCCTCTGAAATGGTTTCAGCGGTTAATTCAGTCAAAAACAGATGAGAGTATTGACCGTCTACCCAATAATCCCAATGACGATACATTAGACTATCAATGATTCTCACATTCGCTTGAGAATATTCTGGGTACAGCTCTTTTGCTGTTTTTTCTACCTGCACTTTGCGTGAGTACAATAGCCTCTTGTTGTCTGGAGAAACCCAATAGGACTCGATGCCTTCGCTAAAAGTTGTAAGCTGTTTTGCCTGAGCATCTGCTTCTAAACCGATCTCGAAGAGTTGCTGCACGCCCGCGATATTTTTTAGAAAATAAACACATTTACCCTCCGAATGCCAAGTAGGTGTATTTCCGCCTTCGTAGAGCAGCCGTGCCTCTTTGTCTACTACTCCCTGTACATAGATACGTGTACCACTTTTGCCCTCACGAACATTGTAGTGTGTAACGGTATAGAGAACTTGTGACCGATCGGGCGACAAAGAGATAGTGCCCAAACGTCCCATCTTCCAGAGGATCTCGGGAGTGAGTTGTCGAGCTTCTATCTCCTCACTCGTTAGTGCATCTGCCATAACGACATGATCCTTTATAACGGGAGGATCTATCTCTAATTGAGGATTACAACTTACACCCAACAAACTCATAATGGGGATTGCACACCATAGACTCCATACACGCATTTCTCCAATGTTTAATGATTACTCTTCGCAAAGATAAACTCTTTTATAACATTTTTTTGTACATTCCTAAAATGAGGTACTGTAGGTTTGTTTTTTTTGTGTTTTATTTTTGAACGTTCGATCGTATTCCCATACGAATTACAAACATTCTACTCAATGTGGCTACTGCAAAGGAGTCCCCTGTTGATCTAGTGTTGATAAGAAAATGAGCTACTTTTGTTAAGTTAAAGTTGTGGAATAGATGGAGAATTTCGGAGCATTGCCAGAAGAGTATACTGCTTACGAGGGGGCACGTGTCGTAATACAACCCATCCCTTTTGATGGTACGAGTACATGGGGGAAGGGGGCTGATAAAGGTCCAATGGCGCTTCTAGAAGCTTCTGCGAATATGGAGCTCTATGATATTGAGACGGATACAGAGCCCTACACGATCGGGATTGCAACCATGGAGTCTCTCCCTTGCGATGGTACTGTAGAGCAGATGGTAGCAGCAAGTTACGAATCAACTAAAAAGCAGATCAGTAATGGGAAATATGTGGTGAGTATTGGAGGTGAGCATTCGGTGAGTATTGGTCCTATTTTAGCGCATGCTGCGGAGTATGAAGATCTTACCGTTTTACAGATTGATGCTCACACCGATCTGCGACAAGAGTACGAAGGCAGTAAGTATAACCATGCCTGTGTAATGGCTCGAGCTCGAGAAGTCGCGTCGATTGTACAGGTGGGGATTCGTAGTATGGATTCTTCTGAGCTAGAAGGTCTGCAACGTGAGCGTGTATTTTGGGCTCATGAGATTGTGGGCCAGACAGGATGGGAACAGCGAGCTATAGACCTTATCTCGCCTCGTGTCTATATTACTATAGACTTGGATGGATTCGATCCCGCAGTACTTTCAAATACGGGTACTCCTGAACCTGGAGGCTTGGAATGGCATCCTACATTGCGTTTTTTGCGTAGAGTATTCGAAACGCGCGAGGTAGTAGGGTTTGATATAGTGGAACTCTGCCCGACGGAGAACGCAAAACCTTCGTCATTTCTTGCTGCAAAGCTCCTTTACCGCATGCTTAGTTTCAGATTCCATCATCTGCTCTCGAAAGTAAGCCTGCGATAGGAAGATTTAAGGACAATGATGCGAGTATAGCACAATGATAGCATAATACAGAATCAATAGGATAATGAGTAAAAAAGAGTTGTTGCGCGAAGAGATTCATCATATCGATATCACCAAAATAGATGCCCGCCCGATAATAGATGCAATGCGCGGGATGTCATTCTCCTCGCGAGATACGGCAAATGCAGCAGATATTCTCAATCGAATGCTTGGGGATGCCGAGTGTACGAATATCCTCACATTAGCAGGGAGTACGAGTGCTGCGGGCTGTATGCAAGTGTACGTAGATATGGTTCGTAACAATATGGTAGACGCAATAGTATCTACAGGCGCTTCGATTGTGGATATGGATTTCTTCGAAGCGCTTGGTTTCAAGCATTATCGCGGTACGCCATTTGTGGATGATTCTGCGCTCCGTGCACAGTATATAGATAGGATCTACGATACTTTTATAGATGAAGAGGAGCTCCAGCATTGTGATGCTACGATAAAGAAGGTGGCAGATGGGTTAGAGCCTCGTCCTTATAGTTCTCGTGAGTTTATAAGGGAAATGGGACGTTATCTTGCACAGCACTCTGTAAAAAAGGATAGCCTCATCCAGGTTTGCTACGAACATGATGTCCCCATTTTTTGCCCCGCATTTAGCGACTCCAGCGCGGGTTTTGGTTTAGTTTTACATCAAGTAGCACATCCGGATGCTCACGTATCGATAGATTCTGTACGCGATTTCTTGGAACTTACTCAGATCAAGATTGCAGCCAAAACAAGTGGTTTGTTTATGGTAGGAGGAGGTGTGCCCAAGAATTTTGCTCAGGATACAGTAGTTTGTGCCGAAGTGCTGGGACACGAGGTTCCGATGCACAAGTACGCGGTACAGATAACTGTGGCAGATGTGCGAGATGGCGCCTGCTCGTCCTCGACACTAAAAGAAGCGTCCTCTTGGGGGAAAGTAGATACAACATTCGAGCAGATGGTTTATGCCGAAGCTACAACCGTAGTACCCTTGATTGTTAGTTATGCTTATCATACTGGGTTATGGAAAAAACGTAAGAAGTATGGTTGGGCAAAATTGTTCGAAAAGAAATAGTAATAGATGTTGCAGATTGATATTCTAACGGTGCTCCCCGAATTATTAGGGGGCTCGTTAGAGTATTCGATTGTTGGGCGTGCACGTAATAAAAAATTAGTAGCGATTGCAGTGCACTGGTTGCGCGATTATACACACGATAAACGCCGCACAGTGGACGACTATGCCTATGGTCCAGATGCTGGAATGGTGCTAAAACCTGAGCCTATATTCGAGGCTGTAGAGCATCTTGCGGAGCTTGGTGGAGTCTATGACGAGATTATATATACAGCTCCTGATGGCGAGCTTCTCAACCAAGAACTTGCTACAGAACTTAGCTTGAAGAAACGCCTTCTTATTCTTTGTGGTCACTACAAAGGAGTAGATCAGCGAGTACGAGATCATTTAGTAACGCGCGAAATAAGTATTGGCGACTATATTTTGAGTGGAGGCGAACTTGCCGCCTCGGTAATAGTAGATGCCGTAGTACGCCTCATCCCAGGAGCTCTTGGCGATGCAACCTCCGCCCTGAGCGATTCGTTTCAAGAGGGACTCGTAGCTCCACCTGCCTATACTCGCCCTGATAATTTTAGGGGTTGGGAGGTACCAGCAATCCTCCGCTCTGGCAATTTTCCTGCTATTGCTAAATGGCAGTACGAAGAAGCCTTGCGTCTGACAAAAGAACGAAGACCAGCTCTGTGTGCATTGTACGATAAGTCCACCCTACAAGAATAAACCCTCGTATAATTGATACTTTTGGTGCAAAATCTAGAGATCGTAAGAAATGGAGATACAGATATTATTGCTAGCCCTTTTGCCAAGTATTCTCGTCTTGTTGTCGGGGTTGTTGTCGTATCGTTATTTAGCCAAAGCCTTGTTGCGTCGCGATGCGGTGGAGCAAACGCTTACTACACGTAAACTAACACTCCCGATCCGTTTGCAGGCTTACGAACGTTTAACACTCCTTATGGAACGTATAAGTCCAGAAAACTTGTTGATTCGTTGCGAGATGGGAGATTACTCGGCTAAGGAGTATGAAATGGCGCTATTAGCCGATATACGACAGGAGTGGGAACACAATCTCTCGCAACAAATCTATGTAAGTAATGAAGTTTGGCAACAGGTGCGTCAGGCAAAGGGTAATGTTTCGAAGATGGTGAGCATGTGTGGTGAAAAGGTACACCCTGCGAGTCCTGCTAACGAACTTTCGAAAATGATCCTAGCTATGCTTTTAGAGCTCAACACGCACCCTACTTCTGTAGCACTAGTGGCTTTACGTTCGGAAGCGAGCCGGCTGATGTGATTTATTTAAGATACTCTTCTATAGTCAGTACTCTAGAATATCACTTTTAAAGAGCACTAAGTACATTTTCTACAAGGTTGTGCATTGCTTGTTGGTATGCGGTATTGGCGTTGCCGTGTGAGCGATTGTTGATTGCTGTGCAGAGTGTTATGGCTTGGTGTCCGAGCATGGCAGCCAGTCCGTTGAGAGAGCCAGATTCCATTTCCATATTTAACGCTCGTAGCCCTTTGTATGTAAAGGTTTGTATTGTAGATGTGAAATGGGAAACGTACGGCTCTAATCGTAGGGTGCGCCCTTGTGGCGCGTAGAATCCAGGCATGGAGAAAGTTAGTCCTAGCTCGCCCAATGAAGCTAATTTTTGTGTAAGCTCTCTAGCTGATGGGACGCAATAGGGGAGTGAGAGTTGAGGTAGGTGCTCTGTATGCAGGTGTTCGGAAAGACGAATCTTGCAATCTTGATCTTCGATTGTAGGTAGGCGATTGTAGAAGAGTGCGAGGTTGTCAAATGCTAGGGAAATAGCAGTAATGAGAGTAGTACCTGTTTCGATATCGGGTTGTAGTGCACCTGCTGTCCCGATGCGAACAAGTCGTAAGCTTTTAGTATGGAGGTTTGTAGTTCTTCGTTTGAGATTGATATTAGCGAGAGCGTCGAGTTCGTTAATGACGATATCGATGCAGCCAGCTCCAATTCCAGTAGAGACGACATTGAGAGGAAGATCGCCCTTCTTAGCACGGATAGAACGAAACTCGCGGTTGTTAGCGATAGGTTCTACTTCGGTTAGGTGTTCGGCTACGAGATCTACGCGCCCTGGATCTCCTACGAGGATAATCGTCTCGGTGAGTTGCTCGGGATGCATACGTAAATGATAGATCGAGCCGTCTTGAGCAAGCATTAGCTCAGCATCTGGGATGAGGTGTAACATATCTCTAAGCATTATTTTGTGCATTATCGCACCAACCGAGGTATTTTGCGACGAGTTGATGCAACTCCTCAGCATTAAAAGGTTTGAAGAGGTAACCGTTCATATTCGTTTCCTGTATTCTTTCGCGAATGCCTTGTTCAGTAGAAGCCGTCAGTGCTATGATAGGTGTAGAGGCTTTTTTGTCTTTACGACTTCGGATTTGCTGAGTAGCCTGAAATCCATCCATTTCGGGCATTCGGAGATCCATGAGGATGAGTCCATAGTCGCCTTTCTCGAGGGCTTCGAGAGCTTGTCGTCCCGAGTTGGCTGTATCTGCGATGTAGCCCCAGCGTTTAAGGAATTTTTGTACTACCATGATATTAATAGCATTGTCGTCGACTAGGAGGAGTCGTTTACCGTTGTAAACGGCGTAGGTAGTCTTATTTTCGGGTGCTGCGATGGTAGTGGGGATTGTAGTTTTTTCGATTAGAGGTAGAGTGATGGTTACGGTAGTGCCCTTCCCAAATTGACTAGTGAGTGTAATATCACCTTGGTGTAATTCGACAATTTGTTTGGTAATATAGAGCCCAAGTCCGCTCCCCATCGTCATATTATCCTCCGAACGCTCGTAGGGGTTGAAGAGTCTTTTTTGTACTTCGGGGGTGATCCCACTACCTGTATCGATGATATTAATTTCAAGGTAGTTGGCTTGTTTATTACTTTTGGAGATGTTTAGCGAGACAGAGCCAGCTGTCGTATGTTTTAGTGCATTAGAGATGATATTGATGAGTACTTGCTCAATCCTATGTGCATCGCCGTATATTTGGTGCGCTAGATCGTCTTGGTAGCTAAAATTGAGCTGTAGGTGTGGGTGTAGGAGTTTGTTACGCGTAATAATTTTGGAGGCAATGGCATAGAGATCGAAGAAGTTCTGTCTTAATGTCATTTTCCCTGCACTAATACGAGAGCTATCGATCGCATCGCTGAGGAGATTAATTAGCGACTCAGCTAGTCCATGCATCGCATCGATGTATTGCCGTTGCTCGTCAGTGAGAGGCGTTTGGCTGAGTAGATCGATGAGTCCAAGTAGTGCATTGATGGGGGTACGCGTTTCGTGATTGACGAAGTCGAAGAGTTTTTGGAGATCCGTTCTTTGATCCAGTGTGGGATTCTGGGGAGCGAGCAAAAAGAGATGGTGTGTGCGCGAGTAGGCATAGTGTATGGTTGTAAATATGATGCGCTCTTTGAGAGCATTCAGTAGCGTTAGAGAGCCTGTATGAGGAATCGAACCTATGGGGTGTGTTTGCAATCCTTCCCAAGATGTGGGCTCCAGTATTTGTAAGACGTCTTGAGGAGCAGGGGCACTGATATCGAATTTGAGGAATTCGAGGAGGGAACGAGTAATGACTACAATCTTATTATCCTGAATCGAAAAGAGTAGTACACGCTCAATTTTATCGTCTTTTTTTTGTGTAAAAAAAGCTGCCATGAATATTGTTTTTGAGTACAATCTTACGAAGTAACGTTTATTGAACTTCTAAAGATACAAAGCAGTGATTTAACTATCAAAATTGAAAGCAAAAGTATTTCACATTTGAGAGTGTAAAAGTTGTTATTTTTGCGCTATAAATAAAGTTTGACTAGTTAATGAAAACTCAACCAGTTGTACGAATATTGCTTCTAGATGCTTTGTTTTTGTGTTTAGTGGGCGTATTACAGGCTCAGCAACCACTGAGTTTGGATAGTTGTAGAGCGCTAGCTTTAGTTCAGAACCGCGATTTGCAGATGGGAGATTTCCGGATAGAGAAGGCTAAGAATGAGCATGAGGCAGCCTTTACGAATTTCTTGCCTAAGCTTTCAGCGCGTGGCGCATATTTTTATAACGGTAAAAATGTATCGTTGCTTAGTGATGAGCAAAAGTCGCGGTTGGAAAATATGGGGCACAATGCTGCTGAGAGGGTAAAAGAGAATTCGACATTGCAAAAGGCTATGTTAGGCTTGATGTTAGCTCGTCCGGATCTCGCCCCCTTGCTAAAACAAATGCTCGAGGATGGTACAAAAGCTTTAGCTTCGGGGCTGAATGGGTTGGGGTCGTCTTTGGTAGACAATCTCTCTTTCGATATGCACAATACGTACCTTGGAGCAGTAACCTTGACGCAACCCATTTTTATGGGAGGCAAGATTATGGCCTACAATAAAGCGACGAGGCTTGCAGCGGATCTGGCAATACAACAGGAGGAAACAACACGAAGGGATGTGATTGTGAGTACGGATAAGGCTTATTGGCAAGTGGTCTCGTTGGTCAATAAACAAGAGTTGACAAAAAATTACTTAGCACTTTTGCAAAAGTTGGAGGGCGATATAGAGAAGATGGTGAAGGAAGGGGTAGCTACCAAGTCTGATTTGTTATCGGTTCGTGTAAAAGTGAATGATGCAGAAATGAGCGTAGCAAAGGTAGAAGATGGGTTGAACCTCTCGCGTAAACTTCTTTGTCAGTTGTGTGGTTTACCTTTAGATTCCGAAATAGAACTAGTAGATGAGGGTCTAGAGGACTTTCATCCCAAAAGTTATCAAGGTTCGACATCGGTAGAGGAGGCGTATAAAAATCGTTCGGAGTTGCGAAGCTTGGAGCTCGGAGTGCAGATATACAAAGAGAAGGTAAAGATCGCACGCTCGGCTTACATGCCACAGGTTGCACTTGTAGGGAATTTCTTGGTTAGCAATCCGTCGCTCTACAACGGTTTTGAAAAGAAATTCAATTGGAATTGGAATATAGGAGTAACGCTCTCTGTGCCGATTTGGAATTGGCGTGAGACGACCTATAAGGTTCGCTCCGCACGTGCAGAGTATCGCGAGCAAGAACAAAGACTTCTGGATGTGCGAGAGAAGATGGAGCTGCAGGTTTCGCAGGCCGTAGCTAATGTACGTGAATCGAACAAGCGTTTGGCGATGACCGAGCGTAATCTAGAACGAGCAGAGGAGAACCTCCGCTATGCGAACGTAGGATTTGCAGAGGGAGTGATAACTGTAGCACAGGTGCTTGAGGCGCAAACAGCGTGGTTGTCTGCTCGTTCTACACGTTTGGATGCGAAGATCGATGTACAACTAGCCGATGTAAATCTTCGTCGAGTACTGGGAGTAGAATTTTAATAGGAAAAACATAAAAGTCTTTTAAACGGAGAGAAGACAGATGAAGTGGGTAGGGCGTGTAAATGATACACTATTAGCATTTTTGACACTCTTGGGGGTGATTATTGTAGTGATTGTCGTAGGGTTATTTTTGCTACAGAAGCGTAGTGATGTGATCCAAGGTCAGGTAGAAGTTACTGAGTATAGGGTCTCGAGCAAGGTGCCTGGGCGTATTCAGCGTTATCTGGTAAGCGAGGGGAGTTTTGTAAAGGCTGGCGATACGTTGGCAATACTCGAAGCTCCCGAGGTACTCGCAAAGATGGAGCAAGCTCGAGCAGCGGAGGCAGCAGCAGCAGCGCAGAGTGCAAAAGCGAATAAAGGAGCACGAGCAGAACAGATACAAGCGGCTTACGAGATGTGGCAGAAGTCGAAGGCTGGCGTTGAGATAGCAGAGAAGTCGTACCAGCGTTTGAAGAACTTGCATAGTCAGGGTGTGGTTCCTACGCAGAAGCTGGATGAGGTAACAGCGCAACGAGATGCAGCGGTTGCTACAGAGAGAGCAGCCTATGCACAGTATAGTATGGCTATGAATGGAGCGGATGCAGAGGATAAGCTGGCGGCACAAGCATTGGTTGAGCGAGCAAAGGGGGCAGTGGCCGAGGTGGAGTCGTATATCAACGAGACCTATTTGTTAGCACAAGCGGATGGCGAGGTCTCGGAGATTTTTCCTAAAGTAGGTGAGTTAGTAGGTACTGGAGCTCCTATAATGAATGTGGCGCAATTAGATAAGCAGTGGGTGAGTTTCAATGTGCGGGAGGATTTGCTACAAGATTTGAAGATGGGGGCGGAGTTTGATGCTAGCGTACCTGCCTTGGGTAACAGGGTTGTGCGCTTGAGGGTTTACTACATAAAAGATCTCGGCTCATATGCAGTCTGGAAAGCGACAAAAGCAACGGGAAGTTTCGATCTACGAACCTTTGAAGTAAAGGCCTCGCCCTTGGAGCGGATCGTGGATCTTCGTCCAGGTATGTCGGTATTGATTGAGCGCAATTAGAGAGAGATGCGTTTGTTTGGTGAGCGGGAGCAGCGGGTCTGGAAAGTCGTTCGTAGAGAGTGTAAGATCCTAACAATACGACCTCTTTACATATTTTGTATGGTGATAGCACCGCTATTTTGCAATGTGTTTTTTACGACATTGATGCGCGATGGATTGCCGCATGACTTACCTGCTGGTGTAGTAGACTTGGATCGCACGGCGATCTCTCGTATGTTGATTCGCAACCTTGATGCATTTGCACAAACTGGCGTGAGTGCGAATTATGCTTCGGTAAAAGAAGCTCGCGAGGCTATGCAACGGGGCGAAACGTATGGATATTTCTATATCCCGGAGAGCTTCTCGGAGGATGTGCAGGGTTTTCGTCAGCCGAAAGTAGCGTTCTATTCGAACTATTCGTACCTCATTGCGGGCTCTCTTCTTTTTCGTGACATGAAGATGATAAGCGAACTCGCCTCGGGTGCAGCAATGCGTTCGCAGCTCTATGCGCGTGGAGCAACGGAGCGAATGGCAATGTCTTACCTACAGCCGATTGTGATCGAATCGCGAGCAGTGAACAACCCATGGCTGAATTACTCAATCTATCTAAGCAATTTATTGCTTCCTGGAGTCTTATCGCTCCTGATTTTGATGGTAACAGTGGCCTCTATCGGAATGGAAATAAAGTACGAGTGTGTGCAAGAATGGTTGCAACTCAGTGGCGATTCGATCTCGGTTGCACTAGTAGGTAAGTTGCTCCCTCATACGGTGATCTTTACGATAATGGGTGTGTTTTATAACGTCTATTTATATGCTTATCTCGACTTCCCATGCAATAGTGGAATCCTCCCGATGCTACTTGCAACTTTCTGTCTAATCATCGCTTCGCAATCGTTGGGAGTATTTATGATAGGAGTTTTTCCTTCTCTACGTCTAGGGTTGAGTTTTGCCTCTCTTTGGGGCGTCCTTTCGCTCTCAGTGGCAGGTTTTTCGTTCCCTGTCCTTGCGATGCCGAAAATAATACAAGCAGCAAGTGTGATGTTTCCCTTGCGTCACTACTATTTATTATATGTGGCACAGGCTCTTAATGGCTACGGGGTGTTCTATGGTTGGTCGCACTATTTAGGACTTCTCTTTTTTATGCTTCTTCCGTTCTTAATTTTGCGCCGTCTGCATGTTGCGTTGTACCAGTTTAAATATATTCCTTGATTTGCAATGTTGCAACCGTTGATAAAAAAGATCCAAAGCGGGATTCGGAGTACGGTCTATGTTTTTTGGCAAGAGATGCGTGGAGTATTTCACGACCAAGGGATCTTTATTTTCTTTATTCTTGTTCCTTTGTTCTATCCATTGGTTTATAGCTATGTGTATTCTCGCGAGGTTTTGCATGAGGTACCCGTTGTCGTTGTAGATAGAGATTGTAGCTCCTTGAGTCGTGATTATTTACGTCGCGTAGATGCTACACCCGATGTAGAGATCATAGCGCAGTGTGCGGATATGGAAGAGGCACGTATGAAGCTCAAGTTAAATGAGGCGTACGGGATTATTTTTGTGCCAGAGACTTTCAGTCATAACCTCGCAGTAGGGGAGCAGAGTAGTGTGACGCTTTTTTGTGATATGGGGAGTTTGCTCTATTACAAGTCTATAGTACTCTCGAATACGTTGGTCTCGTTAGCTATGAACAAAGAGATAAAGGTGCAACGAGTGGTAGGAGCAACAGAGCGACAAGGTGAGTTGATAGCATATCCTATAGAGTACGAGGAAGTTGCACTTTTCAACCCCACAACGGGTTTTGCCTCATTTTTGCTCCCTGCAGTATTGATGCTCTTGCTTCAGCAAACGATGTTGCTGGGTGTGGGTATGAGTGCAGGTACGATGCGCGAGGGGAATAAGTATCGTGATTTGATCCCACTCAATCGTCACTACGATGGGACATTGCGTATTCTTATCGGTAAGGGAGTGTGTTATTTTCTAATCTACCTTTTGGTATCGGTTTACGTTTTATGTGCTGTGCCTCGTATGTTTAATTTATTGCAACTTCCAGATCCGCTAACATTGCTAGGTTTTGTAATTCCCTATCTCTTTTCCTGTGTCTTTTTTTCGCTTACCGCATCGGTGTTTATAAAAAATAGAGAGACGTGTATGTTACTTTTTGTTTTTACATCCGTGCCCTTACTCTTTATTTCGGGGATCTCGTGGCCAGGCTCTTCGATTTCAGTATTTTGGCGTTATATCTCATATCTTTTCCCTTCTACTTTTGGGATCAATGGCTTTGTGAAAATCAACAGTATGGGGGCAAGTTTGTGGGAAGTACAGAAAGAGTATGTAGGTCTGTGGTTGCAGACAGGTTTTTATTTTATTACTTCATTTTTTGTATACCGTTGGCAAGTACTTCAGAGTCGGCGTCATCTGGTGAAGGAATATCGCCGTTTGAAGTCGTAGGAGGTAGAAAAAAGTACTATTGTACTGTACGTCGGTAGGTTTCTAGAGGACGAAGAGCCTTTTTCGAGACTTGCTTGTCGGCGGTTTCCTTATCTACAATTGAATTTTAGAATTTAAATAGGGTAGTTTGCTTCCTTTATAAGAGGAGCGAAGAAAGAATTCTTATTACCTTTAAATTCATGAATTTGGGATATTGGCGATGTTATCAACCTATTTTCGTTTTTTATTTTTTGGGGTAATTGTGGGAGGATTGGTGCTCTCGTGTAGTGGATACCAGCAACAACAAAATGGTGTGGAAGTAGAGAAAGAGATAGGCGATACGTTAGTTGGGCAAGAGAGCGAAAAGCAACAGCAAGTCGTGCGAGAAGATACGTTGACGGTCGTTGCAGTTGGGGATATGATGCTGGGGACGGATTTTCCCTCGAAAAATTATCTACCGCCAGCCGATAACCCCGATGCTTTATTAGCACCAGTAGTAGAGTATATTTGTAGTGCGGATGTGGCTTTTGGGAATTTAGAGGGAGCTTTTTTGGATGGCGGCAATCCTGCAAAAAGTTGTAAAGATTTGTCGCATTGCTATTTGTTTCGGATGCCGACGCGTTATGCTGGAGCTTTGCAACGAGCTGGTTTTGATTTGTTAAGTCTGGCAAATAATCATGTAGGAGATTTTGGATCACCTGCTCAGCGTCAAACCTGCATATTGTTAGATTCGTTGGGGATACGGCATGCTGGTTTGTTAACACATCCCACAGATACATTGACTGTACGCGGTGTGAAAATAGGTTTTTGTGCTTTTGCGCCGAACAGTGGGACGTGTGCTTTGAACGATTACACACTCTTGCGTAGTACAGTACAACGGCTGAAGTCCCAGTGTGATATTGTAATAGCCTCGTGTCATATGGGGGCAGAGGGAGCTTCGCATACACATGTAACGAAAAAGAAGGAGATTTTCTTGGGTGAAAATAGGGGGAATGTGTATGAAATAGCCAGAGTGTTGATCGATGCAGGTGCGGATTTAGTATTGGGACATGGTCCGCATGTAACGCGTGCGATAGATATGTATAAGGAGCGTTTCATAGTCTATAGTATGGGCAATTTTTGTACGTACGGTCGTTTCAGTTTGTCGGGGGTCTCGGGATTGGCTCCGTTGTTAGAATTGAAGATTTTGTGTGATGGTCGGTTTGTAGGAGGACGAGTAATAGCCACCCACCAGATTTCGCCAGGGGGAACATTGTTAGACGAAAAGCGAAGCGTTGTAGGCGAGATGCGTCGTTTGATGGCACACGATCTCCCAGAGACTCCCTTGGTATTGGACGAGGCGGGAAATATATCTATAAAATAAATGGAGGTAGGGAGCTATGAATATCGAGGATGATGGAAAATTGTATTATCGGATAAGTGAGGTTTGTAAGAAGTTTGATATCCCGACCTCCACGCTCCGTTATTGGGAGAAAGAGTTTAAGCAGTTGAAGCCTAAGCGTACACAGCAAAAACATAGGTTGTATACGAAGGCGGATATAGAGATGGTTGGGCGTATATATCATTTACTTTACAAAAAGGGTATTTCGATAGCGCAAGCGAAACGTGAGCTTGAATATCCCGTAAGCGACGGAGAGCATTTTAAATTGGAGGGGATAGCGCATTTACGTAATGTATTGCAGTTGTTAGAGGAGCTCTATAGTTTGCTTTAAACTTGTGGTGATGTGTATAACCTTTGGTGATCTTGTGACCGAAGTAAATCGTTTCGCCCCCTTTCGTCTACAAGAATCATACGATAATTCTGGACTTTTGGTAGGCGAGTGTAGTACTCCTTTGAAGGGAGTTTTGGTCTGTTTGGATGTTACAGAGGAGGTGCTGACAGAAGCACTAGACCTAGGATTGAATCTTATCTTATCGCACCACCCACTAATATTTAGTGGTATTAAGTCGCTTTGTGGCGATACGAGAGTAAGTCGAATAGTGATGCGAGCATTGCGGACCTCTGTCGGGATTTTAGCTGCACATACGAATCTCGATGTTGCTTACGGTGGAGTGAGTTATGCGTTAGCAGAGCAGTTGGATTTAGAAGTAGAGAGTGTGTTAGCGCCCAGAGAGTGTGATTCTAGGTGTGGATTGGGGATTATAGGTAGCTTGCGATTGCAACCGATGAAAGCCACGGAGTTTTTGCCTTACGTAGCGAGTCGTTTGTCGCAACCTAATATTCGCCATAGCTCATATGCGAATGAATATATACGACGTGTGGCAGTTTGTGGTGGCAGTGGCGTGTCGTTTTTGGATGCCGCTATAGAGGCAGAGGTCGATGCATATATTACGAGTGATATAAAATATCACGATTTTCAATATCCAGAGGGACGCCTCTTGTTGATGGATGTAGGTCACTACGAGAGTGAATATTGTGCAGTGTCGTTATTAGCACGGTTGGTAAATGAAAGTTTTCCTAAATTTGTGTGCAAGGTTTCTGAAAGAGAGAGAAATCCAGTAGAATATTTCCGAGGTATAACGATAACGTAGGTAAATGGCAGAGTTGTCAGAGCAGAGTCAGCGCGTCGATATGACGCCAGAGCAGTATTTAGATATTCTCTATCGTCTTCAAGCAGCGAATACGGAGATTGACAATAGGTATGCAATGTTAGGCGATTTGCCACGTGAGGTGGGAGATCTCGAGGATGATATAGAAGGGTTGCATACGCGGGCTAAGAAATTGCAAGCGGAGATGGATGAGCGCACTACGGGTGTTACAAATATGCGACACGAGATAAAAGAACGCGAGGCAAAAATTAAGAAATATAAGGAGCAGTTGGAAACAGCGAGCAACGATCGCGAGTATGAGTCTTTAAATAAAGAGATAGAGTTTCTGAATTTGGAGATAGAGCTTCGGAATAAGAAAATAAAGGATGCGAAGGTTCGCAACGAACAGACAAGCAATGAGCTTCAGGTAACGCAAGTGAATATAGACGCCAAAAATGTAGAACTGGAGGCTAAGAAGCAAGAACTAATAACCCTGCAAGCATCGATGGAGCAGGATTTGCAAGCCCTGCAAGCTCGTGTCAATGAACTCTTTATACAGTTGCCTGAGCATATAAAATCGGGTTATACTCGAATTCGTAAGAGTGTACGCGATGGTCGAGCCGTCGTGCCAATTAGTCGTGGAGCTTGTGGAGGGTGTTGGAATCGGATTCCCCCTCAACGACAGTTGGATATTCGTTTGAATAAGAAGTTGATAGTTTGCGAGTACTGTGGCCGAATAATTATTTATGATCAGCAGGTAGAGGAGTCGGATCTCACTGCAAAATAATATAGTGGGATGACGACCTCTCGTCAGGGTACGGAAACGCGTTGGCATCGGACGAGAATACTTTTGTATTTTATTGTCTCCTGTGGTGTTTTATATGCACTTGTACCGCGCGAGAAGCGTTTTGTCTATGAGTATCAGCGAGGAAAAGTTTGGATTTATGCCCCGCTAAGTGCTCCCTACGATTATCCACTTCGGAAATCGGAGAATGAGTACCGTAAAGAGTGTCGTAATGTAGAACAGAAGCTACGACCGATTTTTGTAGAAGATACGCTAGTTAATGGTTTTGTGCTTGAAGAGCTATTAGGGCAGGTACGTACGCGTCTTGCCACAGAGAGTGATTCTCTGTTTATACTCTCGCAGGGGTCTGAGAGTTTAGCAGCCGAGTACGATTCGTTGTCGTATCTGATGCGCGATACTACACTTGCGCAGAGCCTTACAAGGATTGTACATTTCTTGTACAGTGTTGGGGTCATAGATACGAAGGAGGTGTTACGAGCTACGCAACAAGGAGAATTCTCGGTTTTGCGTAGTCATATAGCGTATGAGACTTCGCTCTCGGATATCTATTCTTCGCGTACAGCGGCTGCTTATTTGCAACGAGAGATGAGGAAGTTGTACCCCTCGAGTGTCGCGAGGATCTTTGTCGAGTCGTTCGATTTTGCGAAGTTGTTGTTACCCAACTTACTCTTTGATTCAGCCCTATCGGAGCAAATGCGGAAGGAAGCATTGCAGGGTGTTGCGAGGAATCTGGGGATTGTGAAGCGAGGAGAGCGTATCGTAAACCGGGATGATTTGATAACAGAGGACGTCTACCAAAAAATAGATTCGTTACGTGCACAGATAGAGGAGGGTGAAAAGCGTGGTTTTAATTCATTAGCATCAGAAATAGGGTATATCTTTCTTTTATTTGCTGTTTTTGGTGTATTATATCTTTTTTTGCGCGAGCATTATGCACAGGTGTTACTCTCCGAGCGTGAGACACTTTTTATTTTATTGCTCGCAACGTTAATGCTCGGTGTGGGTTTCCTAGTAGTACGCTTTGCGCCGCGTTTCCTTTACTTGGTACCTTTAGTACTCGTCCCTTTTTTGATGCGAACGTTCTACGATGCGCGTTTGTCGCTGACCACGCATGTACTCATCGTAATAACGTTAGCGTTTTTTGCTCCAGATAGTTACACCTTCACTATGTTGCACGGGATGGCAGGGGTGGTCTCTGTAGTGGGAGTAAGGAATATCGTACGTCGTGGTCAGTTGTTTCATCAAGTATTGCTGGTATTGCTCACCTATGTAGTTCTCTATAGTGTAATTGCTTTTTTACAGGACGATATATTCTCCTATTCTAACCTTCAGGTATTAGCACTCTTTGGTGGCAATGCTTTGTTAACGTTGGCTAGCTACCAGTTTTCTTACCCCTTGGAGCGAACTTTTGGCTTTGTGAGTAATGTGACCCTGCTAGAGCTCTGCGATACGAACCAACCACTGCTGCGAGCACTCTCGAGTGATGCTCCGGGCACTTTTCAGCACAGTATTCAGGTTGCGAATTTAGCAGAAGCCGCTGCTGCTTCTATAGATGCGAATACGCTTTTGATACGTGCTGGAGCTTTGTATCATGATATAGGAAAGAAGGAACATCCTGTATATTTTATCGAAAATCAGTCGGAAGGGATGACCCCACATGCTAAGCTAACCGAGGAGGAGAGTGCTAAAATAATAATCAGCCATGTAACTGATGGTGTGCGTTTGGCTCATGAATATCGTTTGCCAGAACAAATAGTTAATTTCATAGTTACGCACCATGGTACAACTCGTACGGAGTATTTTTATCGTACATATTGCTCTAAACATCCTGATGCTCTCCCCAATGAGGCAGAGACGATGTTTACATATCCTGGACCAAGACCCTTCAGTAAAGAGATGGCTATATTGATGATGGCCGATAGTATAGAAGCCGCCTCTCGTACCCTAAAAGTGATAACCGAAGAGACTTTACGAACTTTGGTTAACAATATTGTTGATCATCAGCGGGTTGCGATGCAATTTGACGACTCTGACTTGACCTTTAGGGATCTTGCGAGGGTAAAGAAAGTTTTTGTAGAGAAGCTGAAGAATTTTTATCATTCTCGTATAGAGTATCCGCCTGAGAATTCGACAAAAGAGAAGGATGTGCAACGAGAAGAATCGTAAAAAGTGAGTAAGATGCCTGGGATTAGTGAGATAGATGTTGTGATTGTAGTGATGACCTATTTGCTCTATGCAGTGGGACTCTATGGCTGTTTTGTACGTTCGGGCAAAAAGGGGTGGTTGGCTCTTATCCCCATCGTTAATTGGGTGTTGCTACTAGATATTGTTCGGATCAAGAAACGTTATATCTTCCTAATAATCCTCCCTCTTCTGAATCTTGTAGCGTTTTTTTGGTGGCATATGTGTATAGTACGGGCTTGTGGTTATAAGGGTTGGGTACTTATTCTTCTTATCTTGTTTATGCCACTCGCACTACTTTTAGCTGGCTTTGGAACGCATCCCTACGATCTTGAAGCAATGCTAAAAATGAAGGCTCGTGTTAAGGCTTTCTGTTTGGACGTTTTGCTGCATTATATAATGCTCGAGGCATCCAAGAGTTCTACGGCTTCACGCTATTGGTATATGACGCGTGGTATGGGAAATAGTAGACGTAAGAAATTTTAGACTCAGGTGTGTTTTACTACGATAGGGGATTGTATGTACAGTCTTCGCTGGTAGAAAACAGACTGGTATGCAACCTGTGAGAGTCAGATTAATTCGTTATATAGAGTTCTCTTAGAGAGTTTTTTATCAAGGATGAGATGCTATGTAGAGGGTGCTTTATTTCGGAAGGAAAATCTTGAAGAGGTACTTTCTCAGAACGATTAAGAACAATGGCAGTGGTAGAACATACGAAGCGCTATGCTACACCAGGGTCGCTGCGTTTTCGTAGGATTCGCTTAGGTGTACTTTTGCTAGGGCTCACAATGTTTGCACAGCTCTACATTTTCCAACCCATCCTCAGCACTTTGCGCGAGTTTTACTCGATTGCACATACAGCAGCGAGTCTTTCGGTATCGGCTGGTACTGTAGGGATAGCGATAGGTCTCTTTTTCTACGTATTTTATGCTGATACTCTAGCTCGTAAAAGGCTCATGACCCTATCTATGTTCGTTGCGGCAATCCTAACAACAATCACACCACTTGCAACAAACTTCAATGTGCTCCTTGTCTTAAATCTCCTCCGAGGTCTTTCGCTCTCAGGGACATCTGCAGTAACGTTAGCCTATCTTGCGGAGGAGATCGGGGCTAGGGACATTGGTTTAGCGATCTCGCTTTACATAAGTGGAAATACGATAGGAGGTATGTCAGGACGAGTCCTTGCAACATTGCTTACTGGGTGGTACGGCTGGCAAGTAATGGCTCTTTCGATAGGTATTGCTTGTATTGTGTTGAGTTTGCTTTTTTATAAAGTTTTCCCACGTTCTCATAATTTTACCCCTTCCAATGTTGCGCCACGTATACGTTTTAAGCGGATGCGGATTTTTCTTACTACCCCCTATTTTTTAGCGCTTTATTTTGTGGGATTCACTTTGTTAGGAGTGTTTGTGAGTCTATACAACTACATGCCCTTTTTGCTAGAAGCGCCCCCCTATTCCTTTCCGCACTATGTAGTGGCTCTAATCTTCTTGATGTACACGTTGGGGATCGGAGGCTCTCTGCTCTTTGGTCGACTCTCCGATCGGTATCCCTCCCAATATCTTCTTATTTCGAGTTTGTTGCTCTATATTGTGGGGATACTGACGCTCTTCGTGCATCATATAGTTTTCCTTTTGGTAGGTTTGGCTCTCATTACATTTTCGAGTTTTGGAGTGCATACAGTGGCAAGTCGTATGGTATCGACTAAGGCGGGAATTGGTAAAAGTAGTGCAACGTGCCTTTACTGGCTCACATACTACACGGGCTCGAGTGTCGTGGGTTATGCAACGGGATTTGCTTACTTCCATTGGGGCTGGGAGGCTCTCTTGGGGGTTGATCTCTTACTATTGGTGTTGTCGCTTTGCGCTGCGTTGCTCTTTCTTCGGAAACGGTATGTCCCTACAGAAGAGTTCTACCTCCCATCGTAACAATAAATTGTATCACAGAAGGTCTTGTATACTCTTACTTCTTGATGTTTGAGAGAGTGTACATTGTAGGTATTATTTACTTTTGCGAGCGAGAGTGTAAACCGTAGAAGTTAATAATCCACAAATTCGAGTTGCGAAGAATGGTAGCGATGCGTAAATGGCAGCTAGACGATTCGGAAGAATTGTATAACATCAAAGGCTGGGGAGGCGATTATTTTTCTATCAACAGTAAGGGGAATGTAGAGGTGCGTCCTCACCCCGATTGTATTGGTGTGGATCTCAAAGAGTTGGTAGATGAGTTAACGATACGCGATGTGAGCGCTCCAGTACTTTTGCGATTTACTGATATCCTCAATAGTAGAATCGAGGCGATGAACAATTGCTTCAAAATTGCTGCAGAGGAATATGGCTTTAAGGGGCAAAATTTTGTAATCTATCCGATCAAGGTAAATCAAATGCGCCCTGTAGTGGAAGAGATTGTTGCACACGGTAAGAAGTTTAATATTGGTCTGGAGGCAGGCAGTAAACCCGAGTTGCATGCTGTGATTGCACTTAATACGGATAGCGATTCACTAATCGTTTGCAATGGTTATAAGGACGAGGCTTATGTCGAGCTCGCTCTCCTTGCACAAAAGATGGGACGGCGGATCTACATTGTAGTGGAGAAGCCTAACGATTTGCGATTAATAGCAGAGATCGCCGAACGAGTGAAGGTACGTCCTAATATTGGCTTTCGGATTAAGCTAGCAAGCTCGGGGAGTGGGAAGTGGGAAGATAGTGGAGGAGATATCAGTAAGTTCGGTCTCACATCTATGCAATTGTTGGAGTCGGTACACTTTCTACAAGAGCATGGGATGCAAGACTGCTTGAAATTCCTGCATTTTCACATTGGGAGTCAGGTGACGAAGATCCGACGTATAAAGTTGGCCATACAGGAAGCTGCGCAATTTTTTGTGCAACTCTCTAAACTAGGCTGCAACGTAGATTTTGTGGATATAGGCGGAGGGTTAGGGGTGGACTATGATGGGACACGCTCTCCGAATAGTGCGAGCTCGATGAATTATAGTATTCAGGAGTATGTGAACGATGCAATCAGTACCATGGTAGATGCTGCAGACAAGAACAATTTGCAGCATCCCAATATTATAACAGAATCTGGACGAGCAATTACGGCACACCACTCCGTACTTGTATTTGAGGTGATGGAAAGCGCCACACCTCCCGATTGGAACGTACAAGAAGAAGAGCCTAACCATCAAGCGCATGAATTGGTGCGAGAGATGTACGCAATATATAAGGATATCAATGTATCGAGCTTCCTGGAGAGTTGGCACGATACGCAGCAAATTCGTGAAGAAGTGCTCGATTCGTTCCCACGTGGTCATATCGACTTACAAACCCGTGCGCAGGTCGAGTGTTTGTTTTGGGCAATTGCCCGCAAGGTTTTAACAATAGGCAAAACATTGAAGCATATTCCTGAGGAGTTAAATGACTTGCCCAAAATGCTTGCAGACAAGTATTTCTGCAATTTCTCACTATTTCAGTCTCTCCCCGATTCGTGGGCTATCGATCAGATTTTTCCGATAATGCCAATCCATCGTCTGAACGAAAAGCCAGAACGAAATGCAACGTTGCAGGATATTACTTGCGATTCGGATGGGAAGATTGAGAATTTTATATCTACCTCCAACCGTGCTTATTACCTCCCAGTTCATTCTCTCAAGGAGGGCGAACCGTACTATATTGCTGTTTTTTTAGTAGGGGCTTACCAAGAAATTTTAGGCGATCTGCACAATCTGTTTGGTGATACGAATGCAGTGCATATCTCGGTATCGAATAAGGGGTATCATATCGATCAAGTTATCGATGGCGAGTCGGTGGCCGAGGTGCTAGATTATGTGCAGTATAGTGCTAAAAAGTTGGTGCGTTCTGTAGAATCGTGGGTATCCTCGTCTATTAAGCAAGGATTGATTACCCCGACGGAAGGAAAAGAGTTCTTATCTAATTATCGTTCGGGGTTATATGGCTATACGTACCTTGAGCGTTAGGAGGGGGCGCGGTGGAAATACCCGATTTTCACACTCACAAAAGAACATCGACAAGTTCATCGAAAGCGGTCGTTAGCTACTCATTGTTTCAATTAGAACAGTTAGATGTAGAGAGCCTTTTTACTATTGGCTTACATCCTTGGGATACGGAGAGGCGAGAAGCAAGAGAGTGGGTTGAAGAAAGATTAGAACCCTATTTGAGGCAGCCTAATTGTTTAGCGTTAGGCGAGGTAGGGCTCGATCGTTTAAGAGGAGCGTCACTTCCTTTGCAGATCGATTTGCTTACGTTACAATTGTCTATCGCAGCACGCTTTGCAAAACCCGTCGTGCTACATTGCGTACGTTGCTGGAGCGAGCTAATTGCTTTATTTCGACGGTTGAAATATCCGTTTCCTGTGGCTATACATGGTTTTAGAGCTAGTTCAGAGATCCTCTCCCAATGCATAGCTGAGGGGTGGTATATTTCGCTGGGTATCGATAAACGTGGTGAGGTTGTACAAAATGCGCACCTTGTACCTATCGAACGTCTTTTGTTAGAAACAGACGACCAGCCCGATAGTATTGACTCAGTGTGTGCTCAGGTTGCTGTTGCAAGGGGGGTAAGTGTAGTAACATTAGCGAAAGAGGTGTGCGCGAATACGAATAGATTTTTTAGCCTTACGTGACTATTTTTTTGCATAATTCGCTTTTATAACAAGGAATCTAATTATCTTGTTGGGCTGCCCGAGAGTTGTTGATGAATACTATCATGTACAGGGAGTATGATGGGAATGCTTCTATTCTGTTTTATGAGTACGATGACCGTATCGAGATTCAAGATCCTGGCGGATTGTATGGTAAGGTTAGACCCGAAAATTTTTCCAATGTAAGCGATTATCATAATCCCTTTATTGCCGAAGCAATGAAAGTCTTGGGCTATGTGAACCGTTTTAGTCGAGGTGTTTACCGAGTTCAGATGGAGTTGGAAGAAAATGGTAACGGGCAAGCGTCTTTTGATTTCTCTTTTGTTACTGCTTTTCGAGTTGTTGAAAATGTTTCTCAAAAGTACTTTGAAGAAGGCTTTGGAGGAGAAATGAATTGTGAAAAAGCCCAAGAAATATTGAGGATAAAATATTTTAAGAGAAATAAAAAATAATCCTCAAATCACCCGGAAAGATTTAACAAAACGATTGAATAGGACGGAGGATAGTATTCGTTACTATCTTAGGATGATGGTTAAGGAAGGAATTATCAGACACGAAGGTTCAACAAAGTCGGGTAGGTGGATAATACTCACATAGAATCGTTTGTAATGATCAATATTTTAGTATCCTGTATCGTACACGCTGTAGCCCAATAAGGATTCATTTTGAAGAAATAGCTGAATTATGTAAATGTTTGACAACGAGTGGCAAGTTCGTACGGAACTCTTGGTAGGGAGAGAAGTACTTGATCGGTTTTCGCAATCTCATGTTCTCGTTGCGGGATTAGGAGGTGTTGGTGGAGCTGCTGTAGAAATGCTTGCAAGGGCAAGTATTGGAGAATTAACACTTGTGGATGCCGATAGAATACAACTCACAAACATAAATCGACAGATCTTGGCTTTACAATCCAATGTTGGCGAATTGAAAGTAGAGGTTGCACGCCAGCGTGTACTTGATATCAATCCCAGACTTCGAGTACATGCTATATCGCAATATCTTGAAGGAGAATTTTTGGATACCTTGTTAGCACAACCTTATGATGCCATTATAGATGCGATCGATACGATTTCTCCTAAGGTATATCTCATTAAAAAGGCACTAGAAGTGGGTACACCTCTTGTAAGTTCTATGGGAGCTGGTGCGAAGTATGACCCTACTACAGTGCGAGTAGGATCCTTCTGGAAGAGTAGTTATTGCCATCTAGCTCGTACTATACGTCGTCGGTTGCGCCAATTGAAAATAGAGGGGTTAGAAACGAAAGATTTTTTAGCAGTCTACTCTACAGAGATTTGTGATAATGCGTCGTTTGAAGCTGTAGAAGACGAACGCAATAAGAAGACCCGAGCAGGTGTTATCTCCTACATTCCGAATATCTTTGGTTGTATAGCTGCGGGTGCTGTATTGCAATTGTTGCGAGACTCGATTAAAAAAAATCCTCAGGATACGGAATCATGAGATTTTTTTTGAGCACATGTTAAGGCTAACCTACTCCACCTCTTCCTTCCACTCGCCGATATTCCGAGTCTTCTCGTCGAAGCTCACC
>CBDEMG010000079.1:0-37074 GCA_965240855.1 uncultured Bacteroidia bacterium | reverse complement strand
GACGAAAGGTTACGCCACACCCTACCAGAAATGCGGGAAACGAGTTATCGGAATTGGCGTAAATTTTGACCCCGAGAAGCGGAACATTGGTGGTTGGGTGAAAAAGATACTGGAAGAGGAGTAGGCACTTCTCGTGAAATTTTTGTGTTTCCTTTTTTTTGAACTCTCAAAAGACGAACACAAAATTTGCGACATTTATAATAAGGATTGAAGCAAGAGAATATGTCGAAGGAGAATAAGAATAACGTAAGTAAAACAACAGTGCAAGCAGAGGAAAGTAAGATAGACGAACGAGCCCTTTTACTCATCGGTTTGTTCGTCTTGTTGTGTAGTCTTTTCGTCTTGCTCGCTATGTTTTCGCACCTCTTTTCGTGGGCGACTGACCAAAGTTTGTCGTGGGAGAATATTTTCTCGCCCAGCGATTTTGAGACAGCCAATATTCTCGGACCTGCAGGAGCTCGCATCGCCTCCGCTCTTGTTACACATGGATTCGGACTCGGCGCATTCTTACTACCTCTCTTACTATTTATGTATGGTTTGCGCATCCTCCGTGTACAATTCAAACACTGGTGGAAACGACAATTCTTACTCTTTTTTGGTTGCGTACTCTCCTCTCTTTGGCTTGGCTTTATATTCCGTGGTACGTGGGGTATTCTAGGTTACGGACTTGGTGGTAAATTTGGCTATTTCGTGTCAGGGTGGTTAATTGGCTTCATGAGCTATATTGGGGCAGGCTTCGTCTTATTTTTAGCTACCGTAGCATTCCTTGTCTGGTTACGTCCCCTACTTGCACATACCTTCTTTAATCTCCTACAACTCTCTGGACGAGGTGTACTTGCTCGTATGCAAAAAGTAGGCCTGCAGACCGCGCAAAAAGAAAACGACCTCCAATTCGATGCGGAAGAAAAAGAACAACAAGCCAAAGCAAACGATGCAACACAAGAGGGAGAGGTCGCCACGCAAGAAACTGAAACAACAAAACCAGAAACTCCTCTTACGCCTGATACAGAAGAAACCTCTCTACAGGAAAACATTCCTCCTGCAGTGCAGAATCCTCTCTTACCATCCA
Source organism: uncultured Bacteroidia bacterium (assembly GCA_965240855.1). Taxonomy (GTDB): domain Bacteria; phylum Bacteroidota; class Bacteroidia; order Bacteroidales; family CAJPTX01; genus Bacteroides_D. The sequence continues at coordinate 36,005 of CBDEMG010000079.1, read as the reverse complement.
ATCCTACAACACCTCAGCAAGACTCTCCTGCCCTCCAAATTATCCGTCCTGAACAAACAGCAGAAACTCCTACAACACTAGAAGTTGTCCGAACCGAGACTGAAGAAAATGCAATAAAGCACTTTACAGTAGATGAGCCCTACGACCCAACACTCGACCTCTCACACTACCAGATGCCACCACTCTCTTTGTTAGAAGAATATGAGGACGAACAACAGGAGGTAAGCAAAGAGGAACTAGAAGCAAACAATGAGATTATTGTTAAAGCTCTCCTCGAATTCGATATTCACATAAAGAGCATCCGCGCAACAGTCGGTCCCACTGTTACACTTTACGAAATTATTCCTGGTCAAGGAGTTAAAGTTACGAAAATCGAAGGTTTAGAAAAAGATCTCGCACTGCGACTTCAGGTGCTCGGGGTTCGAATTTTTATGCGTCCTGGAGCAATCGGGATCGAAGTCCCAAACAAGAAGAGCTCTATCGTATCTATGCTTTCTATGTTACGTTCGAAGAAATTCCAAGAGCACTCAGGCGCACTCCCCCTAGCTCTCGGGAAAACTGTCTCGGGCGAACCCTATGTAGTGGACCTAGAAAAGATGCCACACCTGCTAGTTGCAGGAGCTACGGGGCAAGGGAAATCCGTCGGACTCAACGTAATTATTGCCTCCATCCTTTACAAATGTCATCCCGCACAAGTAAAACTCGTGATGGTAGATCCAAAGAAAGTAGAGTTCTCGCCCTACGCTAAACTGGAGAAATACTTTTTAGCCAAACTCCCCGAGGAAGAAGAAGCGATCATCACCGATTCAGAGAAGGTAATCTTTACGCTCAATTCGCTAGTACAGGAGATGGAAGGTCGTCTTACTCTCTTACGCGATGCACAGGTTCGCAAAATTTCCGAATACAACGAAAAGTTTGTGGCTAGACGCCTAAATCCCGAAAAAGGTCACAGTTATATGCCTCGTATTGTTATCATTATCGACGAATTTGCCGATCTAATGATGACATCGAGCAACGACGTCGTTCCCCCACTCATGCGTTTAGCTCAAGTGGGACGTGCAGCGGGGATACATCTCATTATGGCGACACAGCGACCCACAACCGACGTTCTCGTGGGTAAAATAAAAGCCAATATCCCCGCACGCATTGCTTTTCGCGTTGTGTCGGGAATTGACTCCCGCACCATTCTAGAAATGCAGGGTGCAGAAAAATTAATAGGTAATGGCGATATGTTAGTACGCGTAGATAGTCTGACCGTCGAGCGCGTACAATGTGCATTTCTAGATACAAAAGAAGTCGCTCGCATCACAGAATATATCAGCTCTCAACAAAGCTACCCCTCGGCATGGTTTCTCCCAGAACCCCCAGCGAGTGGCGAGGGTAGCACCTCGGACGAAAATTTCTCGGGTGGCGATCTAGACCCTCTCTTTGAAGAGGTAAAAGAATTTGTAATATCCGAGGGGACATGCTCCATCTCTACTCTGCAACGAAAATTCGAAATCGGTTTCCCCCGTGCAGCACGCATTGTAGATCAACTCGAAAAGGCGGGAATTGTCGGAGCAAAGCGAGGTACAAAAGAACGGGAGGTCTTGATCTAACTTTGTTATCAACTAGGAGTAACGAACGAGTATCTATGAATAGGACTTTGCACTACACTTCGTATCTGATTTTACTACTTTTTTGCACACTCTCAAGTCAAATACTAGAGGCGCAATACACACCTAAGGATAGTACTCGAGGCAAACAACTCCTCTCACGCTTCTGTTCTAAGATGGGAGGTATTAACTCCTTGCGTGCTGCATTTAGCTTCGAAGTCCTCTTCCCCACCTCCAAAACACCAGCTGAATATAAAGCTACTCTGGAGAGCCGAGGCAATCAATTCTTTCTTAGCGTTATGGGAATCGAAATATACTCCGATACACAAACGCGATGGCAATACACACCGGCTAAAAAAGATGTCGTCATTACCCAGGTAGACTCAACATCCGCCTCGCCACTTGATAACCCACTTCAGCTCCTAAAATACGACATTAGTACATTGCGAATCGAGTTCCGAGGCGAACGAACCGAAAAGAATTCAACCTATTACGACCTCTCGCTCTACCCCCTCGATATCAATCAACCCTATACGCAAATACACCTAACTCTCCACAAGCGAACATTATACCCCGCAAAACTTTCGTACTTCGGACGCGACGGAGTTCGCTACAAAGTGTCTGTCGATCAATTCGAAGCTAACGCTAAAGTACGTGCTCGTTTTGCGCTCGATGTACAAAAATTAAAGGGTGTACGAATCACCGACCTACGCGAATAGGCTACAAGAGTTATGCAGCGACACCTTTTTTCTTACGGAATTCTCCTTCTCGTCCTGTTCCTAGCTCTCGGAGTTTGGTTCTACCGCAAACAGTCGTGGCAAGCTCGTGCAGAAGGTACGAAGTTGTTCAGTGTCTCGAAGGATCTAGATTCTTTATGTTTACAACGTGGCACAGAGCGACTCTCGCTCGTACAACACGAAGGAATATGGTACGAAAAACAAAGCAACGAAATTGTAAGTTCTACAAATCTTCAAACGCTCTTTGACTACCTACAGCGCATCGAACTCCGTTTCCCAATCGAAGGACATGTCCCAGAATCCCTAGTATGTAGTCTGCGCGACTCTGGACTATGCATTGAATACTATCGACACGGCGAGCCCGAGAGTCTCGTGATGGGACGCAATGCTGAGGGCGAACTCGTACTCAAATTTCACGAAGACTACTACCTAGTTCGTACGGTAGGCTTTGCTCGTAGTATCGTCACCGATCTATCACTATCAGCTAATGCTTGGTTAGAAAGAGGTGGAAAATTTCGTCGTCCTAGCGATCTACAGACCATTTGGCTTCATTGGATACGAAATCCTGAACAATCGTTCTGCATACAAATTCACGATTCTTTACATGCCTCTCTCTACACACTACAACAATCCCAAGCCATCGACTACGACACCGTACGGATGAGTGCCTTCCTCTATGGTTTTACGCAGCTGGAACTCCGTAGTGTCGAAGATACTATTACCCTCTCTACAAAGGAACGACTGAAGGTTCGCACACCTTTTCTTGTATTACAATTCGTTCGACGTAACGAAAGCGATACACTCTCCTACTCCCTCTATCGAGGCGAGGATATATACGACGACCCACAACTCCGATTATACGGATACGTACGCGATGCATCAACGTGCGTACAGATATCGCGACTCCCTTCTTGGGATGCGATACTAACAACGCGACAGGAGCTCGCATACACAAAGCCTAGTACCCAACAATAGCTTTCATGAAAAAAAAACTTCTCGCCTTAGTTATCGGCTTCTTGCTTGCCTTCTCCTCGTTTCACTCGAGTGCTCAAACCAACATTGAGCCCTATCTACTCTACTCCGATACCGTAACATTCCCTTTTACGAGCGAGTGGCAATATCTATCTACAGATATATTTCTCTTCAATCCAGACAAGTTTAGCGATGTTATCAATGAGCTCGATTTTTATGAAACTATCAAGGGTAAAAAACGAAAAAAGAAAAAACGCGGTGCAAAGGAGTGGATCGAATATCTTTTTATTACAGCAAGCCTACGAAATGTTCGCTTTTTTGGCGATGCCGAAGTGACCTACCCCCTATATCATTTCCAAGTGAATAATGATCCAAAATCTGGTTATCAGACTCTCGCCTCGGACAATATTGACCACGTACGCGTACTCGACAATCTCCCCCTAGCCTCGGCTTCTGACAACATAGATGCTGAAATTCGCGTCCACGCGATAACGGGAAATAACGGCGATATGATTCTCCAAATGGTTGCCTCGCAGCTAAAGAATATTGCGAAAATCACCTCTCCTATCAGTGCAGTAATGTCGCTCGTGGGCGAATTTGGCAATCTTCTCGATGCCAACACTCGCAAGCGTGAGTATCGGTTTAGTTCCACGATCCGCCTCTACGAACAACGCAATTTTGATCGACGTATACACTCCATCAAAATCTACGAACTTAAGACTGCGAACAGCTCCCATCATGAAATGGAGACTGCACCCTTACGACAATTCCTCGATACCGTAGGACTCGGCATACAAACCCGCTCCACCATCCGGCAAGTACTCCCCGCTCGAGACTATCCGCTGGTGGTGGTCGTTAACTACAAATCGCAGTACAAGGTACAACCTTTGACAGGCGATGAAGTAACTTTTGCGAACATCGAGCGTCGTAAGCTAAAGGTCGAGAACGATTTTAGACAAAGCATAATAACTCCCGAGACCTACCGACAAGAGCGCGATTTCGCCGACTTCCTAACCGTATTTGCGACCTTCAAGAACCATCTTGATGTCTACAAACTCAACTACCGATCGGGCAATACGGATGCCATTGCAGGGAGTCTTTTCACTTTGATGCAGCACTATAGAGGCCTTGTAAAGAGCTTTGCTGAGATGCAATTCAAGTACAAGGGCAATAATGCCTTTGCCTCGGTCTTTGCACCAGAATTCCAACGTATTATTGGCTTTGCTGATCAATACCTCTCTGACGACTACAACCTCCGTTCTGTACATGAGCTCGTAAAAACACTCTTTGCTCTAGAACAAACAAACGATACTGATAACGAAACACAGAAACTGGAAAACACCATACGAAAACTTCGATTTAGCGATCACTTTAAGCCCGATATGATGAAAAACCTGCCAGAGGGACAACTCATTCGCGAACAACTCACACGTCTCGAACGGACTCTCTACCATCAAGCCTTCATTCCTCAAATCGATTCGCTAAATCGCCTAACAGCTACTCTTGCTCAACGTAATGCTCCCCAACTCTTGCTCCGTATGTCTCGTGCCACTAGTTGCAAACTCTGCAGTGATAGTGCCAACAAGGCCATAGAACGTTTCGAAGTCAAACTAGAAGCCCTCGAATTGCAACAAGCTCTCCTAGAGAGGGACAGTATCGTTAATCGCCTCGCTCCTTGGGTATTCCAGCAAGTAGGAACTATGCAACGCGTACGAGAATCATACACACACCACTATGCCTACGACTCGCTGAGCAAAACCACTGCCTACCTAGCACAACAAATAGAACAAGCAGAAGAGAACCTCAACTCCCTACAAGAATTTATGAATCTCGATGCCCACAACCGTAAGTTAGAAGCCGTACGTATGCTCATTGATAGGCTACGCCTCTATAGAATACGTCTGGAAGAGAACCTGAAAACACTACGCGAGATGGCAAGCGATCTCTTTGAAGATACGAGAGACGCCGAGATAAAAGACGAAACAACCTCCCCATTACAGGAAACCGCAATAAAAGAAGAGCTTTAACGATTAGGTAGTTAGCAATTATGAGTAGTTTACGAAAATTTCTAGCTCGCACATACGAGAACATCCGTTTGGCGCTTGCTGCCATCTGGGTGAATCGGATTCGTGCCTTTATCACCATGTTTATCATAGCACTGGGGTTACTAGCACTCATGGGGATGGTTACGGTACTCAGCAATGCAAGCAATACCATTGAGAACGAGATTGCCAACGAGAACGGTGCTCAGTTCGAGATCACTAGCTGGGCAGGCAATATTCAAATTGGTGGTAATCGTATACAGCTGGGTGAGGACTACTCCTACATCAGTCGTTGGCAAGCCGCTCGTTTTTGCAAAGAGTTCGCCCCATATGGAGGGGCTGCCTACACCGCTTGGGTTACGTCCACCCGACTCAAATATCGCGACAAAGAATCGCGTCCCTCTCTTTCTGTCTGGGGGATCAATGAGCATTTTTTACTGGTTAATAATAAATCGATCGCCTACGGTCGAGGTTTCATTGTCCACGACTTCGAACAACTGACCGATATCGTTATTATAGGGTATAAACTCGCAACACAGCTATTTGATAAAGCTCCTCAGGCTCTAGGTAAACGTCTTATGATTGGCTCGGCTCCATTTACGGTGGTGGGGGTCTTGGCAGAGCGCTCGAGTACATTTGGAGGGACAAGCAATGAAGAAGTATACGTACCCATCCATACAGGACTCGCTCGCTTCCCAGTCTACGAAACCGACTGTCAACTTAGTATTGCTGCACCAAAAGGTGCGGATCTGAACGAAGTAAAATCCAATGCCGAAATGGTCATGCGCTCCGTACGCGGTCTGCGACCTATCCAGCGCAATACGTTCAATATTACAACAAACGACGAGATCCTTAACATGATACTCAACAGTTTGTCTTCTATTGCCATTGCAGCAATCCTTATTGGGATCATCACTCTCATTGGCTCTGCCATCGGACTCATGAATATTATGCTCGCCTCCGTTACAGAGCGTACGCGCGAGATTGGGACACGCAAGGCCATAGGTGCCTATAGTTCAACCATTAGGGGACAATTTCTTTTAGAAGCTATTTTCATCACCGTCTTTGGTGGACTCATTGGTATCCTATTAGGGCTACTTGTAGGCAAGCTCTTGGCCATTGCTATGGGAGGCAGTTTTGTGATTCCATGGGGTTGGACTCTAGGGAGTCTCTGTCTATGTATCATTGTAGGAGTATTTGCTGGATACCTGCCCGCGAGTCGAGCTGCTAGACTCGATCCCATCGATGCTCTGCGCTACGAATAGTCCGTTTCTGCGTATAATTCTCGTTACTTCAGAATGGCTCGTACACTCCGAAGATATAGATTTTCGCTACTTTTACGGCGGGTAAGTTTTTTTATAAGGCAGCGGAGCACTTTGTCGTGTCAAAAGGACTAGAAATATTGACGAGGTTTGTTGCACACACTCGTCCTAGAGCATTGCGGTGGTTTGGCTTATCGTTGATGCTATTTCTGTTCCTCTTCGGAGGTGCGATAGCTAAGAAACGTACGGGATCTGAAACCTCCACGCACGAACGTTATCCGACGAATCTGACTGTTTTACAAGATGTTTTTTATTCGTTAGATGACCAAGAGCGCCGTAATGGTCTCGATTCTATGCACCAAGTTGCACAACAAGACCAAGATACATCGCTATACATCCAATACTATCTCCTCAAAGCCATCCAGGAGCGCGATTTCCTAGAATACGATAAGGCTCTCCTCGCTGTAACGAACGCGCTACAACTGGCACATGCCATACGCGATACTCTCTCTCTACGCGAGGTCTATTACATGCTCGGTATGGTCTATCAAGATCAAGAGAACTATATGGCTTCGCTGGCCGCCTACCGCGAGTCGCTCAGGATGGAGACGCCAAGCTACCCCATACCCTCTCGTCGCAAATTTGCAATCCTCAACAATAGTGCACTCATCTACGTCGCACAAAACGACTACGACGACGCAACCAACTACTACAACCGCGCTCTCCAGATTCAAGACACATCCTTACGCTCGTTTCGCGCCCGAATGTACTGCAACCTAGCTTCTCTTGGCGAACGTACGAACAACCGCGCATTGGAATTAAGCTCCTATTACAATGCCTTTCTATTAGGGCAACAGACACAGGATTCGCTCGTGCTCAGCAATGTGCATCTTGGCTTAGCTCACCGCTATGCGCGCGACGGTCTGATCGATTTTGCTCGTTACGAACTAGAGATCTTCCATCGTAAATACGACGATTACGAAGCCACTTCTTTCGATATGGCCGACTCGCGTCTTACTTTGTTAGAAATCTATACCCTCCTAGGGGATTATCATTTTGCCGAACGCTACATCGATGAGACATTTCGCTGTTTGAAAGGCGATCGCAACCAAGAAATCTATCGAAATTTCTTGTTACAACGTGCAAAACTCGCTGCACACCTTGGAAGATATAACGAAGCGTACGCCCTATTAGACTCTGTACGGGATATGCGTGCAAATATTGATGTACTCTTGCATGTACTGCGTTTCGATGCGAAAGAGTTAGATGTTATTACACAAACCGACCAAGACGAGGAAATTATTAAGAAACTTCGACGCGAGAACGAGCGCCACAAACAGGAACAGAACCGACGCTTATTTTTTCTTACACTGGCCTTCATTGTATTTGCCTTTGTTCTAACCCAACGCTATTTGCGTACCCACTTACACATACTACAAAAGACGCATACGGCGCTTATTAAAGAATCTGAGTACGCGCGGCAGTTGAATCAGAAATGGTTATCACTCGAGAATGTACTCAACAACCAACGAGCCGATCTCGAGCAAAGTTCTGCCTTCTTACACTACATTCTCAATATGCTGCACGAGAATACCGATAAGGTGAATCGGAATATCCAATTTGTGCAAAATATCCAACAAGTCCTACTCCCCAAGATGGAGCTCATTCAAAAGGCTTTTGGTGAGGCATTTCTGCTCTATTTACCTCGCGACACTGTCTCGGGCGATTTCTATTGGTACGCACATGCCCAAGAGTACGAACTACTCGCTCTTGTCGATTGTGCAGGTCACGGTGTGCCTGGCGCATTAATGAGTTTGATTGGACACGTACTCCTGAACAAAATTGTAAAAGAATGGCATATCTACGATCCTGCCCAAATTCTTACTACCCTCCACGAACAAATACATGAGAATCTCGGCTACCACTCTACCACCTATCTCGGGCATTATAGCATGGATCTGTCGATAATACGCTACGAACGAGCGAAGCAGGAGCTCGTCTTCTCCTCTGCTTCGAGCTCCGTATATTTTGTTACTGCAGCTAAGGTCGAACGTTACCGAGGGAGTATTATGAGTGCGGGGAGTACGCTTACCAATTGTCCTTATACCAACCAGACAAGGGTCTTCACCGAATCTACTTGGGTCTATCTAACCTCGGATGGATACACCGATCAACTAAACGATTCGTATCGAAAGTTCGGTAATCAACGCTTCCAAGATTTGTTATGGCAAATGAACGATGGTACGGCCGACGAGAATCTGTATTTCCTCACAGATAATCACTACACACACAAGGGTGGTGTAGATCAGGCCGACGACATCTGCGTAATAGGGATACATTTCGTATTATGAGCTTCAGGAGTAGTGTGCAACATATGGGGTGGTGGATACTCTTAGGTATCGCACTAGGTAGTATCCTGCACACTCATGCAATGCATCCTGCCCCCGATCGCCGCAATGTTGTAGCCTCCGATTCTGTTACGGGCTTCTATCAAAGACTCAATCTCTCTGGAAGCTCCCTCAACGATACATGCTCCGATTGGTTGCAAGCTTACCGTAATCTCTCGCTCGAGGATACCGATACTATGCGTCTTGTCGATATCTACAGGAATCTTGCCAACCTCTTAGTCGGTATCGAGAGCTACGAGTATGCCGTCTCTTTTTACGAAAAAGCCTATGCACTCTGCGAGAAAAAGGAAGCCACCGACGAGATGTTTATGCTCCTCTACGACCTTGCGCGCACCGAGATCTTACTGAAACACGATACACAAGCTTTTGAGTATCTCGAAACTGCCCAAAAACTCGGGGCGGTAAAGAACCCCGAATTACGCAATCTGCTCCTTGCCGATGCCAAAGGGCTGTACTACCAAATGCAAGGGAAGCTTGGCTCTTCGATCGACTATTTTCTGTCTGCTTTGCAATCTGCCCGGGCTTTAAACGAAGAGAGTCGCTACTCTGAGCTGCACGCACACTTGGCGGGTGCCCTACAGCAACACGGGTTATTTACCTTAGCCAACTTACATCTAGATTCGGCGCTCATATACGTGCCTCCAATACACGTCAGAGGAGAGACGCGCCAGTGCGACATCGCAAAGGCGCAGATCTATTCGCAACTTGGCGACTACTCTTCTACCAAAGAAGCCCTGTTCGAAGCGATAGAACTAGCCACCGAAGCTAAAAATGCTTGGTTAGAAGCTCGTTTCTCGCTCTGGCTCGCTACGATTTTGCAACTAGAAGGCAAAGACAAGGAGGCTTACTCCTACCTAAAAACAGCGCAAACGCTCTCCGATAGTTTAAACCTCGAGATCACACTCACTACCTTCATGCTCAACGATAAGAAAGCAAAACACGACCGCGATCTCCGCGAGCAGGAAAAAGTCTCCTTGCGAACACTCCTATTTCAAAATCAACGCGCCTATACCATTGCCTTTTTACTTGCCGCTTTTCTCTTTGGTATCATCTTCTTATTTATCTCTTTTCGTAGCTATCGTCGTTTGCGCGAACAGGAGCGTGACCTACAAATCCAGCGACGCAACAACATAAAAAAGAATTCGGATCTCATCCTCAATTTTGCTCATACCGAAAACCTACGTACGGAGATCCAGTATAAGAATTCCGAACAGGAGCGCTCGCGTCAGTCTGTACTCTACAAAAACAGTCTGATTATGAACAGTATCGAGTATGCCAATACGATACAACTCTCGCTGCGTCCCCACCAAAACAATATGTCGCTACGTTTCCCCGACCACTGTATCATATATCGACCCAGCAATATCGTAGGGGGGGATCTCCTCTGGTTTGCAGATCTCCCAGACAAGTCTATTTTCATTTTAGCCGATTGTTCGGGACATGAGGTGGCAGGTGCCGCACTCTCCTTTATCGTTTATATGCAACTCAACCAAATAGTCCGCGAGAGTGGGATTACCTCCCCCGCCGAGATTATTTCGCGCTTTGCTGGTCAGTTTTACGAGATGTGGAAAGACTCGAACGAATCATTCAAAATGCAATCCAACGTGAAGATGGGGGTACTTACCGTAGATCATCTTGCACAAACTGCGACCTTTGCGGGTGCGAGTCAGTCTCTCTTCTTCTCACGCGATCGCAAAACAGTGGAACGCAGCGTCGGGAAGATGCACACCATCTCTTCCGACACCCCCTTTGTTGTTAAGAGAGAGGAGCTACAGCTCGTATTGGATGATAATGTAGCAATCTATATGACAACAGATGGCTTTATCGAACAACCGAATAAGGATAATATCAAAATCGGGTCGCAACGCCTGCAAAGATTTCTCGAAGCTATCCAAGACCTCCCCATGGAGGCACAACGTCGTAAATTATTAGCTTATTTTGCGCGTCATAGGATAGGGATGCCACAGGTAGACGATGTGACTCTCCTCGGCTTTACTCTACGTACGTTATAGTAATTTTGCACACTAAAGAGAGATTGTATAATGACGATAGATACTGGCAATCGAACCATCCGTCTACAAGTGCAAAAACAACTGTTTGCTATCGTAACTGGATTGCTATTCTCGGTTTCCTATTTCCCTACTCCTCGCGATTTTTTAGATACTTATCTCTACTCTCACTATCTCATCTCTTGGCTATTTGTCGTCTTGTATATTCTCTACCAATTGTTCTTTTGGATACGCGATCTCTCGTATATCTACATAAGCGACGAGTCGTTGGTCGGAATGCTCCGCATTCGTCAATTTCGTATTCTCCCCATGAGTAATGCCAAACGAGCCATCGAATTCCCGCTCGAGGAGTTAGGAAAATACGAGATCGTACATTCTTGGCACGGTCTTCGTTGTTATTTGTACGTATGGCAACAAGTTGGAGGCGAGGTGTATAAATATCCACGCATCTCACTCTCCTTACTTAAACGAAATGAACGCGAGAAACTAGACCTCCTATTGAAAAACCACCTTGCAGAATGACGAATACCGAGCATATCCGAGATATCTTAGCTCTCTCTATGATCGAGGGTGTTGGTCCTGTTCTAGCGCGTCAGTTGATTGCATACTACGGCGATCCCTCCGAGATCTTCAAACGCTCGGTGCAAGAATTAATAGAAGTCCCCAATGTTGGTGCTGTAGTAGCCAACAAAATTGTACAAGCCAATACGCTCTCTGCTGCAGAAAAGGAACTCGAATGGTTAGATAAGAAGGAAATCGCTCCCCTTTTATACGATACTCCCGCTTACCCTCCCATGTTGCGTGCTGTGCAGAACGCTCCTCTTATTTTGTTTTATCGTGGTAATAAGGATCGCATTTCGCGTCTTGGGAAACGCTCTGTAAGCATTGTCGGCACCCGAAAGGCAACTACCTACGGCAAGGAATTTGTCCAAAAGCTCGTTGCAGAACTAAAAGAATACGATGAGAACATCACCATCGTCAGCGGTTTAGCGCACGGTATCGATGCCGAAGCACATAGAGCTGCTCTGCAAAACGGATTGCCAACAGTAGGGGTGCTAGGACATGGATTCTCGTATCTATACCCAGCTAACCATATCCAGCTAGCTGAACAAATGTTAGCCAATGGTGGGATGCTTACCGAGTATACCTATAATACGCCACCGAATGCCTACAATTTCTTGCAACGCAATAGGATCATTGCAGGACTAACAGCAGCTACCATCGTAGTAGAAAGTGCAGAACAGGGCGGAGCTCTAAGTACGGCAAACTATTGTCTAGAATACAACCACCATCTTTTTGCAGTACCTGGCACTGTAGGGCGTACGCTAAGTGTAGGCTGTAATCGGCTAATTGCGCGACACAAGGCAACACTTATCGAATCGGCTGAGGATATCGCAACAATCCTACAATGGGATAAAAAGACCATCACTCCGCCGCCGCAAACACTCTTTTTGCCAAGTAAAGACGAGGAGTTGATCCTGACTACCATCGGCTACGGAACCCCCAAGAGTTTTGACGAACTTGTAATCGAGACGCAGATGCCTCTCAGCCAATTACAAACCCTCCTCCTGCAACTCGAGATGCGCGGCCAGGTGCGACAACTCCCCGGGCGTGTATTCGAACGTACACACTAATACAAACTTTTTCGGCATAGCGTTTGTTTATAAAAATGCGCAAGATTTACTCAAATATCAATTTGGAGAAAATAAAAACAAAACAAAGTAAAAAAATGTACAGTAAATTGTTGTTAGGAGCGGTATTATTAGGCTCCATTGCATTGTCGAGCTGCAATTGTCAGAATAATGGGAAAAGCTGCGGCACGCAACAAGCAGAGACGACTGTAGCAGTGGCTACTGAAAAAACGCAGGAAAAGAAAGCAGACGCAGCTACTGGTGCAACTATTAGTGCCGAGGGTGTGCCCTCCGGGCGATTTGAAGGTAAGCTCCCGGGCGCAGATGTGGCAGACATCATGTATACCATGGTTTTTAATGCGGACGGGACATGCAATATGACTGCAACTGTAGAAGGCGTTGAGCCCCTAAAGCAGACTGGGAAATTTACCTGCAATGCTACGGGGAAACCACAAATAACCTGTACTTTTGAAAACGACGCACCCTACTACTTCAACTACAACGATAAACATGAGTTGATCTTGGTAAACGAAGAAGGGACTGAGGCTGAGATTAGCGAAGACTACGTATTAAAGCCTGTAAAGCAATAGTAAAACGCTTGCAGCAACAAGAAGATGGAAAACATACATCTTCTATAGTATGAGCGATGGACTAGGGAAACCCTGTCCAATTAATGAGGGTGTGTTACAATGCACCCTCATTATTTTTTGTACGACCGGTAAATTACAATACTGGAGATGAACGCTACAGCCGTCTTTGCAGGATCGTTTGATCCCTTTACACGTGGGCACGAGGATATCGCCTTACGCGCACTCGATCTTTTTGAACACCTAGTAATAGGGGTAGGTGTTAATGCCTCAAAACGGACTTTTTTTTCGCTCGAGAGTCGCATTGCAATTATACGCGATACGTTTGCCAAGGAACCTCGCATCGAAGTACGGGCGTACAACGGGCTTACAACCGATTTTTGTAACGAACTCGGCGCACAATTTTTGCTTCGAGGCGTGCGCTCAGCCACCGATTTCGACTACGAAAGTGCCATTGCACAAGCTAATAAAATGATAGCCCCGAGGCTTGAAACCGTATTCTTACTCACACGGAAAGAGTATCTCGCAATTTCTTCAACAGTAGTGCGCGATCTACTACGACACGGGGGCGACGTGCGCGCTTTTCTACCCCAAGGCATAGAAATAGCCAACTACCCACAGGAGAGCTAATGTGCTAGAATTATGACTTGTATTAATGGCTAAAAAGACATTTCGGCATATCGCAGTAGTGTTTATTTGCATCAGCTACTTTATAGGCTGCGTGTTTGCACAAGGACACCAAGTAGTTATAACGGGCAGTGCACCCGATTACAAGGGACAAAAACTCTCTTTTTTTGTACGCACCGACTATATTACACAACAGCAAGAAATACTTGCAACCGACACTGTAGCCGCAGACGGTTCCTTTCGCCTCGAACTCCCCATTTTTGAGACACAACTCGTACTAGTAGAACTCGGGGTATACCTCTGTTATATGTATCTCGAACCTGGACAAAAATACGAAGTAGCCCTCCCCCCACGACGCGAAAAAACCGAAAGTGAACGCTTGAATCCGTACTTCGATCCCATCGTTCTACAGCTTCGCAATTTGAGAGGAAAAGAATTAGCAGTCAACGATATTATCGCACGTTTCGATGCACACCTAGATTCACTCTCCAAAATCATACTACCTCGACTCGCAGAACACGACTCGCTCGTCACAGCCAAACGGTTCATCGCCCAATTAGAAGAATACTCGATCTCGCCAAAATTCGCTTTTGCGTGCAAATACAAGGAGTACCGCATAGGACTAATGAAATATATGACAGAGCAACTCCGAATACAGGGACTCTCCAAAGAATACTTTCGCGGACACGCAGTATTACACCGCAACCCTGCCTATATGGAGCTCTTCAATATCGTTTACGATAAATATCTAGTTTATCATGGACGCACCGAAGACGGACAAGAAATCTACAATGCTATTTCAAAAGAGCGGAACTATACAAAACTCCGCCAGATCCTTGCACAAAACGACCATCTGGTCAACGATTCGCTACAAGAGCTTGTCATCCTAAAAGGGCTCTACGACGAATTCTACTCCGACCATTTCTCGCGCAATGCACTCTTTGCAATCCTCGATTCTATCTACAATAATACTCCCATTGCCGAACATGCTAATATCGCTCAACAAATACGAGAACGTATCTCGAAACTCCTACCTGGATTTATCCCACACTCCTTCACACTCAAAGATGCGATGGGAAAGAATGTCCAATTAACCGATTTCCGCGGTTCTCTAGTCCTACTGTGTTTTTGTACAACAACCTCCTATAGCTGCCTACAAGATTTTGCACTCCTTGCTCGCTACAACGAACGATATGGCTCTCATCTAAAAATTGTTGCCATCTGCGCCGATCAAGATTCTGCCTCCATGCATCGCTTCGTCGAAGCAACCCACTATCCTTGGAGCTTTCTACACTACGGAGCACAGCCCTCTCTCCTTATCGATTACGACATCCGAACCTATCCAACCTATTTCCTTCTAGATACGGACGGACGAATCTTACACTCTCCTGCACCTGGACCACAAGAGAACCTTGAACGAATAATACATGAACTTTTCCGCTCACGTAAATGGTTACCTTCCTCTGCTCCAAAAAAAGGAGGTAGTACAATTTTCGATGCATAACTCCCTAAAAAAAAAACGGGAAGCGCTCAAAGAAGCGAATCCCGTCCTCCATTCTATGGATATCTCTTGATTGTTACTTTATCACAACGACTAAGTAGCGCGATTGCTGCCAAAATTTCTGTTTATCTACTATTTTGATTGTTACGACAGCTCCCTTCTCATTCTTTAGAAGCTCATAGCTCGTTGTGGGATGCTTCGTCACAAATTCCACTCCTTTTTTTGTTGCAAAAATCGGGATCTCATCGGTATTCTCAATACTAATCTTCGTAAAATAATCTAGCGTCAAGTCTTCTTGTAGTTCATTATGCTTGCCTATACCTAAGAAACCTCCCGTTCGGGAAATTATCTTGTTTTCAACCAACTCTTTTTTACTCCCAAAAGCATACCAAGCTTCATCTAACTGACGGTGCTGTTCGGTTAGCTGCTCGGTCAAATTCTGATTTACAGAATCGAGCGTTGCAACCGTTGTAGCAAGTGAGTCGACCGAGAAGTTTAGCAGAGCAAGATTATCGCGCAAAGTTTGTATCGTAGACTCTCGCTGTTCTATACGTTCGTTCATCTCTTTGAGCATCTTCTCAAATTGCGCAATCTTCATATTGGAGGCTTTGAGCTTTTTGGTCAATTGCGCCATCTTAGAGTGATTCTCGGACATTATCCTATTGATATCGATAATATCCTTAGCGATGCGATCGCGTCCATCCTCAGAGATCTCCTCTCCTGCAGTATTTTGCACCTCGGTAGTTACTTGTTGTTCCTTCGATTTTATGAGTTGAAGATTTGCTTCAATCTCATTCAACGATTGAAAAAACTCATTAATCGTTGCATCCTTCTGGTCGGAGATTACCTTTACCGAATCTAACCGACTCTCTAGTTCTGCGATGCGTTGCAACTCTGCTTGATTGCACCCCGCGAGTATTGTAGCAACTATTAAACACAAAACATATAGCACTCGTTTCATTTCTCTCTATCTACCAATTTGAGATTTTAACCAACTCTTAAACGAAATCCTCAATTAAAAAGTATTTTGTCTCAACGCACACTATCCACACTCTGCACCATCGAATCTGCAGATCTTGCTCGTACTACTACTCTTTGATAAGTCTGAGGAGTTTGCAATACGTAGTCCTCCATTACTTTATTCTCTATCTCACGCCTCAAATATTTTTCTATCATAAGTCCAGCTATAGGAGCAGCCCAGCGACCTCCAGGTCCAGCATTTTCTACGTAAACAGCCACCGCAATCTTCGGAGTATCCCTAGGGGCAAAAGATATAAAGACTGAATGATCGTCTCCGTGGGGATTTTGTGCCGTACCCGTCTTACCACATATCTCTAACCCTGGAACTCGCGCTCGCCAACCAGTAGGACCTTGTCCAAAATCTGCATTCACTGCCGCATACATCCCCTCCACTGCATAATTAAAGTACTCAGGAGCTATGCTTAAGTCGTATCGTTGCGGCTCTATACGTTCCTCCTGTTGCCCTGCAGAAATACTCCGAACTAGGTGCGGCTGAAAATAGTAGCCCCGATTCGCTATTACCGACGCCAGATTGGCCATTTGCAACGGTGTTGTAGACAACTCGCCTTGCCCAATCGCTAGAGAAATAATCGTTAAAGAGTTCCAACCATGGCGACGAAAATACCGATTATAAAAAGCCACCGTAGGCACAATGCCATTCAATTCCCCAGGGAGATCGATTCCGAGTTTTTGTCCAAATCCAAAAGAATGCACCTGTTGTGCCCAATGTTCAAAAGCACCTTCTATACTATCGAATCGACGTGAGTCAATCAGGTTGCGAAACACATAGCAGAAATACGTATTGCATGACATACGTACTGCCGCCGAGATACTCCCCGCATACGGATGATTGTGACACCCAACACCGCGTCCGATAGGATAACGTCCATGGCACAGATACCCTGTTTGTGGTGTTACTGCACCTTCGTTCAGCCCTATCAAAGCATTAACAATTTTGAAGGTAGAGCCTGGGGGATACAAAGCCATTGTAGCTCTATTAAAGAGTGGTTTACCCTGACTCGAATCCAATTGTTTGAAATGTTCCGAGCGACTACGTCCTACGAGCAGATTGGGGTCATACGAAGGACTCGAAACCATAGCAAGCACCTCGCCATTAGTCGGATCCAAGGCTACAATACTTCCTTTACGACCCTTCATAAGCAGCTCGCCATACTTCTGAAGCTCAAGATCGAGCGAGAGATGGAGATCTTTACCTGCAATGGCAGCCGTATCGTATTTCCCCTGTGCATACGAACCTTTTATACGATTGTGTACATCCACTAACAATGTCTGCACGCCGCGCTTACCCCGTAATTCCTGCTCATAAGATTTCTCGAGCCCAGTAATCCCTATATAGTCTCCTGCTTTATAATACGGTTGTTCGAAGACTATACGCTCGTTTACCTCACCTACATATCCCAACAAATGAGCAGCAGTAGCACTAGGATAATAACGCAAAGTACGCGCCTGAGCAAAAAAGCCAGGGAACTCATGCAACTGCTCTTGGATATAGCCATAATCTTCAGCAGAGATTTGTTTCAAAATTATGGACTCTTTATAGGTAGAGTATTGTCGAGCTTGCGTGAGCGCATCGCAAAGCTGTTCGTAGGAGATATGTAAGAGCGATAATAATTTGACCGTATCGAACGGCTTGATCTGAGAGGGGATTACCAATAGATCGTAAGCCGCCTCATTGTATACAAGTAATTTGTTGTTACGATCATAGATTATGCCGCGTGCTGGATAGAGCGTTATACGACGCAAGACATTGTTATCCGCCGAGAGTTTGTAGGAGGGATCGAGGATCTGTATATAGAAGAGTTTTCCCGCTATCACAAGAAGAACAAACGAGAAAATAAAAAGAATTAACAACCGTCTATTTACTTGCACTCCCATAGTACTCGATCTCGCACAGATATCCTAATTTTTAGCTCGTTCGCTAGGGGGATACATAAATAGCTCGATGATCAAAAGTACAAGACTCGTTATCAATGTATTGAGGAGTATACGGAGTACTATTTGCCAAGGTGCAGTGAATAACGGTGCACTAGCCAGTGTATGCAACAAACTGTGATGTGCTAGTACGAGGATCAGTGTATAGCGAAGAGTCCAACTAAATCCCATCACGCGGAGGAGTGGGAGAGTTGTCTTCTGTAACTGCTGCTGCGTAGTAAAAAGAGAAAT
Organism: uncultured Bacteroidia bacterium; assembly: GCA_965240855.1. Classification (GTDB taxonomy): domain Bacteria; phylum Bacteroidota; class Bacteroidia; order Bacteroidales; family CAJPTX01; genus Bacteroides_D. The sequence continues at coordinate 17,430 of CBDEMG010000079.1, read as the reverse complement.
CAACGGCGCACGCAAAAAAGCCATGAACGTGGTTGCTGCAGCATGTAAGCACAATGTAGAAGACAGGATATCGATACTCAACCCCAAGAAAAAGCCGAGCAGGTATAAGAAGGGGCGAGTCGTATTAATCGGTAAGACCAAAATGAATATTATATAAACATATGGCACAACAAAGTGCCAGAGTTCTATATTGTCAAACACAAAAAGTTGTGCGAGAAGCACTCCGATGAAGAGAAGCACAAATTTCCAAGACTTACTCATCTCGCCCTAAAGCTTGTTCCATCGAATCGCGCTGGATTTTGAGGCGATCCTCCACAAGAGTTACATAATGCATTCGACGAAAATCGCAAGCCAAACGTACGCGCACTATATTGAAATCTCCTCCTCGCTCTTCGATATTTTCTACGACACCCACAAAAAGATCCTGCGGGAAGATATTGGAGTAACCCGTGGTAACTATCGTATCTCCCAACTGTACATCTACATGGTGAGGGATATCAAGTAGCAGTGCTGTGGTACAATCCACCCCATCCCACCATAAAGAACCGTAGTAGCCTGTACGTTGCAACTTAGCAGAGAGACGTAAATCTGTATTGAGCAAGGAAATCGCTACCGAAAAAGACTGCGACGTTGCTAAAACAATGCCTGCTACTGCGCCTCCAGCCAAAACAGGCATCTGATTTTTTACTTGTGAGTCTTTTCCTACATCTAGCACAAAGTAGTTGTGTTGCTTTACGACAGTGTTGCTTACAACCCGCGCTCCTATATAATGGTACTGATTTGCGCCCACCGAATCCCATTGTTTTTGATGAAGAACATCGACTGCTAACCTGCGTTGAGCTAATTCGTTGCGTAATGCAATGTTCTCAGTTACAAGATGCTCATTTTGTTCGCACAACGAGAGGTAGCTCGTTAGTGCCGAAATCTGCGCTTCAATATATATCACAAAACGTTTGAAAAGAAACCCCGTGCGCGCCTTTAATAGATAGTCGCTCTGCAAGTAAACAACGATTGCCACACTCTCTAGGAGTACGAAAAAGATGATATGTTGTATTTGTTTGAGAAATCGCAACAAACTATTCATCCAAGATCTCTTATAGGAGCACTATTTTCTTTCCTCCAACAAAGCACAAAACGTACTTGCGTTTCTGTAACAGCCTCTACATAATTCCCTGAAGCGCAATTATACGATAAATCACTTTTTCCCCTTTTCCTAGACACACAGCGAAACACCAAGTACACTAGAGAACAAACTAACGCATGAGGAACTTACAATTCTCAACATTCTTTAGCGCGATCCCCGTACCGCGTGCAACGGCGTGTAACGGATCCTCTGCTACAATGAAAGGGATCTTTATCTTATCCGAGAGCCTCTTATCTAAACCGCGAAGTAGAGCACCGCCGCCTGTAAGATAGATCCCACTCTTTACAATATCTGCATACAATTCTGGGGGTGTAAGCTCAAGCACACTCAGTACTGCTGCTTCTATTTTGCTGAGCGATTTCTCAAGACAGTGTGCAATCTCTTGGTAATTTACAGGAACCTCTATCGGGAGTGAGGTCATCAAATTCGGTCCATGCACTCGATACTCTTCGGGAGCATTTTCAAGATCGGCCAAAGCAGCGCCCACTGTAATCTTAATATCCTCTGCCGTGCGTTCGCCAATCTTTATATTGTGAGTCTGACGCATATACATCTGAATATCAGCTGTAAACGTATCGCCTGCTATACGTTCGGACTTATTACAAACAATACCCCCAAGCGAGATTACAGCAATCTCCGTAGTACCACCACCGATATCTACGACCATATGTCCACGCGACTCCTCTACATTGAGTCCTATCCCGAGAGCTGCCGCCATGGGTTCGTAGATCATGTAGACATCGCGACCATCAGCTTGTTCCGCACTATCACGCACTGCTCGGATCTCTACCTCAGTACTACCGCTTGGAATACAAATCACAATACGCAAGGCAGGTGTAAACAAACGGTGGCGCTTATTAATCAGCTTGATCATCCCTCGGATCATCTGCTCTGCAGCATTGAAATCAGCGATTACACCATCTCGTAAGGGACGCACTGTCACGATATTCTCGTGTGTCTTACCCTGCATTTGCCGAGCCTCTTTACCTATCGCAATCAACTTCCCCGTCTTACGATCGGAGGCTACGATCGAAGGTTCGTCAACTACAATCTTATCATTATAGATAATTATCGTATTGGCTGTGCCAAGATCTATAGCCAGCTCCTGCGTAAAAAATGAAAACAAGCCCATCTTAATGTCTGTTCTCTATATATTTAATGTTTGAAGTGTCGTATGCCTGTAAATAGCATCGTAATACCTAATTGATTGCACTTGGCGATCACCTCCTGATCGCGAAGCGATCCCCCCGGCTGTACCAAACAAGCGATCCCTGCCGCAGCAGCGATCTCTACTGAGTCTGGAAAAGGGAAAAATGCATCCGAGGCAAGCGTAGCACCCTTAAGGTCTTGTTCAAAACCAAAACGTTGCGCCTTTGCAATGGCCTGTCGCACAGCATCTACCCTGCTCGTTTGTCCTGCTCCTGTTCCGATCAACTGTCCGTTCTTTGCGATCACAATCGCATTGCTCTTACAATGTTTTACAATCTGGTTCGCAAACAATACGTCCGCTTGGGTATAGACCTGAGCTTCTGTCACGACTTCGAGTTCTTGGATATTCTGGCAGTCCCGCTCCTGTACTAGGATTCCATTGAGAGCTGTCCGCAGAATAGTCTTGCTTTGTTGTGCCGAACCGAACTTAAGCAATATCCTATTTTTCTTTTGTCCTAACACTTGCAGCGCCCCTTGCGAATAAGATTCGGCTATCAAGACTTCGAAGAACAACGCAGAGAGTTCTGTTGCTAACTCCTCATCGATTGTCGTATTCGAAAGAATTATCCCGCCAAAGACAGATTCCGTATCTCCGTCGTAAGCCTTTTTCCAAGCTTGAAGCGACGAAACATCCGTTGCTACTCCACAGGGAGTGCCATGTTTTATCACTACAAATGTCGGTGTTGAAAATTCTTGCAAAAGCCCCAAACCTGCCTCAATATCGAGCAAATTGTTATACGAGAGTGCTTTGCCATGCAGCTGTATAAATACTTCTCCTAGGTTTCCTCTAAATTCCGCTCTCTGATGTGGATTCTCGCCATAGCGTAAAGAAACAACTTGCTCGTATTGCACTGCAGGAGGGAGTGTTGCACCCGCAAAATAACCTGCTATCGCACTATCATAGTTGGCAGTATGGACAAATGCCGCTTTTGCAAAATCGCGTCGCTGCTCGAGTGTTATCTTCCCATCTTGACTCTTGAGTATTTGCACAAGTCTGGCATACTGGTCGCGCGAAGAAATCACCACAACATCCAAAAAATTTTTTGCTGCTGCTCGCAAGAGAGAGACTCCGCCAATATCAATCTTTTCGATGAGCTCCTCCTCCGAAGCGCCTGAGGCAAGAGCGGCTTCAAACGGATAGAGATCTACCACGACGAGATCTATCGTACGGATCTTGTGGGTAGCTAGCTGCTCCTCGTCCGATTTATGACGTCTTCTTGCCAGAATTCCACCAAAAATCGAAGGATGGAGGGTCTTTACCCGCCCGCCTAGGATACTCGGATAGCCCGAGAGGGTCTCTACCTTGATGACTTCATAGCCTTGTTGGGTAATATACTCCCAAGTGCCTCCCGTAGAAATCAACTCCACTCCCTGCGTACTTAAAATAGATAACAAATCGTCTAAACCCTCTTTCGCATATACCGAGATGAGCGCACTCTCTACTTTAAGCTCCATACTACAACGTCCTTTGTTATACCCACTAAAACCCTAACAAAATTGCTATTTTTAAACGAAGTAACCAAATATACCACACCCGTGGACACATGCAGTATAATCTTTTTTTACAAACTTTACCAAGGTACAAGCCTACAGTGGGGGAGATCCCTTACCTTTGTAGGTAAGGTAGTGTATGAAGATGAAACATATTCGAATAAATATTCGCCAGCGGATACTTTTTACCGTGCTCATAGCTGTATTGCTTACTTACGCTCTCTCCTTGGGCTTTCTACTGTACCGCAATAAAGCCAACAACATACAAACAGCAATACAAACAGGGCGACAGCAGGTTGCAGAACTAGCAGCTCGTCTAAAATGCGATATAAACGTCTCATTGACCCTTGCGCGAGACCTTAGCAATGTGATGTATGGAGTTGTTCCACAAACATGGGAGGCGCAGGAGCGCGAACTGGATAGAGCGATCCAACAGATTGTCGCTTCCGATTACCTCTACAGCGAGATCATGGGGACATTTGATCTCAAACTCAAAGTCCCAGATTATGCCTACAAAGAAGGGCAGTACGAGGTCATCTACCCCTTCAACGATTCTTCGCAACGTAAAATTGCCGCACTGCGCGATACTTCGGGCTACATTACAAACCTTAGCTACATTGAATACCGCAACTACAACGAAGAGAAATTCCTTGAGCCCTACCTACTTCGTCCTGATACCTCTGGCAAGGTTCACTATGTTGTGGGGATCTCCGTGCCCGTACGCGATAGTGCAGAGGAGCCCATTGGAGTTATTGCTATCAATAGACAAGCTAGCTACTACCGTAAGAAATTTGCAGAATATCACCCCTACCCAGATATGAGCGTCTTCCTCTTTTCTAGCAACATGAAGGTTATTGCTGGCCCAGAAGACGAGCTCATCGGGCAAGATGCTCGCGAGATTTTAGCTCAAGTCCCCGAATTTACAGACAAAGTGCTCTTGATGCGACAAGGAGTTGTACTCGCCCAGCCCTATGTCAGTCCTATGACGAGCAAGGAGTCATTCCTTTTCAGTGCACCCATCTACGTAGGGGATATTCGCCATCCTTGGACTATTTGTATGATCGTTAGTCACGAGAGTCTTCTCGCTTTCTCCGACGAGACGGTTCGCCTCACGGTCTGGCTTACTGCGATCAGTCTCCTAATACTCATCATTGTCCTAATCTGGCTCTCAACCACCATCGGGAGTGCATTGCATGTTATTAGCAATACATTAGAAAAAATCGCTGCTGGACATATCGACGAAGAACTACACCTTCCCTACCACTCGCATGATGAGATCGGCGACATAGCTAGCTACACCAACCTACTCCTAGATCGAATAACAGCCAAAGTCGCAATTGCGCAAGCCATCAGTCGCGGCGAACAAAATAAGGACTACAAAGCAGAAGAGGAGGACGTGCTTGGGTGCAGTCTTGTCGAGTTACAGAAAAGCCTCCAATCTGCTAAGCAACGCGAAGCTAAGCAACGCCTAGTTGAAGAGGAACAGGCTTGGGCTACACAAGGACTCGCCCGCTTCTCCGAATATATGCGCGTAGAGACTACCGACATCGTCGGTTTCACATACGACATCCTTCATCACCTTGCACACTACGTAAAAGCAGATATTGGCGCCGTCTATCTTTGCGAAAAGGACGAAGAGGACAAAACGTACCTAAAACTCACCTCGGCGTATGCCTATGAAGTTCGCAAATATACCGACGTACATTTCTATATCGGCGACGGGCTCGTTGGGCGATGTGCTATGGAACAACACCGTATATACATCACGGAGCTCCCAAAAGGCTATGTCAAAATAACCTCAGGACTCGGACACGAAGCTCCTAATTCGTTGGTACTCGTTCCCATTATGATGAACGACGTACTCCAAGGTGTACTCGAGCTAGCTCGCTTCGGAGAATTTGCAGAGTACGTCCTCAAATTTATCGAGAGTGTTGTAGGGAGTTTTGCGGCAACACTCGTTGCTCTACGCAACAACATCCAGACACAACAACTTTTACAAGAGGCTCGCATCCGTTCGGAAGAGATTAGTGCACAAGAAGAAGAGATGCGACAAAACCTCGAAGAGCTTCAGACAATACAAGAAGAGGTGGCTCGAAAATCTGCAGAGATGGAAAGCTGGAATCGGGCAATGCAAAGTGCCTGTTGTATTGTAGAATACGATACACGTGGGTATCTCACCTTTGCGAATAACGAATTCCTATCGCTCCTCCGGATCTCCTTGGCAGAGATACAAAACCACCATCATTCCGAAGGAATAGATCTTGGCGAAGATCAACTCCGCAACTACCAAAACTTTTGGCAAGATCTGCTCAATGGGCAGGTAAAACGTAATATTCGCAACCACATCCATCGTAACAATATAGATCTAATCTTTACCGAAACCTACGCTCCTATCTTCAACGAGCATCATCAGGTAGTAAAGATTCTCAAGATTGCATTCAATATTACAGACTTTGTAACGCAAGAGGCGCCTCTAGCCAGCGAACCTGAGACAAAGGAATAGTTTGGATGGGAAACTACCAACCTCTGGCAGAACGCTTGCGTCCCCGAAGCCTTGAAGATTATGTAGGGCAAGAACATCTCGTCGGTTCTGAGGGAGTTATACGTCAGATGATTGCCGCCAAACGTATTTCTCCATTTATCCTATGGGGACCGCCGGGAGTAGGGAAAACCACCCTAGCACAACTTGTAGCAAACTCGCTCAGTAGGGAATTTTATGTTCTCAGTGCTGTAACCTCTGGTGTGAAAGACGTACGCGAGATACTCGATAAAGTAGCTACAGCTAAAATGTTTCAGCAAGAAGCTCCTGTGCTATTTATAGACGAGATACACCGATTCAACAAATCGCAGCAAGACTCACTCCTCGGGGCAGTAGAGCGCGGTGATGTGGCTTTCATTGGTGCAACCACCGAGAATCCATCGTTCGAGGTCATTGCACCCCTTCTCTCGCGCTGCCAAGTCTATACCCTCAAATCGTTAGAACGCAAAGATCTCGAACGACTTACCCATAGAGCTCTAACAGAAGACCTTCTTCTGCAAAAAGTGACTTTTCATTTCGAAGAGACCGAAGCCTACTACCTTTTTGCCGCTGGTGATGGACGGCGACTCCTCAATATACTCGAACTCCTCTATAATGCACGACAAGGAGATTCCGTATTCGTAACCAACGGGCTCATACAACAACTCCTACAACAACGTGCTCCGCGCTATGACAAAAAGGGCGAGATGCACTACGATTGTATTTCTGCATTCATAAAATCCGTACGGGGAAGCGATGCCCAAGCGGCTATTTACTGGATGGCTCGTATGCTAGCTGCTGGCGAAGATCCCGTATTTATTGCTCGCAGACTCGTAATCCTCGCCGCTGAGGATGTTGGTCTGGCTAATCCTAATGCTCTACTGATTGCGAATGCTGCCATGACGGCTGTACAAAATATCGGGATGCCAGAGGCTCGTATTATACTCGCAGAGGCTGCGATATTTATCGCAAATTCCGAAAAGAGCAATTCAGCCTACCTTGCTATCAACCGAGCACTCGAATTTGTAAACAACGAATCGCCACACGAGGTTCCATTACACCTCCGCAATGCGACCACAACATTAATGAAAGAAATGGGGTACGCAGACGGTTACCGCTATGCGCACGACTACCCAGAACACTTCGTTCCCCTCGAATTCCTACCTGCAGGTATGGAGGGGACTGTTTTCTACTACCCTGCTACTAATCCTCGCGAACGCGATATAACAACACTCATGAAAAAACGCTGGAGCGACAAGTACCACCTCGAAGATGAACATTAACTCCTTCTAATCTTACTTACACATTTCTATCCACAAAAGACTATTATTGCTTTGCTACACTTCGAACTCACGGCACAAGACAAAGAAACATCAGCACGAGCAGGATTTCTTACGACACCCCACGGCGTAGTCTCAACACCTCGTTTTATGCCCGTTGGGACACTTGGGGGCGTAAAGGCCGTCCTTCACGAATCATTACGAACACAGACCTCCGCCAAGCTCCTACTCGGAAATACGTACCATCTCTATCTCCGCCCAGGACTTGCAACACTCCGATCTGCAGGAGGTCTACACTCCTTCTCCTCTTGGCAAGGACCACTCCTTACCGACTCTGGCGGATTTCAAGTTTTTTCCCTCGCTAAGCAACGTCAACTCTCACAGTTCGGAGCACTCTTTCGGTCGCATATCGATGGCGCACTACATCTTTTTACACCCGAGCGGATAATCAATATACAGCGCATCATCGGCGCCGATATTATGATGGTGCTCGATGAGTGTCCCCCTGGCGATGCATCGCGTGAGTATGCCGCACAATCACTACAACTCACGCTTCGTTGGCTCAAACGCTGTTTTACGCAATACAACCGTACAACTGGATTGTATGGTTACGACCAAGCTTTATTCCCCATTGTACAGGGAGCCTCTTTCCTCGATCTGCGGACACAATCTGCAGAAGCCTGTATGCAATACGACGCACAAGGATACGCCATTGGCGGGCTAGCAGTTGGCGAACCCACAGAGGTAATGTACGCTGTACTAGAGCACCTAAACCCTATCCTCCCCAAGGATAAACCTCGCTATTTGATGGGTGTGGGCACCCCTGTCAATTTGATAGAAGGCGTAGCGCGCGGAATCGATATGTTCGATTGTGTAATGCCAACACGGAACGCTCGCAATGGAATGCTCTTTACTTGGGATGGGATTATCAATATCCGCAACTGGAAGTGGCGCAACGATTATACGCCACTCAACATCCATTCCTCCCTAGAGAGCGACCGTAGCTATACACGCGCCTATCTCCGTCACCTCTTTGTCTCTGGCGAGATTCTGGCGGCTCAGATCGCATCCTTACACAACATCGGATTTTATCTCGAACTTATGCAAGAGATTCGGAAACAGATCGTAGCAGGCTCTTTCAATGCTTGGCGAAAGACTATTATCCCACAATTAGAACAAAGATTATGAGACTCTCAGCGCTCCGTATTACCACTCTCGATCGCTACATCATCCGCAAATTCCTCGGTACCTACTTCTTTGCTATCGCACTAATTTTAGCCATTAGTATTGTTTTCGATTTTGCAGAGAAGGTAGACGACTTTATGTCGGAAAAGGCGCCATTGCATGCCATTGTGTTCGATTATTACCTCAACTTCATCCCCTACTTTGGTAACCTCTTTAGCTATCTATTTGTCTTTATCGCCGTACTCTTTTTTACTTCGAAGATGGCTACGAGATGCGAAATTATCGCAATTCTCAGCAGTGGTATCAGTTTTCGGAGACTATTATACCCCTACTTCCTAGCCTCTTTTTTCCTTTTTGCACTCTCCATCTTTCTCTCAAATGTGGTGATCCCACCCGCCAACCGAATCCGTATCGACTTTACGCATAAATATATCTCGCGTCCCAAATACAATGACCAGAATGATATGCATAAGCAAGTTCGTCCTGGATTCTTTGTCTATATGGAGTCCTATAGTCCGCACAACCGCATAGGATATCGTTTGGCGCTCGAGTCTTTCGAAAATGGTAAGCTCGTCTCTAAGCTCCGTTCGAACTATGTTGAGTGGGACACTGTAAATAAGAAATGGACTCTTGGCACATTCTACGTCCGTAAGTATACAGACTCCGGAGAGGTTATCGAGCACGACTCCAACAAAGACACTACCTTTTACCTCTTGCCATCGGATCTCGCTCATACCGACAAGGATGTGGAATCCATGACTTACAAACAACTCAACCAATATATTGCAGACCAAGAGCTTCAGGGGTCTAGCTACATCAATGCGGCCTATGTGGAAAAGTACAATCGTATAGCACAGCCCTTTGCTACCTTTATCTTAACCCTCATTGGTGTCTCAGTTTCTTCGCGCAAGACACGTGGAGGTATGGGGAAACATCTCGGATTAGGCATCGGTCTCAGTTTTACCTATATCCTCTTCATGCGCTTTAGTACTATGTTTGCTATCGGGAGCACCCTCTCGCCTCTGCTAGCTGTTTGGCTACCCAATATCATTTTTGCGATCGTCGCAATTGTGCTTTACAGATTAGCACCAAAATAGAGAAACTAATGTTCCCTACCCAAGTCTATCCTCAATTCAGAAATCTTCACATTGATTTCAATGGGTTCTCGTTATAGTATACTATTAGTTTTTTTTCTCCTAATGATTGTCAGGACGCAATTGCACACTTTTTGGGACAGTATCAAATAATTTTACACACAAAATAAAACAGACACCCCGCAAAAGCGAGATGTCTGTTAGACATTTTTAGCTATAAAAATCTATTCCTTTTCTCTCTGCCGCTTCCAAGTAACAGCATACCCCTGTTCCAAGTTTTTCATCCTCAGAAATAATCCATCTTCAGACAGTTTATAACGATAGCTTCGCACTGAACTATTTCTTTTAATTCCTTCTCCTGGATCTAGTATAAAAAGAGTATTACCCTCTGTGTAGAAATACTCCTTTTCACTAGCTACAGATAAATGATTTATACAGACTTTCGTTCCATCAGCTTTTAGTACGTAACTGTAATCTACCTCTTTTTGTGTCTCTGTGCTAATATGCTTCCACGTCCCAAATAAACGCGAATCTCGATTCTGTGATTTAAAATGTTGTACTTTGGAGACATCTTCTGAGAAACAGGAGATTAAAGAAAACACGCTAAACAAAGACAACAGAGTAAACAAAACAAAACGAATTTTACTGCACATTGCACCTTACGTATGAAGATTCATCTGGAGGTACGAACCGCTTCTTTTTCTGCACAAGAAAAGAAGCACAGCATGAGCAGCACCATAAGGCTCATGCCTAGAAAAGATTTTCGGTTCATCTGGTTCTTATGCTATTGTTTAGTGTAAATTTAACGGTTATTTTTCACACAAAATAAAACAGACACCCCGCAAAAGCGAGATGTCTGCATACATCCTTGCAATAAATCTATTTATCCTTCAAACGCACCCAAGTTGCAGTATCGGTATAATCCAAACTTTTCGTATAAAAAAACTGTTCATCATCCGAAAACTTATAACTCATTCTTCTAATGTAACTACTTCTTTTGACTCCTCCTATATCTAGCCTATATAAAACACCGTTCTCTGTGTAATAATATTAATATCACAATACCCCAGATCGTACTCGTCCCTTCTTACGGGTTAATTTATCCAACCCCAAAACGAGTAAGAAACCCATTATGAAAAAGAACACTGCCGAAACCAGATGCGATTCTCCCATGTTTGCTATGTAAGTACTGGGGAGTTGTAATTCGAGATGATTGGCAACTGTCTCGGATACCTGCGCTTTCCAAGGCCACAATCTTACCATCGCTCCCAAAATAAAACCCGCGAGAAGAGCTAACAACAAACGTTCGAAACGAGCAAAAAGCCAGTGTAACAACTTCGAGAACGAGAGTAGTCCAACGATTGCCCCTAGCGAAACGATAGCAAGACGAGTTACATCTAATGTCTCTACAAGTTGTAACACCCTACTGTACATGCCTAATAGAATCAGGACAAAACTCCCTGAAATTCCTGGGAGAATCATCGCACATATCCCAAGCATACTCGCAAAGAAAAAAGCGAGGTAGGAGTCCGAACCTGAGAGCGGTGTTCCAAAATTGAGTAGTAAACCGAAAGCAGTACCAACAAAACCCAATAGCACTGCGCGCCAGTCCCAATGCGATACTTTTGCTCCTACTACAAAAACTGTTGCGAGCATCAATCCAAAAAAGAGACTCTCTATGGCTATGGTATGCACATGTAACAAATAACGCACTAGGCGCGCAAGGCTAAATATTGCCGTGAGAATACCTAGAATCAGTGCAACGAGAAAATCCCAATGTATCGCACGAAAATAACTTACGACCTTGCCTTGGAACAGTAGGTTAAGATTTTCGCGTTGAATCGTTTTACTTATACTGGAGACTAACTCCTCATACACACCCACCAAAAGTGCTATCGTTCCACCAGAGACCCCAGGGATGAGATCTGCCATGCCCATCAAAAAACCTTTACAATACAGTAACAGATATTTCATATTAGCTTATATGACACCGAGATATTTCAACTCTTTTTTTATACGTTCTACCAATTCCGCAGTAGCAGGAACAAGAGGCAAGCGCAGTCTATTAGCAACAATTCCAAGCATATTCACAGCAGCCTTGATCCCTACAGGATTCCCTTCAGCAAAAAGATAATTGTACAAATTGTGAAGACGCAAATGTATCGTAGCTGCCGCTGCCAAATTGCCTTCTGTTAGAGCCTCCAACATGTTGTGAAAGAGTTTAGGCAATGCATTCCCTATTACAGAGATCACTCCATCTGCCCCCATCGCCATCATCGGGAGAGTTAGTGAATCGTCACCCGAGAAAACAAGAAACTCTGGCGAGCGCGAAGCGAGTATAGCAGACGCCTGATCCAAATTTCCAGAGGCCTCCTTTATCCCTACTATATTTTTGAAGTTCTCTGCTAATCGCAAAGTCGTACTTGCTAACATATTTACTCCTGTACGCCCTGGAACATTGTAAAGAATTATAGGACGAGGTGCGACAGCGGCTATCGCGGCGTAGTGCTGGTAAATCCCTTCTTGGTTTGGTTTGTTGTAGCTAGGCACTGCCGAGAGGATGTAATCGATACCCTCATAATCCAACGCCTGCAGTTCTTGTACGAGCCGCATCGTATCATTCGAACTCTTTCCTAATACTATGGGGACGCGTCCGTTTACTGTACGAACCACGTATCGCACATATTCCCGTTGTTCGTCTGCAGAGAGAGTCGGTGTTTCGCCTGTTGTTCCAAGCACTACCAAAAAATCGACCGCTCCTTCAAGCAAATACGAAATGAGTCGTTCTGTTGCAGTATAATCTATTAAACCCGTCTCATTGAATGGGGTAATCATTGCTACCCCTAAACCATGTAATTTCTTATTCATCAATTGTTTATAGGTTCGTTTGTTCTACTCACTCAGTCCATCTCCCAGATATTGGTGGAGGAGTTCTATACGTTCACGTGTCGAAGACCGAGCCCCCGAGGCTATCAATAGGTCATATCGCACTCCTGAACGTTCCTCAAAACCCACCTTAATGCTCGCTATAGAAAGCTCCGTAATCCATAGTAGCGGAAGCGACTCTTCGTGCGTAAGATCAACTAGCAAATCATACGTATTGCGAGTTATCCATTGTGCTCGCTCCGATATGGGACGCGCATACCAATTAAGATCCAACGAGTGCAAAACCATTATATAATTATGCTCTCGCAAGTGACGCGGGATCTCCTTGGCTATACTACACGTACAAACATCAAAACGCTTATGCTCTTTTTTTAGCTCCTGTACAAAGAGATCTACCTGCTCACATGCTCGAACATCCTCAGGATCGAGAAGTATCAAAAAGTTCATACACGAAGCGAGGGGACGCAAAGGACGCAATCCACGTTTTGCTATAGGCAAACCCCGCAATCGCTTCTTACTCCACCATCGCTTTAAGCCAGCAAACATCTCAGCGAATTATTACAATAGATCATTAAACTCTTCTTCTGTCAAAATACGCACATTATGCTCACGAGCCATATGCAATTTCTTGTCGTTCGGGCGTACTCCTACAAGTAAGATCGTTGTCTTGTCATTCACCGCACTCTGTACAGTTGCCCCCATGGCTTTCAAGCGTTTCAAGACTTCTGGGCGCGAGCACATTCCTAGTTTCCCTGTTACGACTACGACCTCCCCCTGCAGACTATCAGAAATTACATGCCGTGCTCTATAATGCAAATCAAAACCTATGCGTTGCAAACGTGCAAGCAGTCCCTTATTCTCCGGATTATGGAAATAGCGATAAATCCCTTCTGCTAGCACGCTACCAACATTGGGTATATTACTCATCTCTTCTACAGAAGCAGCTGCCAAGGCTGCTAACGATCCGAAATGCTCTAGCAATACCACCGACTGAACTTCACCGAGGTTCGGAATCCCGAGCGCAAAAAGAAGTGCTTCTACTGGACGATTGATAGCTAGACCTATCTTGTCAAGCAATTGTTCGTTCGATTTCTCATAGAGCGAGAGACGCTGTGCCGTATTTTTATCCATTTGTTCTCCCTTAAAGAAATCGAAACTTATTCGCCCTGCCAAGTTGTACTTTTTAACGTATTCCCGAAGCTTTTCATTTGTTAGATCGAAAATATCCAACGGCTCTGCTATCAATTTGTTCTCATACCACTCTTCGATACGTCGATCTCCTAGCGAACGGATATCCAATGCGTCGCGCGAAGCAAAATGTATCGTTTGTGCTATTTTCTGTGCTATACACCCTCTATGGTTCGGACAAAAGTTATTCGCTTGTCCCTCTACGCGTTGCAGAGGTGTACCACAGCTAGGACAATATGTCGGATAGTGAATCTCCGCAGCACCTTCCTCACGTTGACTTACATCTACTCCTACAATCTTCGGGATTACATCGCCTGCCCGCTCTACATATAACATATCATGCTCATGGAGATCCAAACGACGCAACTGCTCTGCATTGTGCAAAGTTGCCTTCTGAATTTCCGCATGATTTAGGGTGATCGGAGCAAAAATAGCAACTGGGGTAATTACTCCTGTACGTCCAACTTGGAAATCCACTCGTACCAAACGCGTCGCTTTACGTTCAGGAGGATACTTATAGGCAATGGCCCAGCGTGGTGCATGCGAAGTAAAACCTAATACTTCTCGTTCTGCAAGCATATCTACTTTTATTACTACCCCGTCCGTATCATAGTCTAACCTCGTCCGCTCTGTTTTCCAAGCCTCTATCGCTGCTATCACCTCTTCTATATCGTCACATGGTTTGCGCAAAGCTCCTATAGGAAAACCCCACTTAGCAAGTCGTTCTACTGTTTGCCAATGAGTGGTTGCAAGCTCTGCTCCGTAATATTGGTAGCACACACACTGCAATTTACGTTCTGCTACTCGTAAAGGATCATGGTTTTTTACCGTCCCCGAAGTTGCGTTCCGCGGTGTTTTAAGTTTGTTTCTATTCGCAGCATGCTTTACCTGCTCCTCGAAGTACGAATTGAGCATATAGATCTCCCCACGCACCTCAAACTCCGTTATTTCATCCACCGTATGAGGGATGCTCGCTATTTGCAGAATATTGTTCGTTACATTGTCGCCTTCTACTCCATTACCTCGCGTAAGTGCATACGCTAGCTGCCCATTCTGGTAATGAAGCGCAATCGCCATCCCATCATATTTTAGCTCGCAAACATAACGCACCTTATGCCCTAGCTGTGTACAAACTCGTGCATCAAAGGCACGAACCTCATCGTATGAATAGGTATTATCCAACGAGAGCATAGGGATGGTATGACGCATCTTGATAAAGAAATCATCTCGATCTTCTCCCACTCGCATTGTCGGAGAATCGCCGCGCACAAGCATCGGGAATGCTGCTTCTAATGCTTGTAATTCCTTCTTCTTTACATCGTATTCGAGATCTGTGATAAGCGATTTATTCTTGTTGTAATACGCCTCATTATATTTGTTAAGTTCTTCCACAAGCCGACCGATCGAGGTCGATGCTTCACTTATCGTCATCTTTTCCTCCACAAATAGCTTCTACAAAGATAGTACCCTTCAGTGATGTGCTTCTCTTAATTACTAAAGGTAAGCAATGAAGTTTGTCAAAGGCTTTTTACGGTTAAAACGATGCTTACCTTGGAAGAATTAATAGAAAAATCTCTGCAATCCTTTATAGTAATGACCGAAATACACAATGGAATCCCCCTTCTCACACTCAATACTCCTTTTGTAGGAAATCTATTAGCAAGGATATATCTAAAAGAAAACGGGGATTTTTTACGATTGGCTGAGTACAGGAAATATCAATCGTAGACAGGATACAATGTTTTATGAAATGAGGTGTCCAGAGCCTCTTTTTTTAGGGGAAAGCTGGTAATCCAAGCGATGTTTGCAACGCAGAATAAGAGGTACGTGCTATTTTCTTACGAAAGGGAAAAATCCCATAGCGTCCCTTTACATCTATTGCGAGTTCGAGTGTATGCGCATTGTTCCAAGTTGCTAGCGCAAAAACGAGACGAAGTTGATCGCTCGCAGAGTGGAATTGCAAAGCGAGCCGGAGAGCAACCTCTGCTTCTTGCTCTTTAGGGAGTATTATGGGTGTAAGAAGACGTACTGTTCCAAGAGGTGATTCATCCAACCATACCTCAGCATGAGCCGCCGAGATTACTATTTTCTTTCCATTCGGGTTCTCTACCTGCAGCACAACATTAAAGTTTGTAAGCCCCTCCAATTGTACATCGCGAACCTTTACTAAAGTTGGCAGTTCTGGCTCTTTACAGCCATAAAGGAGACCAAATAAAAGAATCGCACACAATACTCCTATTCGTAGCATTGCATGCGAAACCCCTACTTGTGTCTTTGTCACAGACGACATACAAACACTACTCTTCGTTTTCTAGTGCAGCAGCCAACTCGTCTGTCATTTCTAGGTTATGATAGACGCTTTGAACGTCGTCATTCTCCTCAAACTCACGCACCAAACGAACCACCTTCATCGCATCATCTACGGGAAGCGCCTTATAGTCATTCGGGATGCGCTGAAGCTCTGCATTCTTGGGTGTGATCCCCAACTCTTCGAGTCTCTTTTGCATTGTCCCAAAGTCCTCTAATGCCGTGCGTACAACGATTTCTTCATCATCTCGATCCAAATCTTCTGCACCACCTTCGATGAGCGCCATCTCCAGATCTTCATCGCTTAAACCAAGCTTTTTTACATCTTCCACACTCAATGTAAATACACCCTTTTGTGCAAAGAGAAAACTTAGCGATCCATTCGTTCCTAAAGAACCATTACGTTTCGTAAAAACCGAACGCACATTGCTCACTGTACGATTGTTATTATCGCTCAAGCACTCTATAAAAATTGCTACGCCTCCTGGTCCATAACCTTCGAAAGTAATCTCTTGCAGCGAAGCTGGCTCTTTCTCTGCCCTATTTATAGCACGCTCAATGTTATCCTTGGGCAAGTTTATACCCTTTGCATTGTTCACTGCCACACGGAGTCTAGGATTCCCATTGATATCCGAACCTCCCTCTTTTACAGCAATTGCTATCTCTTTTAATACGCGCGAGAAAGCCTTACTACGTTTCGCATCCGCAGCCCCTTTCTTTCGCTTAATCGTAGACCATTTATTATGCCCTGACATTTACTATACCTTTTTAAGTCACACAAAATTACGGATTTGTAGCGTATTCTCCCACTGCATGTAAAAGCAAACCTTACGACGCGTCTGTCGCTCGTACGACTTACAATAGTGTCCGATATATAATTTCTAGCTCTTTTATTTAGAGTGATAAAAGAATAATATTTACAGCCTTACAAAGATTTGTATCTTATCCTACGTAAATCGGGCAACAATCTCAAACTATGAATACACAGTTATTAAAAAAGCCTCGATTATGAATAGCTCCAAAATATCACCATTTCCCTACCTTCGTAAAAGAAATGGAAACAAAATGCCTACAGATCTAGTACGATAATTACCCATTGGAATCCAGAGTTTTGAAAAGCTGCGGCGA
>CBDEMG010000078.1:0-46778 GCA_965240855.1 uncultured Bacteroidia bacterium | reverse complement strand
TGAGTGTATTTTCTATTGAGTGTATTTTGATGGAGAAGATTGAGATATAGATCGGCGTCTCCTAGCTATATCCCGTGTTGAGTTTGTTGCATTATCTCATTTTTATTGTGACGCAGAAATGTTGCATACTGCAACCGCGATAAATTAGTTAACAGTACGAGAATTGTAAAATAAAACTGTTAACACTGAAATGTGCAACAGGCTTTGTGATTGAGAAGAGAGTTGCTTACATTATGGACAGACGCTATGTGGATTAGGATAATAATCCGTTCGATATTGTACTAATGTACAGAGTATTCTACTCACGGTGATAAACACTACCCAGTACCGTTGGAGCAGTACTGCAATCCGCAAAGGCAAGTGTTATTATATTGTTAAAGCAGCTAGTAAGTATACTGTCCACTAGGCACAGTATAAGTTGGATGAATTACCTATAGTTTTCTTCCTCTTCGTAGAGGATGCTTAGGTAGCTAGCGTAACGGCTTTCTGCGAGTGCACCTGTTTCGAATGCTTGTCGTACAGAACAGCCAGGTTCGGTATCGTGCAAGCAATTAGCAAATTTACATTGTGTGGCTAGAGTAAAGATTTCGGGGAAGTAGTGTGCAATTTCGTGTTTTTCGAGGTCTGTAACGCCAAAACCTTTTATACCAGGAGTATCAATAATGTATGTGTTTGGTAGAGAGGATAGCGCGAACATCTCGCTAAAGGTAGTCGTATGAACTCCTAAACCGTGCTGTTCGGAGAGTGGAGCGGTTTTGGCTTGTAATGTAGGTTCGAGCGAATTTAAGAGGCTAGATTTTCCAACTCCAGATTGCCCAGCTATGAGTACCGTTTTGCCCATAATACGCTTGCGTAACTCTTCGATACCTTGTTGTGTGGTAGTGGAGGTGTAGAGAATTTCGATTTGTGTGGGTCTGTAGATTTGTTCGATAGCTAGATTTTGCCAAGCCTCGCGTTCCTCTTGTAGGTCGCACTTATTGCAAAGCAGTATTGTAGGTACTCCGTAGGCACAGGCTGTGAGAAGAAACCGATCGACAAATTCTAATGGGGTAGGTGGGTAATGGGCTGTATACACGAGGAGTGCAAGATCGATGTTTGCAGCTATTATCTGTCGTTGTGCCGAAAGTTTTACAGCGCGACGTAGGATGCAATTGCGGCGAGGTTCGATATTGTGGATTGTATTCCCTTTTTCCTCATCAGCAGAGAAGAGTACCCAATCGCCGACGGCAATGGGGTTCGTATTTTTGTTCATGCTTAAGCGTACTTTTCCCCGCAGCCGACATTCGTAAACAGCATCTTGGTACAAAACACTGTACGAACTCCCCACGTTCTTAACGACTACTCCGCGTAGGAGAGAGGTTTTCTCATTCATTCTCAAAGCTCTCAAGAGTTTCTTTCGCAAAAGTACGAATGTTGGGTGAGGCAAATCGTTGCGCTAGCTTTTCTAGTTGCCTTGCATTGGTATAAGTTTTTTGGTAAAAAGTAGTATTGGGGAGGTATACACTATCTTTCCATTGCGAGCGATAGTAGTGTAACAGCTCGTATTGAGTGTAAAGTTCGTTGGCTAGTAGCGAGTCTGCTTTCAGGGGTTGTTTTATAAGGTAAAGTTGTTCGATATGTCGTGGAATTGCTTCGTCGTACGAGAATCGGTTGCCTTGGAAGATTTTTTGACTGCGTTGGAGTACAATAGTAGCTCGTAGTGTATCTCCTTGTTTGAGTAGCGTATCGGCAAGGTCTGTCAAAATACTGTGAAGACGGAGCGTTCGGACGCATTGTTGTACAGGGTAGTCTGCGAGTATATGGAGGTTTTCTATACTTGAATATTTTGCATTGGTAATCAGATTCTGGAATAGGAGGTTGGGGTTACTTACAGGTCGATGAGTCGTTTTAGTGGTAGTAGAAGAGGAAATCCACTTATAAGTAAACCCTTCGAGGTGGAGGTGCTGTTCTAAATCTTCGAGAGATTTGGGGGTGGGCGTAGTAAAGTAGATTGGTCGAAGTTTTGCATTCTTTTCTATAAGAACGAGGAGTCGTTCTTTAGTGCTGAGTTTTTTGCAAGAATCGGAGAAGGTTAGAAGAGGAGAGGAGTTGTAGAATTGTTGTTGTAGCTGAGAGGTGTATGAATTGAGAGAGAGGAGGGCGATATTGCACACTCGGACATCTGTTCGAACTCCTTCTACTTCTTGCAAATACCAAAGAGGGTAGGTATCGTTGTCGCCGCTAGTAAAGAGGATCGCCCCTGGGGCGAGACTCGTGAGTGTGTTGTATGCATATTCACGGGCAAAATTCTGCTTATGGCGGTTATGTGCGGGTAGGTTGGAAACAAACATAAGGATACAAGAGAGGATGGGTAGAAGTGCAGCCCAACGCTCGTAGTGAGGGAATTTGTAGCGAGATAAGAGTGCATAGAGAGCAGGAATAGCAAAGCCGATCCAGATTGCAAAGGTGAGGAACGAAGTAACAAATGCATAGTCGCGCTCGCGGGGTTGAAGGGGTGTTTGATTGAGATAGAGGACTATGGCTAGCCCTGTGAAAAAAAATAGAGTAATGAGGGCAAAATTATAGCGAGGGCTGAGGGAAAATAGGTAGACGAATCCGAGAAGACCTAAAAGTAATGGTAATGCATAGAGAGGAGCTCGGGTGGGAATTTTGAGCATTGAAGTAGTGAGTTGCGATTGTGAACCAATAAAAAGCTCATCGAGTAGATTGAAACCTGAGAGAGGATTGCCATGTATGCGTGAGTTGGACTGATTGAGTACATCGTCCTGTTTCCCGAGGAAATTCCATAGAAAATAGCGCCAATACTGATGGTTGAGTTGATATGTAAGGAGGTATCGCAAGTTCTCTGCAAAGGTGGGACAAGTCAGTAAGCAAGAATCTCCTTGCGGATTGATATATGCGATCTTTTCGCCCTTGATATTCGCCCAGAATGTATACATTTTCTGATCGTAGGGGTTTGTACTATACATTCTTGGGAAGAGGGTGCAAAAGCGAGTATCGTAGGAATAAAATGTCTTGCGATAGATTTTTTTGTAATTCGAGGTTGTCGCCTGCCAAGTGTATTCATCTTTCGTTGAGGAGATTGGGGCAGAGTAGTATGGACCGTAAAAAAGGGGTGGATCGCCGTATTGTTCGCGATTGAGATAATCCTCGAGAGCAAATACATTGTTGGGAGCACTGAGATTTATAGGCGTACCGGCTGCGGAACGCACAACGATGAGTGTATAAGAAGAGTAACCGAGTAGGAAGAGGCTAAGGGCTAGTATTATATGGTGGGTGCGTTTATACTGGTGTTGGTAGGAGAAGAATAGAAGAGCACCCAGGAGCGTAAATATAAGTAGGAGTGCGATGCTAGCTCCTAGATTGAAGGGAGCATTTAATAGATTGACGCAAAAGAGATCTGCTATCTGAAGAATCTTAAGTATGAGCAACTTGGATAGGTAAAGTACAAAAAGAAGAAGTACGAGAGCTGTTACTATAGCATATAGGAAGGATCGCCAACGAAAGGAGTATTGTGCAAAATAGTAGATCAAAACGATAGTAGGGATTGTAAGAAAAGAGAGAAGATGTATCCCTGCTGAGAGTCCGATAAGGTAGGAAATGAGTAGTAACCAGCGTACAGCCTGTTGCGATTTTAGTTGTTGCTCCCATTTAAAAATAGCCCAGAGGATTGTGGTGGTACAAAGCGTGGAGAGGGCATATACTTCAGCTTCAGTAGCAGAGGTCCAGAATGTTGAAGAGAAGGCAAAGCAGAGAGAGCCGATGAGTGCAGCTAGAGTATCTAAATAGCGTGGTCGTGAGTCTGTGGGGCGTCTGAGTCGTACGAGAAGGAGCTTGATAATAGAGAAAAGAAAAGTTACGGTAAGAGCACTAGCGAGAGCAGAGAGGAGATTGATAGCCAAAGGAACTTGTAGTGGAGTAGGTGCAAAAAGAGAGAATATGCGAGCGATAAGAAGATATAATGGAGCACTGGGAGGGTGTCCTACCTCGAGTTTTGTGGCCGTTGCAATGCATTCGGGACTATCCCAGAGTCCACATCCCGAGGGTAGCGTGCAGATATAGATAGTGCTTGCCATCAGAAAAACGAACAGATGTGGTAGGCGTGTAACGATTCGTTGTTTCATAACTACGGCTCGCGAGAGAACTATTTAGTATGATTTATGAGGTAATCGAAGAGCTCTGCAAATTGTTCTGCTTGGTAAGAGCGAGTATAAGGAGCAAGGTTTTGTGTATTGGGTATGCTAAGAGTGCCCGCAGCATGTTGTTGGATGGCATCGAGGAGGAATTGCTTAAGAGGAGGTAGCGTAGTATTGTAATCGAACGTTGTGCCAGTCTTTGTTGTCGTAAGAAGCGTGGCTGCTGCACCATCAATGGGTGCAAAAGCGAGTATCGGACGGGCTGCGGCTAAATATTCGAAGACCTTACCTGTGAGGATCGCCTTGCTAGTAGGCGCTTGGTTGATGCAAAGTAGTAGCATAGAGGCTCGAGAGAGGAGTTTTGGGATTTGTTCGTGGGGGATATTGGCATGGAAAATAATGTAAGGGGAAATACCTAGCTTTTGAACCATTTGCTGTATAGAGGCATCGGAGAATCCGAAGAGCTCAACGCAGAATTGTTTGGGGTGGAGACGCTTCTCGTCGTGGAGTTGTCGGAGTGCTTCCCAAAGACAAAGAGGGTTACGATCTGCATTCATAGAGCCTGTATACACAAGGCGGAAAGGTTGGGCTGGAGAGGTCTCAGGACTTGCAACTTGAGGAGGGAAATCCTCGGGATCGAAGCCATTAAGGATCGTAACAAGTTTCCGAGGGGTATAGGCACAGAAGTCGTCCTTCATAGCCTCGGTAACAATGGTGAGTGCATCTGCCGTTTCGGCGACACGTTTTTCTAGTGCGATATGTTTTTTACGAGTAGTCTGTGTGAGGGGGAGATGCTGATGGTAGTCGATATTTACCCAGGGATCGCGAAAATCCGCCACCCAAGGAATCTTTGTAGCGAGTTTGATACCTAGTCCGATAAGGTGCATAGAATGAGGGGGACCTGTGGTGACGAGAAGATCTTGAGGATTGTC
Organism: uncultured Bacteroidia bacterium; assembly: GCA_965240855.1. Lineage (GTDB taxonomy): Bacteria > Bacteroidota > Bacteroidia > Bacteroidales > CAJPTX01 > Bacteroides_D. The sequence goes on along the minus strand of CBDEMG010000078.1, from coordinate 41,710 downwards.
TTTTAACCAATTTTTTAGGTAACGTACTGAAGGTTTGATCCAGTAGGCTCGCGCATCGGGTATAAAACAATTGGCTCGTACCCAGAGCATAAGTCTGTACAAGAAGCCTTTTTTTTTGTTTTGGGCGAGTAGACCAACACCAACTGCTTTTTTCTTGTGGGCGAGTCGACCATAAAGGGCAGTTGGTTCGAATATCTTGCGGGTTAGGATGTGTACGTTATCAGGAATATCGCTGAGAAGTGTAGGATCAAGAATTTCCAATTCTGGGTTCTTGGGAGTATAGACAGTGATCTCCCAACCACTGCGCGCGAGGTATTTTACCATCTTTAACCAACGTTGCACTCCAGGACCACCTGCTGGAGGCCAGTAATAAGAGATAAGTAAAACTCTTTTTGCCATAAAGAATATAATTTAGTGTCGTGGTTGGATTTCGAAGATTAGGGTCTGAAAGGTTCGCGCATCGAGTTGTAGGAACTTGCCATCGAGTTCGTGTTCACCAAAAGCTAACCAACGGAGTGCAACTCCTGCCATCATACTACCCATTTGTTGTACTAGTGGAGGAAAGATTGCTTTGGAAATGGCGGTCGATGGTAGACTATCGAAGATATCGTAAAGATCAATCTCGTTCTTTGCGTGTAAAAGGGTCAATTGGCCCGTATAGGCCTCTACCGCGCCAAAAACTAGAGGAATATGTTTTTCGGCTGCAAAGTGATTAAGGATGGTGCGTGTCGCGAAGTTATCAGTACAATCAAGGATAATATCGATAGGCGTCTTGAAATTCTCTAACCACGGAGCATCGCAATGTGTCTTGTAGGTTAGAATACGGGTGGATGGCGCAAGTTGTTGTAAAGAATGTGCGGCAATGGAAGCCTTTTCCTTCCCGATTTCTTCTGAGGTATAGAGTAATTGTCGGGGTAGGTTAGAGGGGGCTATCACATCGGGCTCTACGATATGGAGAGTATCAATGTCTTGTGCGGCAAGGATGGGCAGAACCGCCGAACCTAAACCACCAGCTCCGATGCATAGAATTCGAGCGCTTTGGATACGTTGTAGAGCACTAGGAGAGAAATCGGAGAGTTCGAGTGTATGCGTATGTTTATTGTGCATATTTTTTGTACACAAAAGTTGTAAAATAGGTGTGATAGTATGTGTAAAAATATAGGCAAAGGTGGTAACTTTTAAGTATAATTACTGTGGAGTGTTTGAGAGTGACGTGGTATCTTTGTCAAATAGAAAGAGGGTTGTGGAGATTTTGTACAAAATGAAGGAGAAATACAATGAAGAAGAAAAGTATAGCATTGTTGATATTGAGTAGTTTGTTCTGCTCCTTGGCTTTTGCGCAGGTAGCTCAACAGGGGGGACGCGTGTTGCCAGCGTCGGGTATTTCGAAGGTTGGCGAGTATAGGGTCGCATGGGAGTCGGGAGCATTCGCCGTGGGCGAGCTCCGTAGTAGCGATGGGAGTGTCGTAGCACTCATTGGAATTGGTAATGTCCTAGGGAGTTTTGATATCCCAGTTTCAGAGACCTCTAATGCAGTGGAGGAAGGCGTCGTACGCGAGTTAACCGTAATCCCCAATCCCGCAAATGAGCTAGCTGTTGTAGAACTCGAAGGTTTGCAAGGCGAAGTGCGTCTCGAAGTCTATGATATGCATGGCGCTCAAGTACTCCGTCGCGAGCGAGTACAAGGAGTACGAAGCGTATCTCTTGACGTAAGTAGGTTAGCAGCGGGGGTGTATATGGTGCGTGTAGTAGGAGAAGCTGGGGTCGTGGGTCGTACACGTTTTGTTGTACAGCATTAGGGCTCGGTATAGAGGTATAGCAAAGAAAGGTAGATGCGATGAAGATGCGTATAATGTTGCTGTTGAGTGCCATTTTGGGTAGTAGTCTGTTGATGGCTCAATCGGGAGATACGGGCGAAGTGCTCTTAGAAAATCGTTTGGGATCGACATTTAACTATCAGGCTTTGATTACGAAATCGGGACAAGTAGTATCCGAGAGTAATGTGAAACTGGAGGTAACTCTCCAAGATGCGAAACCCACCATCTATTTGGTAGAAGAGCATACTGCTCGTACTACTAAAACGGGTATGGTTACGTTGGCTATAGGAACTGGCAAAGCAAAACAAGGTAAATTGGATGATGTGGCCTGGAACAAGGGGATTTTTATCTCGCTTCGTGCGGATTTCGGGAATGGGTATCAGTCGTTAGGAAGTCCCGTGAAACTACAAGCGGTTCCGTATGCTATGCATGCACGTACTGTACCGATTATTAAAGGGTTAGGGGATACAGAGCGGCCGATATTCCAAGTACAAAATAGCGATGGGTTTCCCCTTTTTACAGTGTACGAGAATGAGGTGACAGTAAATGTCCCAGACGATGAAGAGAGTGTACGTCGTCCCCGAGGCGGTTTTGCAGTGCGCTCGTACAAACTATCAGACGATGGTCGTAGTATATTCAACGATCGTCTAGAGTTTAATAATGGCGGTTTTAACATAAATATAGACCCTGAACTACGAGGGCTACGTGGCGGTTTTGCTGTAAGAAGTGTTGCTCGACTCAGAGGGGGCGAGACGGAGAACAAAACGCTCTTTAGCGCTAACGACCGTTCTACATATTTTACATTAAGTAAGGCAACTAGCAGTATGCAGGCAAGCACATTTCAATTGCGTAAACGCAAGGATGTTAGCAGTGTCGTGATGAGTATTACGAAGGATGGAACGATCGAGACGGGGTTGGATAACAACACTTCTGATACGAAGGTCTTGCAACCGATGAAGCCTTCAAGCAACAACTTTCAAGTAATATGGTCTTGGCTCTCGGATACGGCCAGTCATCTCCCGACGGTGATAGATTTCACGAATTTGGTGCGTTGTCGTTATCCGCAGCTATTAGAAAATTTGAACGCTATTCCTGACGAGCCCTATGAGATTATTATTCACGATGAACCATCAGGTGCAAAGCTATCGGACTACGTACAAGTGGGTGAGATACAGATCTCTAGGACTAAGAAAGTCCTGGGGTTAGTTTTGCGTAGCGATGTGGATCTTACAAAGAAAGAGCTTCCTGCTGGGAGAGTGGAAGTGGTAAGTTTGGCACGGCCTGAAATGCGTTTTATAGAGAAAACCTCAAAAGTAAAAGATGAAGCTGGTGTGGATGTTACAAAACTGGGAGATAAGTTAGAGATCGAGGGGAAATGTCTCAATAACCTCTTTACATCTGCGAGGTCATTTATCGTTGAGTTAAAAGCAAAAGCAATTACTTGGGGTGCCGATTTTGAGAGATTATATTGGAACCTCCCAATGCAATATACAGTACGTAGTGGCGAGCTTCGCGATCTGTTGCAAATAGAAAAATCGCAACGAGGTGCTCAGCTTGAAATTTCTACTACGAATGATGCAGCGTTTAAGCAATATCTGGAGCGAGTTAAGGCATCAGGAGGGAAATTCATGTTGCCCTTGCGACTGACTTTCCCAACAGGCATTTACAAGACGCTGGATTTTGATGTACAAATCACCGTTGAATAACCTTACGTATAGTGAAAAGAAATATAGAGTAGGGATTTGAATTAGGCATGGATATGAAGAAATATATATTGCTGGGTATGTTGTCGCTGCTATTAGCAGGGCAGGGCTTTTGCCAATCAGCATCCAACCAGCAGGATGTTGCGGCAGTGAGCAACCTTCCTACGGGGATGAACTTTGAGGCACTGGTTTACGAAGAAGGTAAAGCGATAGGCGCTAAGGATGTAAAGCTACGTATAACCTTGCAAGATGAGAATGGCAAGGTTTATTATAAAGAGGAGCATTCTACTAAGACAAGTGAAAATGGTCTAGTGCACGCAGAGGTGGGAGCTGGCAAAGCGATGGAGGGGAAGTACTCGTCTGTAGATTGGATTAAGGGAATCTTGATGGCAGCAGAGGTAGATTGTGGAAACGGGTATAAGAGTATGGGACCAGCTACGAAACTTCAAGCAGTGCCCTATGCATTGTATGCGAGTGCTGTACCAGTCATTCGTGGGACGAAGGCTGGAAAAGAAGCAGGACTCCCAATTTTTCAAGTACAGAATAGTAAAGGGATTCCAATATTCTCGGTCTATGAGGAGGGGATGCGAATTAATACGCCAGAGAATATCGGTCGTCGCCCCAGAGGGGGTTTTGCAGTGCGCTCCTACAAGTTAGATGGGGCGGGGAAAGTGAATTATAACGATCGGTTATCGATGGTAGATGGACGTTTGGATCTCTACGTAGATCCGTACTTGCGCCGTCCGCGTGGAGGTTTTGCTGTGATGACGCGACGATCTTTCCAGCTGCGCGGCGAACCTAAAAAAACGGACAATCCAGATGTCTTGTGGCAGATGAACGATCGTACGACCTATTTTACCTTGATGGCCGATGCTTCTTCTCTAAACAGCTATTTTCAATTGCGCGATCGGTGTAATAACAATAAAGTCGTGATGAATGTGACAGGGGAGGGCAAAATCCACACACCTGCTCCCGATGAAACCTTGAAAGAATTACCTAAATCGACATCGGAGAGTTCGCCTTTGGATTTAGAATGGTACTGGCCTGGGACATCGCCAGAATCTGCTGCGGGATCTATTACAGGATTCCCCCTACAGGTAACGAACTTACGGCGCTGGTTTGCGCTCTATGCGCTGACTGAGGTGCAAGTAGCTGGTGGAACATCGCAAAGGCAGACGGTTGATTATGAAATAGAAATTCAGAACGATCCGAACGAAACACGGAAGCTCACCAACTATTTGAAAGTTGGGCTATATAAGACTAAGTTGCTGACAGGGAAAACGCTTATTTGCCAAGGGGTGATGTTAGCAAATAACTTAAAATTGGAGGAGGGCTTTAAATTTCCGAAAGGGAAGATTATCGTACGCAGCACATCCTTACTACCCAAAAATAAAGAAGCAACATTGTCAATAACGAGTGGGGCGTATGAGTATCACGTAGCACAGGATAAGCTAGAGTTGATTGTAAACAAAGCGAATGCTCTGTTCCGTCTCTCAGATTTGGAAGCAGAACAGATGCTCGAGATAGAAACAAAGGTTCCACCACTTATCACAGAACATGCTTCGCTCTACGAGATTCTGAATAATTTGAATCTGAACGTAGAAATCGAAGGTGAATGGGCAAATATTATACAAGCAGAGATTCGAGAAGGGAAACTATGGTTGAAAGTGGTGGATGGCGAAGCTTTTAAGAAGGAGGTTGGTACAGTTACAAGTGCTGGTAAGCAGATCTCGATAAATATGAAACTACACTTCCCCAATGAAATATATGAAACGCTCTCCTTATCGACAGATCTTTTGGTAGTGAAGCAATAATGTATATGTGGCTTTAAGAGTGTAGTATAAAGAGAAAAAAGACGTAGAAATGAGAACTTTGAGTATATATATATTATTCTTGCTAGGAGCATTGCTCCCAGTAGGAGTCTTGGCGCAGTCTGGAGATGAGGATGGTAAAAAAGATGTGGTACTGGAGACGAACTTGCCATCGAGTTTCAACTATCAAGCGTTGATTTATGCCAACGGTGGCGTAGTAGCCGATAAGGATATTAAAATGCGTTTAACCCTTCAGGATTCGAAGGGAAAGGCTTATTTGGAAGAAGAACATACTGTTCGGACAAGTAACACGGGTTTTGTGAGTGTGGAGGTCGGGAGTAAGAATCCAGATGCCGTGCGCGAGATACCCTGGGAGCTGAGTTTGTATGTAAAAGCTGAGGTGGCGCTAGAGGGGACAAACTATATATCGTTAGGAGCTCCAGTAAAGATGGCAGCTGTGCCCTATGCCTTGTATGCTCGTACGGCGAATGTGATACGTAGTACTGGAACAGAGGATGAACCTATCTTTCAGGTGCAAAATAGTAAAGGAATACCTGTATTTTCGGTGTACGAAGACGGAGTGCGGTTCAATGTTTCTGATGTGCCCGAGGGGTTGCGCCGTCCTAGAGGGGGGTTTGCCGTACGATCATTTCATCGAGGTAACGATGGGAGTTATGCGTTAACAGATCGTATGACGCTACAAGATGGAGGAGCAAATTTCTTTGTAGATGGTAGTAACTCGTTGCGTCGTCCTAGAGGAGGCTTCGTCGTAGCAACATTGAAATCTTTACGCGGTGGAGAGTTAAGAGAGACGAGTCCGTTGTTTCAAGTAACAGACAGAGCAACGTATTTTACGATCGATAAGTGTGAGTCAAAGAGTACCTTCCAGATACGAGATCGCGAGAAATTGGACGAGGTGATAATGAATTTTACAGAAAAAGGTGAAATTCAGACGCAAAACAAAAAAGAAGACGTCATAAAGAAATTGCCAAATCCAATGAATCCACCAACCGTCACTCTGGATATATATGAACCAGGTACATCGAATACGGATAATCTGTTGTTCACTAATTTGAGACGTTGGTTTGCACCGCAATTTAAGGTAGATGGGAAAATTGCTCCGTATCAGTTAGAAATTCAAAATGTTATACCTAATTCAGAGGGTAAGCAATTGAGCGACTTCATAGCAGTGGGACGTTTCTTACATTTCGATGGAAATATGTTTAATGAAGTAGAGGGTATAATGCTACGTAAGGATGTCGTGATAGATGCAAGTACCGAATTCCCTAAAGGTACTGTAGTATGCCGTTGGTTAGATTATCCGACAATCTATTCCTCGCTTCAGATAACTCCAGCTCAATTTAGTTCGGAGCAAACCTTCAGTATTGTTGCTAATACGGGAATTTGGGCTGTACAAAAGATAGATGAGTTTTATGTTACCCTATCATTCGATGCCTTTCCCTCAGTCTCTTGGAAAGAAGTGGCGGCTAATACAGATATAAAGGTTACGGTAACAGACTCTCGCTTCAAGGATTTCTTGGAGGTGGAGTGTTCGCAAAATGGAGTTCTGGTATTTAAAGTGATCGATAAGGAGGGTATGATAGCTAAAGTAAAAGAGGTTGGAACGACTTCGGCAGGGGGAGCGGTACAAGTAGAAATAGGGGTGAAATTAGAGTTCCCAAATAATTATGAATCTGCAAAAGATTACAATGTAAAATTGGAGGTCATCTTGTAGGGACACAAAGATTTATACTTATTTCTGTAGTAAGGCTCGTCGGGTTTGGCGAGCCTTATTATTTTATAATTCTGTGATTAGTTTTTTTTACATCTGGTTATTTATTCAAATAATTGAGAATTCTGATGAGACAAATTGTGTTTTTGGGATTCTGAGCACCGTTGTGTACTTAACCTTTGGCTTAAGTGTGGTATATGCCCAAGGTGGTAAAGTAGATGCGAATAAGTGCATTACCGTTTATCTTTTGCAATGGAATGCCGCTGGTGGTGCTACAAAGACGAATCGGGTAGTGAAATGATTTCTGATGCCAGACGAGCGAAAGGTGTGACAAGGTCTTAACGGGTGGCATACGCTGGCAAGCGGTCCTAACGCTGGACTGGCGGCCTTAGCAGGCAGCAGACTTCGACAAGCGGTCTTAGCAGACGGCATATTTTCGACAAGCGATTAATCCCGCACGGGGTTTCTACCGCCGTGCAGGAAAGACTCACCCCACGCGAGGTGGGGTTCTGTGTGAACGTGGAGGCTACGCCCACACAGGACTCCAGCACGACAAGTCTATTTTCTGAGGAGCATAAAACCTCTTTTATTCCCACCAAACCATTAGTCTTTTCTCCCGAAGCCACTGCGGTGTTTGATGCAGGACGCGAGCTTTGGCGATATTATCATGCGCAGCCCAATGCCAATCCGAATGCTTCGTACTATGACATTCGTGCACACTTCCAGGGCAGGAATGACAAGGGGAAAATGAATCCGAAAAGCGAAGACAAGGAATATATGCGCCTGCTCGGCAATCTTAAAGAGACAATGGAAGTTCTCCGTCTAAAAATTGTGCCGAAGGTGTATGAATATGGGTTCTTGATTGAATAACGGTCTTACTAACTAGCACGGGGTTTCTAGATACTCTCTCGAATACCGTGGGTCCGCTCTCTCAACCCTCTCATAAATTATTCAATGTCTCCGAGAGGACGCTCTCTACGGCGCAAGAGGGAGATGTTATATAGAGAGCATTTTAGTAGCCTATTCCTCTCCTTGTGTAATCATCGATTGGAGGGTATAGCGCTCGGAATTTGCTCGCTGCATGTATTCCTCATATAGCTCTTCGATGATAGGGAGAAGTCTCCCCTTGGCTGCAATAGTATTGCCATGTTCGTCATGCTTTCGTATAAAGCGCTCGAGGCTGTATTTTTCGATAGATTGCCTAGGTTGGTAGGCGGGTACTTTCTCGTCTTCGGTATAGACCATACTAATGAGCTCGGCCTCAACCATCCATTGTAGGAGTTGGTTAACTAGGCGTAGTGGGATACCGTGTTTCTTGCCTAGAGCTTCGGAGGTAAGAGGTGCTTTACCTAATTGGAAGCGTTGTACGATGGTTGCGAGTAGGAGCATCGACAGAATTTTTGTGCGTTTTGGACTTAAGTTGTTTGCATTGCGCTCAAATTCATAGAGTTGCACATTCTGGATTGCGTACGAGAGTTCGGCGCCGACAAGAACAATGAGCCAACTAAGTTGTAACCAAACTAAAAAGAGTGGTAGGGCTGCAAAACTCCCGTAGATCCCATTGAATTTTGAAACGCCAAACTGGAATGCGAGATAGAACCATTGGGTGATCGCGAAGCCGATGCCCGCCACTAAACCCGCTAGGAGCGCAGCAGAGAATTTCACTTTGGTATTTGGCATCACAACATACAAGAATGTGAAGGCGAGCGAGAGGAGGATATATGGACTTATGCGTAGGAGGATGAGAACGTATGTCTTAATGAGCCCGAGTACTTCTATATTTTGTGCTGCTTTGCTAAGGAACGATTTCAAGAATATGTTGACACTGCTAGCTGCGAGAATAAGCAGGGGAGCAAGGAGCATCATCGAGAGGTAATCGCTGAATTTGCGAAACCAGCTCCGTGGGGTAGATATCCGCCAGATGACGTTGAACGACTTCTCTATGTTGTTGAAAACCTTGATAACTGTCCAGAAGAGCAAAACTACCCCAATTCCTGCTATGAGACCTCCTCCTGTACGCTCGAGTAATGCGGTAGAGAACTCAACGAGTTTGTCGCTTAGTTCGGGGTATGCATCGAGTTTTTCATGGATAATGTATGTAAGGCGTTCTTCGAGTCCGAAGCCCTTCGCAATACCAAACCCCATGGCAACAATGGGCACCATCGACATCATGGAGTAATAGGTGAGCGCTGTAGCACGTAGTTGTACGCTGTTGTGTGTAAACTCGCGTGTCACAAGCAAGATGATACGCAACAGACGTAGTAGCCGTTTGCGGAGTGTAGAGTATTCCCCCGCTTCCTCTATAATCCACACATCGCGGTGTATAAAATGTAAAAAACGTTGGTAATATAGTTTTGTCTTCTTGAGCCTCATCTCTCTTTTATAAATCGTTGTCGTACAGGGCGAGGGGAGGTTGGGCTATAAATTTCTACGATGTAGAGACCTCGAGGTAGGCTATTGAGATCTAGGGTGTAAGAGTACCCATGCAGGGTGTATTGTGCGAGACGTTTTCCATAAAGGTCGTAGAGACGAATAGAATTCATGATGCATTGGGAGGCGATACGCAGTTCGCGCGAAGTGGGGTTTGGTGCACAGGATACTGCAAAGGTTGAAGTTTCTTCTTGTGCTGCTAAGGTGAGTTTGTAATATTTCGTGTCGTGTTCTACGCGTAGAGTAAATGCGCCACCTTTGTAGCCATCGGCATAGACGTGTAATGTCTGTTTGCCTCCATGCAGACGTATTTTAGCATATCCCTCTGTATTCGTGTAGTAAGTCTGTTCGTTCGTGCGAATCTCCACTCCTGGGATTTTGTGCATTTGTGTATCTTCTACAAGGCAAGTAAGTTCAACCTCGTTAGTATGCTTCATTTGCAGTGTGTAGGTAGGCTGTTCTTTACGAAGAGCTATCATGAAGTCTTGCGATCCGTAGTCGTCACTATAAATCCGCACAGAGTAGTTACCCTCTAGTTGCGAAAATTTAAGTTCTCCCATTGCTGTTGTAGTGTATTTTTTATCACCGATTGTGATTTCGGCAAACGGAATAGGTTGTCTCTCAGCGTTGATCACCAAGAGTGTAAAACCGCTTACCTCTGCCTCGATGAAGCGGAGTGTAGGAAGTGTACGAAGTTCGTGAGTCTCGTACTTTCCAGGTGTTACTTCTTCTTTTACGCGAGTTGCAGCATGCGATGTACTCAGAGTTGGGACAAAATAGTGCTGAAGGTTTGTCGTCTTCGTACTTTGAATACGCAGTACGAGCTCTTGATCCTTTAGTGCGTTGTATTCATAGGGGACGAGTGGAATACGTATATAGCCATCTTGTATTGGGAGAGCTCCCGTTGTAAGTAGTTCCGTTGGTTTGAATTCGATGGGATCGGAATGGAGAGGAGCTGTATTCTGCGAGATAATATCAGCATACAACGCGCTCACATGTAGCTCGTTTTTTGGGTAGTATATCGGAAATTCTACAGCAATGAGTCTCCGATGCCCGTGGATATTTGCGGGTGTATTGAAAAAGAAGAGCGTCTCTTGTTTTGCTGCAGTCGTTGCAAAGGGATAGGTTGTAGTATAGTGTAGATTGGGAGCGAGTGGAAGATGCCCTCCAACGGTATATTGTTGCATTGCTATCTTGTTAGTGCCTCGCCAGAGTTCTACGTGTAGAGTAGCCTTTTCCATCGGTTCGAAAGACGAAGGGAGCGTTACGGTTTGTGTTAATTCTAGACTTCGCTCTGTCGGAAGGTTTGGGAGATCTTGTTCTGTGATCATATCTGGGGTGCGTTCCCAATAGAAACGTAGTTTCCCGGATTGGAAAGTCCTCGGTCGTTTGTTAGAGATGCGAACTTTGAATTGCAATGCTTCCCCCGCAGTCGCCACTATGTTCGTCGCACTCCATACACTATCGATGACAGCAGTGGGAGCCGATATTGTGAGAGGTAGCGAGCGCTTTGCAAGGATCTCTGTACCCTGTCCTATTGTAAGAGTCAGAGAGAACTTTTGATTGTCTTGCGCATATTCATCGATAGAGAGTTTCCCTAGGAGGATCTCCTCTTCTTGGTTTGGAGTAGCTAAGTTTGGCAGGGCGATCTGCGAGTGTTCGAGTTGGACTGATGTTTGAGGTCTTGTCGTGAGATTTGCCACAAGACCTTCTAGCGGTTTCGAAGCTCGTATTTTAGCAACAATTTGCCAGATATCGCCAGCACTTATATAATCTGTAGAGCTCGTAGTTAGTGGTTGTAGTGTAAGGCTCTTTAGCCGGAGAGCAGAAGGAGAGGCACTCGTACACGGGATATCGGCGGTATAGGTTTCTTTGTTATAGCCATAAACGGTGAGGTGTACCGTTGCATTCTCTACGAGCCGAAGCCCTATAAATCGCGCTATACCATTTACGAAAATTGCATTGTGGTAGGAAGTCTTGCCCTCTGGTGTTGAGATTTTAATTGTCGCTTGAATCTGTTTACTGGTGCAGTGAACTTCGAAGTTTGTGTCCTCTGCGAGTAATTCGTCGGGGTGTGATACAGTGAGGGGTTCTGGTGCTCGGGTACGGAGAATGAGGGAGGGGTCGCCAAAGATATTCCAGAGCTCGGCAGTAATTCGTCCAAGACTCTTGGGAGTATCGTGGTAGACCTGAAACATTTCGTTGATACCCTTGCTTACAATCCCTCCGAGCGTAATTACATAGGGTGCCTCGCGGCGCTTTGTGAAATATTCTAGCATCATATCCTGCCCTCGCATAGGAGGTTCCCAATATTGAGCATCGCTGGAGGCAGTAATCCCGATGGCTCCTGTGGGATTACCGTTTCGTTGCGCCCAGAGCCATGTTTCGGCAAAGCATTGTCCGGCCTCCATCTTACCATTGTCGCAAGCGGTGTTGAAGATTACGGGATGGATAGAATTGGCTTCAAGTGCCCAGATATCGGAATTAGAGAAATTAGAAGTGCTCCATTTAGTAGGGAGTCCGTGACCTACGTAGGTTACAACACCGACTTGTCGATTGATTGCAGTAGCAACCTCTGCTGCAGTAACAAAACTAGGTTGTCCATCAGCAAGAAATTGGACAGAGGTATAGCCACTTCCTAGCAGTACTTCCCGCATCTTTTGAGTGTGTTCAACATCGGTTTCGCCATTATCGCCAATCCATTGCCCTTCGTTAGAGGCGATGCAGAGCCCATGATTGAAGCCCGTTGCTGTAAAGCGTACATCGCGTTCGTACCAAATCACGCGTTGTATTTGTGTTTGAAGGTGTGCGGCAGTGTAGGCCGAGAATCGTCCAATATAAACCTCGTTACGCGGATCATTGCCTACAATTTGACCGTAAGCTTGGTCGCTATCTGCCTTAGCGCCGAGTGGAGCATCGCGCCGCAGAGGCGGGACTTCGCTGCGGTTTCCCACTAAGAGTACAAAACGAAGAGGGTCGTTGAGCTTCTTATACCGAGTACGGATGTAGTTTACAAGAGCCGTAGTATCTCTTACCGAGGGATAGTCTTCGCTCGGAGCTCCGAAAAGAAGAACTTCTACCTTCAAACCGCGTTCTCGTTTCCAATCTATGAAGGGTTGGAGGATTGTAAGATAGTGCGGCGGAGTAACTACTAACAAAGCACCTTGTTCCTCTGAAGAGAAAAGTCCTTGCGAAAAGCCTGTAGTTTTTTTTCCTCTCTTGCGAACCCCTTGTAATGTAATCCGAAGTTGCAACTTCGTAACGAGAGTCTCGCGCAGAGGATTGTAGCGACACGGACGTACATAGAGTATCTGATACCATTCTCCCCCTTCAAGATAGGGTGTGCTTAAGGAGAGGAATTCAGAGGGAAAGTATCGGTCTTCTTTGTACGAGTCGTTCGCTTTTCGCTCGAGAAGCGGTTGTCCATTTATGCGTGGAGTGCGTGCAGGAGCAATTTTAACAGAGGAGGATACAGAATCCAGCACTGTTGTACGTAGGATGGTTGCTCCCTTGCTATCTGCAACAGGGAGTTTGTAGGAAAGTTCTGGGAGGTCTGGTTCGCCGGCAGGAGAGATAAAAACACCGTCTTCAAAATAGGGGATTTTTCCTTCGGGATAGTCTTTTGCGGAGAGGATTTTTGGAGTCGGGAGCTCTATACTCAAAAACGTTGTTTGTAACGAGTCTATTAAGCGCCATGTTGCTCGTTGTGCATACAGAGTATTGATACATAAGAGGGTGAAAAATAGCGTGAGATACTTTTTTATGGTCGTAGTGTTCGTTATTATCATTTTCTATTATTTGGTATGTATATTAACGCAAGAGAAAAGGTATTTTGTTTAAATGAAATAGACCTACTCCTCTCATTTAGCCCTGTAAATAACAGAGAAGTGGATTGAGCGTTGATATCCATTTTCATCTACAGCAGTGAGAGTATGTTTGCCCTCGGCGGGGAGCAATTGCATCTGGTGTAGATGGATGCTTTTCCCGATATAGTGCTCGTCTAAATGCCAGTAGATAGTAGATTCTGGTCGTGCGTGCGCTAGTTCGAAACGTACGGGGCTAGGTTTCCCATCGATGTCGCGAGGGATAGAGATCTCCGTATTTTCTTGCCTAGGATAGATAAATTGCATAATTCGTAGCTCTGTATCGTTCTCGCACCCCTCTAACCATGGTGGGAGCGTCTCGTAGGTCGGATTCCATTTGCTATAGAACCATGCCATGGCGGGTGGTAAGACGAACCATGAGCGGTGTTTCATCTTTTCAATGGGATAGCAAGAAGCATTGACGCGATAGTGTTCGGAGTCATCAAGGTGCACGAGTTGGTGATATGGACAAGGAGAATATTCGTACTCTCGATTCGGGATGTAAATCGTTTCGCGCATTGGACAGTATTCTGAAGGCGGGAAACCACTTCGTGTACAAACTTCGATGGGACGAAGGTCGTCGAGTGGCGGTGCAAACCATTCGGAGCGAGGGAGTAGCCCCCAAATTCGGAACATAAGAGGGGCAGAATTCTTTAGCCCAGATAGGTCGGGTTGCCCCTCGCCAGTCGCATTTCCATTCCACACACCAACAACATATTTTTTGTTTACTCCGATAGCCCAAGCGTCACGGCTTCCCCAGCTCGTTCCTGTCTTCCATGCTACAGCACGAGATGAAGAGAAATTCCACCAACCAGTTGCTTCTTCGGGTCTGTTTACCTCGTGCAGTGCTTGAAAGGTAAGGTAAATAGAACTTGCACTCAGGGGAGATTGATCCTCTGGAGTATTGGCTGTTTGAGCTTCGAGGGGTGTGTAGTGTAAGGGAGCAAAATTGTTGCGATAATAGTGCCCATCTCTTGTATAACGTGTTAGAGTACGCGACATGGAAGCATAGATTCCACACTGTTCCCAAAGAGTACTTTCCCCGCCTCCGAGTATTAAGGGAAGTCCATAGTAGTCGGCCGATTTATTGAATGTCGTTGCACCGAGTTTCCTAAGAAGTGTAAGAAAGGGGGCAACGCCATACTCGCGGAGCATGTGTACAACCGGAATATTGAGGGAGCGGGCAAGTGCCTGCGAAGCTCGTACCGCACCACTAAATTGATGAGATGCATTCTCTGGGGCAAATGTCCCAATTTTCACGGGGAGATCTACCACCAATTGGTTTGGTAGTATCAGACCGTCCTCTAGCATACCTGCAAAGAGAAAAGGCTTAAGTATACTTCCCGTACTCCGTTTCGCTGTAATTGTATTTACATACCCCTGCTGTTTCTGCCCTAGGTTTGGTACATTACCGACATACGCTAGTACGTTGCCCGTTTCAACTTCCGCCACGAGTACTCCAAAATTACGGGCAAGCTGTGTTTGGTATTGCGTTGCATAGTCTTCTACTTGACGTTCTACTTCGCATTGCAGCGTATAGTCTATCGTGGTATGGATATTTTCGCCTTTTCTGCCATCAGTATAGATATGGTTCATTAGTTGCCATGCTCGTTGCGGTAATTTCTCTGGAGGTTGTGGAAGAGGCTCAAGAAGCGAGAGCTCGAGTGTTGCTTGATCTATAATATTGCGTTGGTATAGTGTACGGAGCAGTTGATTGCGTTTCTGTAGGAAGGTTTCGCTATGTCGCCCAGGGTAGATATTTGCCGGAGCATTAGGTAGCACTGCTAGGGCTGCCATTTGCCCCCAGCTCAGATTGGCTGCAGCGGTTTGAAAGTAGCGCCAAGCGGCAGCATCGAGTCCTACAACATTCCCGCCAAAGGGCGCATGACTAGCGTAGATCGCTAGGAGATCCTCTTTGGAGTAGGAAAGTTCGAGGCGTATGGCCCAGACGGCTTCAACAATTTTGTTCCAATAGTTGCGAGGCGCTCCAGGATGCAGCATGCGTGCGATTTGCATAGTAAGGGTAGATCCTCCACGAACTATATGCCCCGCTCTGACATTTGCAAAGAACGCTTTGGAGAGTGCAACAGGATTGATGCCGAGATGGTAGAAGAAATATTGGTCTTCGTAGGCGATAGCACATTCTACAAATTTGGATGGAGCTCTCTCACATGCAGGGAAACGGTACTGTCCATCGCTTGTTATGCTCGCTGCAAGTAGATTCCCGTCGCGTGCAAAGAGTACGGTACATGTGGGATCGTCGAAAAGAGGCGAGGGGAGTGAGTGGTAAAAAAGGTATCCGAGTATCAGAACTCCTAGTGCTACAACCGTACGTACTTTGTAGTAGAGAATATAACTAAGAAAGGGGGCGAGAGATAGTATAATAGCTTCTCTAATTGCGTCTAGTTGTTTTACCCTCTCGCGTCGCATTTTGGGTTACTTTGCCACGAAGTTCACTGCGTAGAGATACGGCCAATATTTTCCAGTTAGGTAGATTGTCTTATCCTTACGATTGTACGCAATGCCGTTGAGAACTTCTGCATACTCCGAATCTGGGGAAGGGCGCAATAATCCCTTAAGATCAGCAAGCCCCTCTACTGTTCCGTTGGTAGGGTTGATAATTGCTATAAGATCGGTGGTGTAGATATTAGCATAGAGCTTGCCCTCGATCCATTCTAGTTCGTTGAGATGTTGTAACGCACCCTGCTCGGTATATACTTGAATTGTACGTTTAATTCGGAGAGTCGCAGTATCAAGAACATAGATATTCTCTGTTCCATCCGAAAGATAGAGAGCACTCCCATCTGTAGTGAGTCCCCATCCCTGCGTATTGTAGTTAAAGGTTTTCTGCAATGCGAAGTCCGAAGCATTATAGACAAACCCGATCCCACTCGTCCAGGTAAGTTGATATAGCTTACCATTGAGGTATTCTAGCCCTTCGCCAAAATATTGCGTATCGAGCTCGTAGAATCGAACAACCTTGCCAGTGCTTAACTCTACTTGTCGGAGCGAGGATTGACCTCGTTGCCCAGTACTCTCATATAGGTAGCCATCGTGAAAGAGTAACCCTTGTGTATAGGCGTTGCTATCATGAGGGTATTCCCTTTTTATGCTATAAGAGTATTCTTGAGGTGCAGCAGAGGCAAGTATTGTAAGTTTACGACTATCCTTGCTAGCCACTCCATCTTTCCAAAACGAAGCTTGTAACCAGTGAATCCCTGCACTCCAATGCACTGTTGTTAGTGTAGTGTCGCCCCTTAGGTGGTATTGTAGATCGGCTATGTTCAAGGTTATCGAATCGGGATGGTTATTCGTGGTAAAAGAGAAAGAAAGAGGTAGAGGAGTACCGAGCGAAATAATCGTATCGGCATGTGGACGAGTAATATATGCCCATGGTGTTATTTTAGAGGGTTGTGGAGTAGTGTTCTGTTGTGTAGAGGGTTGAAGACAACTGCAGAAGAAAATGGGGATTAGGAGGCAAGAAAGGAAGTATTTCATTTAGAAAGATGCGTGAACTAAAGGTTAAGATGGTTGTATAATTGTGAGCTCTGTTCTTCGAAGTACAAGTACGTAATATGTTGTGTCTATTATAGATAGATTTATAGGAGGGCTTACGTAATAGGGTTACGAAAAATTACAGTGCGAATACTGAATTGTACAACAGTCTAAGGTTATTTGCCGAAAGAGTAGGAAACAGAAATGAGGTGATTCTGGCGAATGGAGATAGAAGCTAGAGGAGCCGAAAAAGCATAATCTATACGAAGTCCCCAAGCTTGGATTCCTAGTCCTGCTGTTGGGGTAAAGCCCAGTGCATTCCGGTGATTAAGGTAAGGGATACGTTGTAGTTGATGTGTCCCAAGTCGTAACCATACGAAGTTGCGAAAGCTCCCCCAAATCCCAATAGAAGGGGCAATAGAAACGCCTCCGAAGCTTAATGGCGCAGCTTCGTTGCCGTCAAATCGCTGCGAAAGTAGTAGAGAGGCGCCGAGGGTAATCTTTTTTGTTGGTTGCCAGCTAGAGCTTGCTGCAAGAGTCAGACTTGGCGCAGTTCCCTCTGCAGCACGTTTTTCTGTAGGATTGAGTTCCTTCCCCTCTTGTTTAACGGAGAGCTTTTTTTGATTGAAGAACCAGAGAACCCAGGTGGAGGTTATGTCGTTAGCTATGGCTGCGAAATGCCAACGACCGAGGGTATAGGTAGCACTGAGATCGAACCCTATACCGAACCCATTAGCAAAGCCTGCAGCATCTCGATATAGGATTTTAGCACTTCCTCCTACGGCGAGTTGAGGTACGAATAGTTGCCGACCGTATGAGAGAAAAAATGCGTAATCGGCAACACCAAAGCGACTAATGCGACTGTAATCTTCGTTGCCTGCAGTATCTCGCCATTGGAGCGTATTTTGTATGCCATCTACTCCAAAACGGAGAAGCGATGCGCTCGCACCACTAACAGAGTCTATACGTGTAGAAAAGCCAGCATAAAGAAGCGACCCCATCCCAGTGAAAATAGAAGCAAATGAACCTCCTGCAGTAAAGCGTTGCGTCTGGTAGACGAGCATTGATGGATTGGCTCTCTCCTGCCCAAAATAATATTCAGTAGTAGCAATGGCACTCCTAGCTAGGGATTCGTTGTGGGCAGAATAGCCAAGCTGTAGGAAGTTGTTGCCATATTTTACCCATTGTGCATTAACGAATACGGGGAGTATTACGATGCTACATAGTACTAGGAATGTCGTTCTAACGGTTTTCATCGTTTAACGGTGTAGGAGAAATAAGATTGGAGGTATAGTAAAGTTGGTAGCAGAGCCATGCATCAGTCGCAGCATAATCAAGTTGCTTGGGCGTGAGTTCCTCTGCTTCCCAATTAGAGAGGCGAGCAGATTTTGAAACGCTGACGTGTAAAAAACGTTCGGAGAGTTTTTTGAGGCTAAGTTCCGTGAGTTTCGCTTTTTTCGCAAGTAGTTGTAGGTCTATCAAGTTTGCAGGAACGAGTGGGTGGTATCGTTGCAAACGTTTTATATCATCGTGCGTAGAGAATCCTACTTTAGTTATTTTCGGGTCTTCTAGAATTTCGCGCAGCTTGCTTGGAAGTTTAAGAATCGATGTTCGTATAATCCATGCGTGGTTATCGGTTGCAAATTGCACAATGGCTACAAATAGATCCGCGTGTCCCTTGGTAAATGTGGGGCGTGTTTCCGTATCAAAACCTAGAACGTTTGCTTTTTTTAGTTCGGCGTAGGCGTTCTCCAATTCCTCCAGTGTAGAAATTACGGAGATCGTACCAGCAAAATGAGCTCGAGGTAAAATGGGTGCGGCGTCTTCGTTGTGAGCAATTGGAGTATCACACATCCTCGTCAGGTAAATATTCGTCGCAGTGTAGGGTTTGTAACCAACGCAATGCAAGCAGAAGCTTACTCCCCCATTCGGTTAGGAAGTAGTATTGGCAGCGGGCTAGCGCCATAGCCATGCGCTCGTCCTCTCCATCTTGGTACTGAATGAGGAGTTCGTATAGTTCTTGGTAAATGTCTGCCACGATCTCAGAGAGGTGTGGTTCGCCTTGATAGAGTTCGGCCTCGATCTCGTCTAGCCTGAAGGCGATAGGATCGTTTGCTCCTAACTCCTCTTCTACACGCTTGCATATATATTGGTATTGTTGTTCGTCCAGCCGAGTATCGAGCATATTGTAGTCTACGACAGCCTGGAGATTGGGAAGTCGTGCAGTCTTATAGAATAGCAACCCAAGGAAATCGTACAACCATTTTTTTAGCTCAGGCTTCGCTCGAGTATTCTCCTTTTCGTTGACAGAATCTTCGAGCATCTTGCAATACTCCTTTGCTAAAACTACCCACTCGATTGCCCATGAGGCAAACGCTATTTCGTGTAGATTCTTTCTTGTTTTCATAGCTACAAAAATACCCAAAAGAAAGTATTGGAGATTGTTACTACTTCTCCTACACATTCAATAGAGAACTGAAGCGATGAAGTAGTGAACTTCCGTAAGTCGTTGAGTGTGTGTCAATATAATCGCATCTCAATCTATACAATACGCAGCAAGGGTGTAACGAGCAGATCTTGTTGCACTCCTAAGATATTGATGATAAGGTTGTTATGTAGAGACAGGGCATACTTTATCCAGTAAATGGAACTGTATATTTGCTTTATATCCCTCATAATTTATATTTTAACACACCCTCATAGATGATGTCTTATACTGTATTTTTGTTATCTGTAGTTTGCAGGACTCTTATCCTCTCTTGTTGCACTTTTGGCAACTTTTTTAATACCAAGAGGTATGAATTTCGTATCAGGTCAAAGACCAATGTTTTAGGGAGACGTTCAGGCGTCGAGAGTGTTATCCAATGCCGCTTGTTAAAATGATATGCAGGGATTATGGTTTCATACGTTTCGCGAAGTTCCAATGCATACTCGGGTGCACATTTTACCGTGATAGGCATAGGGTGTTCGTTCAGCCGTATCACCATAAACATTTTGCCCTCAACTTTGAAAACTAACAATTCATCTCCAAAAGGGAAGCTTTCTTCTGTGCCTATAAAAGAAAGAGCAAATTCTCTCAGTTCGTCAAACATATCGAATAGCGCTATATCGTTCTTGCAATGAGATACAAAAAAAGGGGTACTGTCTATTAAAACAATACCCCATAAATAAAAATTGAGAATTTATTCGACTTTTATGATCTGCTGAGAAAGAACGCTTCCACTCGCTTCTACCCGCAGCACGTAAAGTCCTGCTGTCATATTTTGGACGTCGAAGGCATTAGTATACGAACCTTCTTCTTGGTTTTGCTGTAGGAGAGTTTTTACCAACATCCCCTGTGCATTGTAGAGCGCGATGGTAACGTTACTCTTACCATTTAGGCTGTAATTTACATTCAATGTTGCCGAGAATGGGTTAGGGTACAAATTCAAGGTTGTTACCTTACCGTTACTGTTCTCTTTGTCTGTCTGAGCAATTAAGGTAGACGTCTCAATTACAGGATTGTAGGCTCCCTGTAAATACACAAGGTCGCCGTTTTCACGCTTTTCGTATATAAGTGATAGTACGGGGAATCTGTGCGATTTTACATACCAACGGTAGGTGATGACCGTCGAAGTGTAGTATTCTGAATACTTACGAGTCTGTGTTGTGGCAACACGAAGTACGTCTTTCAATGTTGTGCCAGGGAGTAGCAATGTCCCGTAAGCATCTGCTTTTACATTGTACGACAGGTTGATGTGCTGACGGTAGTCGCTATTCGTGTAGTAGATTGTCGCTCCCGTTTCACCAGCGAATTCGTCGCCATAACTAAATGGATATCGCATCTTGGTTACGGGTTGTTCGTAAGCGCAAACGTAAGTTTGTACACGATTTGCCAATACGCGCAATTCGTTCGCGTTTGTGGTCATAAATGCCTCTAAGTCGCCCTCCTTTAGAAGCGTATTGCATTTGTTGGCTTCTGTCGGTGGCAAAAAAGTTTCAGGAGCTTCGACCGAGCCATAAAAAGCAGCCTTCTGTGGAAGAGCACTAAAATCCCACACAACACCTTGCCCTGCTACCCCAGGCGTATTACTCTCCGTTAATATCATGGGGTTTGGGTTGCCAGGAAGTAATCCGTGCATCTTCTCAGTCAAGACGGTTTGTGCTAGAGCACAACCTACAGCAAACGCGAGCGAAATGGTAAGTAACGATTTCTTCATTTTTGTTTCTGCTTTTTGTTGTTTTTATCTCCAAATATAAATAATTAAACGATTTTTCTAAGGCGGAAGTTGTCCAAAGCCTATTCTACTTTCTTGAGAACCATCCAGCGAAAGGGGATCGAATCGGAGAGTACTATCTCCCGTTCACGGAATTGTACTTCAAAAACATTCTCTTTCCATTTGTAGCGGTACGAGTTTTCTCCGATTTTTTGCGCAGTTGTCGTTATAGTAGATTCGCCAGCCATACCATAGAGTGGAGTAAGATAGCTGGGGAGCACAATAGCTTGTTCCTCGATTTTTGCATAAACCTTAAGGAGATTTGCATGCTTTTTGGCATGTTCAAATAACAAACGATAGATAGTACGCAGCCGAGCATTACTCCAATATTCGGCATTGGGGAGTGGGGGCTTGGTAATATCTATAAAGAGATTTGCATCGCGTAGCTCTTGGGGAATATCTTCGGGTAAAAATTGCGCTGGGTTCAGTATCCGTCCTCGATAGCTCCACTCACCAAGACGTTCGGCGGGTAGTTTATCTTCGATATTCAACCGTACAAACTCAATCAGTTGTGAGTTGTTTGTTGTAGTAAGATTATCCTCTTCTTGCTTTGAACACCCTATCAAAAAGAGTACCCCTAGAAGTAAAGTTATTAGATACTTAGCGCGCATTTTATTCCTCTATCGCTACAGTAACAAAGATACAATCTTTAGCTAAAGTCTAAGAGTTGCTATATGCCAAACAGCCCTGTTTGCATCGCCTTCCAAGATGCGTACCAACGGACTTCGTACGAATATGCGATGCCGTAGAGTTGTGTAATGCGCTCACCGATTTTTATGTCGGGATATTTTTTGTAGTGGCTCTCTATCTTTGCGAGAGTTTTTGCTGAGATTATAGACTGAATTGAGATCTCCTCGTTAGAAATCATCTCAGATACGACTTCAATCCAATCGCGCATCTGTACTACATACTCTTCATACAATGTGCGGATATCCCTCTTTGCGGTGATATACTCTTTCAGTACTTTTTTGAGATCGTCTCTTCCGAGCGTCTTGTATGACGCTTGTTGCATATCGTTAGCGCTACAATCTAGAATTTTATTGTCGGTGTTAGCCTCGTCGATTGTTATTGTTCGCGGATCGAGCATGTGTGTCTGACAGTAAGCGATAAATGCCTCAATCTTCGTACTCACACGTATAGCATCAAAAGGGATCGGCGTAGTGAGTTCGATACCCTCGAGGCTCCTACACCTACTCATGGCTACATATAGCTGTCCCGATGCAAATATTCGCGCAGCATCTATGCGGACCTTATCGAATGTCAAGCCTTGGCTCTTATGGATTGTTATACTCCAAGCTAAAATGAGGGGATACTGAATAAATGTCCCTGCTACTGAACGACTCACTTGTCTTGTCAAAGTATCGATGTGATATTCAAACTTATCCCATCGAATCTTAGGCACACTTATTGGTAAACCGCCGCTTAGCTTTTGAACCTTGATTTCCGAGTCGTCAAGATACGTTACTGTTCCGATCTCGCCATTGACAAATTCGCAGTTTTCACTACTATCGTTGCGGATAAACATCACCTGTGCCCCCACTTTAAGCGAGAGTTCTATATCTGTAGGAGAATCCTTCTCGGGGAAATTACCGCTGATAGCAGCTATGTAGGTGTGCGATTCTCCTTCTAATTCTTGTAAATATCGCTCGTTGTTTTCGTTACTTTGTTTTCGGAGAGCCGTCAGGACAATACAGCCTTTTTCGGGGATCGGCGTAAGTTTTTTTGCGCGTGTGTTTAGACATTCCAAGGCACTCTTTAGATCACCACGCCCCGTGCGTATACACTCTAGGAGTTCTATAAATTTGCTGTCGGTTTGCCTATATATTTTTTTGAGCTCAATGAAACAGAACTCGCTCTGTTTAAAAGCTGGACTAGAGAAGAAAAAAGCAGATTTGTAATATTGTTCTAATACTCTCCAATCTCTTTGTGCTACTGGGGGGAGTTGATATAAATCGCCGATAAGCAGAAGTTGTACTCCCCCAAAGGGCTTGTTGTTCTTGCGTACTTGGCAGAGACGGTCGTTGAGAGCTTGCAAAGTATCGGCTCGAACCATACTTACCTCGTCGATAATAATAAGTTGCAGGCTTTTAATGATCACGCGCTTTTCTTGCTGAGTAATTGGAGTAAGATTTGGGTTCTTTTCCAAGACATTGACACAGGGTACATAGGGATCGATGGGGAGACTGAATTGCGAGTGTAAGGTTGTGCCATTGGCATTGAGAGCAGCAATGCCTGTTGGAGCCACCACTACGTACGATTTGCGCAATTTGCCGCAGAGCTTATGTAAAAATGAGGTTTTCCCCGTCCCCGCCCGTCCTGTAAGAAATAGATTGTGGTGCGTATGTAGTACGAGGTTGAGAGCGAGCGAACTCTCGAAATTGTCAGTAAAGTCCATGTGCGCAACGAACAAGAAAACGTTAGTAAAAGTAAGATATGTTTTTTGCCTAAATGGTGGTAATACGAACGCCTATTGTTTTTTTTTGCAAGGCGGCGAACAATCTATATTTTGGATTAGAAAGCGCACCACAAAGCATGGTTTACATCCTCAAAATGTAACGATTTTGTTACATAGAATTACTACAAAATAGACAGCAAAAAATGCATACAAATAAACTTATATTACAGAAAACCAGCGTGTTAGCAACAATCTAAAATTACAACTAATTATAAATTAGGAGCATCCCTATAAATGGCTATTTTTTGTACAAAAAGTAACGCTACTTTTGTCTCACTAGAACTTAAAGAAAAGAAGGAGATAAAAAGATGGCATACGTAATAAACGAAGGTTGTGTAGCATGTGGTTCTTGTATTTCAGAGTGCCCAGTAGAAGCTATAACTGCTGGAGATATCTATAAAATCAATCCAGATATCTGCACCGAGTGTGGCTCTTGTGCTGATGTATGTCCTACGGGGGTGATAAGCTTAGCGAAGTAGTAGGGGTTGTTAGAATGAAGATACGGCGCTGTTCCGAGTTAGGAGCAGCGCTTTTTCTTTACGGTACAGTGTACGAATATACTTGGACGGTAGCCAATTGTGTACTTTTGTGAAATAAAACCGTTGATGAATGGCAAAAATACAGGTAGCAACACCTAAAGGTGTGCGCGATTTTTCGCCACACGAAGTAAGAGAACGCGAGTTAATATTGAGGGTATTGAAAAGGAATTTCGAGAATTTTGGATTTCTACCCCTCGAGACGGCAGCAATGGAGTCTCTTGCAGTTCTACAGGGCAAATATGGAGATGAGGGAGATCGTTTACTCTTCCGGATTTTGAATTCGGGAGAGTACCTGAAGGGTGTCGAAGGCGATCTGCGAGAGCTATCGCGTACGGAGCTAACTAATGCTATTTGTGAAAAAGGGTTGCGCTACGACCTTACTGTCCCCATGGCGCGCTATGTTGCAACGCACTGGCAAGAACTTCCGCACCCTTTCAAGCGTTTTCAGATACAGCCTGTATGGCGTGCCGATAGACCACAGAAAGGGAGATTCCGCGAGTTTGTACAGTGTGATGTGGATATTGTGGGATCCAATTCCCTCCACAACGAAGAGGAGTTACTCGATCTTGTCTCTATGGTCTTCTACGATTTGCAACTCCCCGTTGAAGTGCAGATCAATAGTCGTAAGATTTTGGAGGATATTGCTGCTAGGATGGGACATCCCGAGTTACTAGTTCCGATGACTGTAGTGCTAGATAAACTCGATAAGGTCGATAAGGAGACGGTTGCGCAGGAATTAGTCACTCTGGGCTTTGAACAGGAGGATGTTAAGATATTATTAGAGATTTGTGAGGGCGACTCTTCTATAGAAAAACTAAATACTCTGGGGAAATGGATAAATACGAAAGAGTATATAGAACATATGGCAGAGATTGTACAGATCTTATTGTATAAGCAATGGAACGAGTTATCTACATATTCCGAAGAAGCGCAAAACTCCTTCGCTCGCATATTTGATGACTTAAACGATGAGACTTATCGTCCAGATACTGCCTATTGGTCTTCAGAGTTCTCGGTACACTTTGTCCCAACCTTGGCTAGGGGTTTGAGTTACTATACGGGAACGATTTTCGAGGTAAAGGGCAAAGGCGTGAATATGGGTTCAATCTGTGGTGGCGGTCGATACGATAATCTAACGGGTATTTTTGGTCTAGAGGGAATAAGTGGTGTAGGGATCTCTTTTGGTCTTGAGCGGATCTATGAGATTATGAAAGAGCTTGATTGTTTTGATATCTATGGTGCAGTAGATGTACTAATGACATCAGAAGCGGAGGATATGATCGAGTTACTGATGTTGACTGCTACTAATTTGCGAAGCGAGAACTTTAAAACACTTGTGCCGTACGAGGCGATGAAACGCAAGAAACAATTAGAGTATGCAAACAAGTACAAGATTCCGTGGGTAGTGACAAGAAGTAAGCTGACAGAGAGTTTCCGCTTACGTGATATGGAAAGTGGAAAAGAGTACGAATTAACCACAGAGGAACTTATAAATTGTTTGAGAGACTGGCGCACAAAAAAAGTATAATATATAGATAGAAAGAGAAGAAACCGATGAAGAATGTGTACTATATTTCACCAGAGCGTCTAACATTAGAACAACTAGACGAACTTTTAACATATCCCTCCATTCGTTTGGAGCTATCGGCAGAAGCCGAGGCAAGAATACAGAAATGCCGGGATTACCTAGATAGAAAGATGGAAGCCGAGGCGAACCCTATTTATGGTATTACCACGGGGTTTGGCTCTTTGTGCAATCGGAGTATAAGCAAAGAGGAACTAACACGCCTTCAGGAGAATCTTGTAAAGTCGCATGCCTGCAGTACAGGGGAAGAAATTGCACCAGAGATCATTCGCTTGATGCTCATCCTGAAAGCGCATGCTCTCTCGCTAGGTAATTCGGGTGTACAGATTGCTACAGTCCGTCGAATACTCGATTTGTACAATAATAGCGTGCTACCCGTGGTATATGACCGAGGTTCTTTGGGAGCGTCCGGTGATCTTGCTCCTTTAGCTAATCTCTTCCTGCCCTTGATTGGTCTAGGAGAGGTGCGAATTGGTGGGGTTCGCAAACCTGCTGCAGAAGTCTGCAAACACTTTGGTTGGGATCCAATAAAACTACAATCGAAGGAAGGTTTGGCTTTGTTGAATGGGACGCAGTTTATGAGTTCGCATGGAGTGTATGCATTGTTGAAGATTCGACGTCTTTCGGCTTGGAGCGATATGATTGCTGCTCTCTCTTTGGAAGGATTTGATGGGCGTCAGGAGCCATTTCACTCGAATATACAGTCGGTGCGTCCTCATGCGGGACAGGCAGAAACAGCTACGGCAATTCGTAAGTATCTTGAGGGTAGTGAACTCATCGCTCGTGCCAAGAAACATGTGCAAGATCCTTATTCGTTCCGTTGTGTTCCACAAGTGCACGGCGCCTGTAAGGATGCTATTCATTATGCAGAGCAGGTTGTGTTAACGGAGATAAATTCGGTAACAGATAATCCGACTATCTGGCCAGATGAAGACTTGATTATATCCGGCGGGAATTTCCACGGCGAGCCTCTAGCCTTGACCTACGACTTTTTAGCCATGGCTGTCTCTGAGCTCGCAAATATCTCCGAGCGTCGTACTGCACAACTAATCCTAGGACTCCACGATCTCCCCGAATTCCTCGTAGCTAAACCAGGGCTAAATTCGGGGTTCATGATCCCACAATATGCAGCAGCTGCCATGGTGAGCCAAAACAAACAACTTTGTACCC
Organism: uncultured Bacteroidia bacterium; assembly: GCA_965240855.1. Classification (GTDB taxonomy): domain Bacteria; phylum Bacteroidota; class Bacteroidia; order Bacteroidales; family CAJPTX01; genus Bacteroides_D. Next base: position 14,854 of record CBDEMG010000078.1, on the reverse strand, counting down.
CGTCGAGTGTAGATTCGATCGTCTCTTCGAATGGACAGGAGGATTTGGTTTCGATGGGTGCTAATGGAGCAACAAAACTGTTGCGCGTTGTGGATAATACGGAGCGTGTTTTAGGTATTGAATTAATGAATGCGGCACAGGCAGTAGAATTTAGACGCCCTGCTAAAACCTCTCCAATATTAGAGAAACTCCTTGTCGCTTATCGTAAAATTGTCTCTACGGTTGAGGTAGATAAGGTCATGTATACAGAGCTCGAACATAGTCGTGATTTCTTGCAGCAAACGGATCCGCTTTCGTTCTTGTAAGCTTGCCTTAATGATGGGACTGATAATTTAGGGGAGTAGAGTGGGTGTCGCAAAGACAACAAAATGAATATTCACTACACTATTCTAGGGATGAAACGAGGTTCGCTCGTTGCGCACATTCTATTAAATTAGATCCAATGATATTCATTTTGACACAGCTTCCTTATTCATTGAATTGCAGTACTCCAGAGAGTTAAAAGAGTGAATGGCGCGTATTGTAGCTTTGGATGTGGGAAAAAAAAGGACGGGAATCGCAGTAACCGATCCGCAGCAGGTGATCGCCTCTGGGCTTTGTGTACAATCAACTCTCGAAGTTGTGAATTATCTAAAAAGATATTTGGCTGCGAACCCAGTGGAAAAGTTTGTTGTTGGTTTGCCGACAACGGTTCATGGTGAGCCTTCTGAATCCATGCAATATGTTGTTATGCTAGTCAAACAGCTGGAGCGGACATTCCCAGAATTGCCGATCGAGATGCATGACGAGAGATTTACCTCGCACCTTGCACAACAGGCGATTTTGGAGAGTGGAGCTAAAAAGAAACAAAGACAAGATAAAGGACTGGTGGATATGGTGAGTGCTGTAATAATCCTCCAGTCCTATTTAGAGATGCAAGCTTGGAATAAGACAAGAAGATAGATGAGACCTATTTACGTGTACGGATCGCCTATATTACGACAGGTGGCAAAGCCCATAGATGTTACATACCCAGATTTGAAGAAATTGATTGCAGAGATGTTTGAGAGTATGGAGCTCTCGGATGGAATTGGGCTCGCTGCACCACAAATAGGTCTTTCGATCCGTCTTTTTGTTGTCGATGCTTCAGCTTTTGCAGAGGACAATCCTGAACTGGCGCATTTCCGCAGAGCATTTATCAATGCTCAGATTTTGGAGTATGGCAAGGAAACTGTGCTTTTTAATGAAGGCTGTTTGAGTGTCCCAGGAATTCATGGTGATGTAGAACGCCCAACGAGTATTCGTATCGCCTATTGTGATGAAGAGTTTGTTCAGCACGAAGAGATATTCTCTGGGATCGTAGCGCGGATAATTCAGCACGAGTACGACCATATAGATGGGAAGTTATTTGTCGATCACTTCTCTTCTGTAAAGAAGCGACTCATACAAGCAAAGCTAAAAAATATAGCGCGAGGGAATTTTAAGTCGGACTACCCGTGTATAATTGGGAAGTGAGCCTTCTGAATCAGCGAGACGGCATACTCGACTCTGTCAATGTCCGAGAGTTCTAGATCGAATAAGCTTCTCACATTTTTAGATGCTCCTATAGATAGACCTAGAGTCTCTACATCCAGAATTTGGTTAGTATGGCTAGCCTTGACATTCCTTCTTGGGGTGGTATTAGGTTTGGAGACAGTAGTTGCCATTCGGGGGAGTATTCTCTTCTACATAGCAGTATGTTCGCTTTTACTGCTTTATATTTCTCAATGCTACGCTCCTGTTTATGCACCGAGAATAGTATTTGGCTTTCTTCTTTTCTTTTTTCTACTACTTGGGATAGGACGAGGCGAACAAACAGTTCTCTATAATAGAGAAGTCTCATTGCAGTCTACCTCTAGCGCATTGGTAGTTGCTCTGGTATCAGGAGAGGCAAAATATACGCAATGGTACAAAACAGTGCCAGTACATCTTGTCGCGATATACGATGATGCGAAGGGTTGGAAGCCTTTTTCATCTCAAGGTAAGTTACAATTTCGCCTAGACGATTCGTTGGGTATGCGGGTTACTAGAGGAGATAGTATCCTTGCAAAAATAAGCGTTAGCGATCGTACTGAGCATAACCCCAATAGTTTTGACTATGGAGCTTGGAGACGAATGCATGGAGAGTACTTCTTGGGAAGAGTGGAGGCAAATACTACTCAGATACTAGGAGTTGTGCACTCAGGTGGCTACAATATATTTGAACGCTATCGCCTCCGATTGATTGCCAGACTTGAGGCGTTGCTTCTCAAGGGGAATACTCTAGAACTTGTAAAAACGATGTGCCTTGGGGCTCGTCAGGAGCTTTCAACTGCGGTGCGATCCTCTTTTAATCGAGCGGGTGTTGCTCATATACTTGCGCTCTCGGGCTTGCATGTTGGCTTTTTATACGGACTTCTTGCTTTTTTCATGCGAATTATCGGGATCGATTCCTTCACGAAACGGTTGTTGCGCGAGGGCATCCCCTTACTTCTCGTTTGGTGTTTCGTCTTGGTTGCGGGCGCTAGCTCCTCGTTACTACGCGCAGCATTGATGCTCACGGTGTATGGAGTAGGTAGGATGTTTTTTCTGCACAGGCATCCGATAGATATCTTAGCTCTCTCAGCCATTCTCATTGTTAGCATAAGTCCCTTCGCATTGTACGATGTGGGTTTTCAACTTTCGTTCTCGGCTCTTTTAGGGATTATTTTACTCTATCCCTATTTCTCTAAATTGCTGCAGATAAAGTCTGTCGTACTGAGTTGGTTATTAAAACTAATGGCTATTTCGTTTTGTGCACAGATAGCAACGTTACCTGTTCTTCTCTATGTTTTTGGCACATTACCATTCCTCTCACTCCTTACGAATGTAGTTGCTATCCCTCTTGTTACAATTATAGTCCCTGTGGGATTAATTTTAGCGATGTGTCCGGATATGAGCCTTCTAACAACGGTTTTAGTAACGGGGTTAGAGTATAGTGCAAAGTGGCTTCTTTGGGTGACAGAGACGATTGCAGAACTCCCATTGGTTAGCTATCAAGGTTTTAAAATTACGGCATTTATGGCTTGGTTGCTAAGTCTAGCCATACTGGCAATAGGAGTATATTCGTTGTATAAACGACGCGTGGTCGTTGTTGTAGGGATTGTTTTCTTTTTTGCTTTTTTGGGTGCAGCTCTTCACCACTGTTACTACAAGTCTCATGGTGGAGAATTGGTCGTCTACCAGCAGAATTATGGGACTTGTTTGAGTATTCGAGAAGGTTGCCACATCGAGGCGCTATATTCGCGAAATACCATGGGAGCACTACGTTTAATTGAACAATATACTCGCGATATTTGGTTTAATAGTACAACAATAGAGAGTATTCCCTCTTCGCCTTGCGTGCGAAAAGAAGAGTATGGATACAGTATCGAAAGGAATGGGATAGGTCGCATTTTTATCCCTTTGGGGAAGGGTGTACGGAAGGAATCAAAAATAAAACATTCGTGTAAACTACTCTTGCTCTCCTATTCGTGTCGTTGGTCGGTAGATGCTCTCTTACAAACATTTGTCCCAGAGGAAGTCGTGCTAAGTGCGACATACCCACGTAGCTTGCGAGACTCTTGTATACAGCAATTCTCGCGAGCTGGAGTTTTTGTATACGATATCGCTACTCAGGGGTGCTATACCAAGCAGTGGTAACGCTGTTGGTATAAATAAGAGGAAGTGCGTATAAGCCTCCTTCGATTAACAATTTAAGAAATCGTAATAAACAAAACGTCTGTCAAAAAAAAAAGTAATAAATGTCAATATCGTTAAGGGTGTAAAATAACCTTTTTCCTTAGTCTATACCTGATGTGATATGTTATTAAGTGGAATTGCGACTTTGACAACGTGGCGTAGTAGGGCTGTAAAACTACGTTAATTTTGAACCCGCAAGTTTGTTGGAGAATAGAGACTGACGAGCTTGTGTGTAGGAGAAAGTTGCAAAGAGGTTTAATCAACACTGATATAGAGAAATGAAACGAATTTTGATGAGTGTAACGCTACTTTTGGGTGCGTTACTGTTTATGGCTCCGCTGAGTTGGGGGCAGAAACTAACATTGACAGTCGAGGGCGAGGATAAGCTGGAAGGTACGAAGGTAACGAAGTCTCCCAGTGACTTAACTCAGTTGGATGCGAATGCAGTGGTCACCTTTACTTTCAGCGACGTCCCCTCTGGTAAGCAGGTAGTTATCAAAGCTAAGATGGGCGATGAGAATAAGGTAATGATAGCAGGCAATGCCGTAACCGTAAAGGAGAGTGCAACGGTCGTATTGAGCTTGGAAGCTAAGCCATTGTCACCCGAGAATTTTGCCCTTACAGTAAATGCTCCTGATGCAACAGTAACAGTAAAGGCAGCAGGTAAGACTCTTGTTGCTGCCGATTACGCTACAATTGCTAAGGATACAGAGCTTATGTTTGAAGTAAAGGCTAAGACAGGTAAAAAAATAGAAAAGGTGGAAGTGACGGTAGGTAGTGCTGCAGCTAAAATGATAACGCTATCGAAAGAAGGGACGTTTACGCAAAAGATGACGGATAATATCACAGTGACTGTAAAAGCAAAACCCGCAGCAGTAGAAGATGCTGTATTGGCGGGTGTGGTAGTATATCCTAATCCGTTTGTCGATCAGTTGTTTGTTGCCAATACTGCAGAGGTTACGAAAGTATTGCTAGTGGATGCACAAGGTATTGTCGTTCGCACGGTACAGCCTAGCGGAGTCAACGAACTCGTACTTGCTACGGAAGATCTTCCCGCTGGTGTATACGTAGTCGTTCTCGAACGTGCAGAGGCACGTAAGTCTATTCGTATTGTAAAATAAACTGCGAACGGAAATTATAGAGGTAGAGAAGAGTCCTCAGGGTAATTCTGGGGTCTCTTCTCTTTTATTTGGTTGTTAGAACGAGATGATGAGCCCACTTGTCAGGGTTGTATAAGGCTTGGCAATGGGAATGGGTGGTTTTTCGTCGTAGAAAAAGGCATAGCTTCCCCAAAGAGCGAAGTGTGTGCTTAGTTTGTATTTGAGATCCACGCCTATAGCTAAGCGCGGAGCACGGAAATCTTTATTGAGTTGTCCTTGATAGTAGCCGCTGGTAATGAGTTCGAAAGCATCGGTGATAATGAGTTTGAAACTTGCAAAAACTTGGACTTTCGCTTTGTGAGTCTCGGCAGAGTTAGAGCCTTGTGGAAATTCGGGTTCATACCATTTCTCGTATTCGTAGAAAAAGCCTGCACCAGTCGTCCATACTAAGTATTTCTTTTGAATGAGTCGTAAACGCACCTGTGCTCCTCCGATAGCTCGAATCTCCATCCCACGCGATCCCGCCCATTGCGCTTCGGTATAGGGATAGATTTCGATATAGGGGCGTAATAGATTGCGATATTCAAGGTGTACGAAGCCATCGCTTACATGTATTTCTCGTCCATAGGTAGAGAGTTCTACTTTGTTTAGAATGGTTAGAGCTCGTTTCGAACCTACGAGGATGTTGATATTTGCAGTATTCTTCAGATTAAAGACTTCTTTTTTCTCTGTTCGAAATCCGATCTCTGGTGCGATACTCCCTTGCAACCTGCGCGTGGTGTCTATAACAGTAGTAAGACTCTCGGTAAGCAACATTTGAGCTTTGAGTCCTAGAGTGAGTAAAAAGAAAAAGCAGAGCGAGCAAAATTTGTATGTCATTAAGATGAAGATTTATTTGTCCAAGAATTTATTTCCGATCTCTAACCACTTCAGCGGTTCGAAGAACCGAAAGATACGGTAAGTATAGGCTATCTCGGCCATTGCAGTACTAACGGAGTAGTGCTGTGTCTGCGATTGTCCGAATCCTAGAGTATGGTAGTATAGGACGAGAGCTAAGCTCCAACGTTGTCGAGAATAGCCTAAGGAACCTCTCGTTGCAAGTGAATAGCTTGGTTGGAAATTGGTAAATGCCTCGTGAGTAAGACCTTGCGTCATGCCGAGGGTTGTCTCCAGAGCTACGAAGAAATGTTTGCGCCAAGGTAGAACGATGGCTATGCCACCGTAGAGCTCGACAAGGTAATTGTTACTTCGCACAACCTCAATTCTCGGGAAGGTAGATTGGACATTTTGGTAGTATAAGCCAACTCCTACAGGGAGGCAGTATGCGGGGTGATTTTGTTTCTTAGTTTGTTCGTATGCCGCAGCATACGAGAAGTGTTGTCCGAGAATGGGGTACGCAGCCCGAAGCCCGATGCGGGAAATATGGGAGTCGTTGTACGACTGCACCAGCCTATCCACTCGATTGCGACTGTAGAGTCCTTTGTAGGAGAATGCATAGAGATCAATTATGATATACTTGCCATAGAAATGGTACTGGAAATCGAAAAATTTTGAGGGGAGCGCGTCGCGACGTCTCGTATGTGGAATCCCGACGGAGAGACAGAATCCAAGCGAACGCCACCAAAAACCGCAACCGATAGATACTGGAGTATTGGCAAGATAGAGATGTCTTAGTCCGCCCTGCTTTTCGAGAACCTCCAGAGCGGTAGTATTTGTTCGGATAAAGGGATGTAACGAGAAGCGTTCGCCAAAATCTTGTATATAGGGAGTTGCTGGCTCTTGTGCGTACGTCTGCGTGAGAGCCAATACTAGCATACACAAAAGGAGCTTAGCGAGGTGCATTTATAGTATTCGAAGTCGTACGCAAAAGGAAAAGTATGAGGAAGGTAATCGTGCCATTGAGAATTAAAAGTTCATATCCCATGTTATAACCGACCATTTGTTTTAGTAGAAGTGAGAATAGGTAGCTAAGAAGAGGTCCTGCTATGACGGCAAGCGGTGTATAGCAATCCTTAATCGTGCGACGAGTAAATAATCCAAAGCTAAAAAGTCCTAGTAGAGGACCGTAGACATAGCTAACTGCTGTAAGCAGCGAATTGATCGCGCTCCCTGCATTCAACCAATGAAAGCCGAGAATAATAAAGAGAATGAGTAGGGAGAGTGCAAAATGGACGGAATTTCGGATGTGACGCACCCTTTTTTCTTTGCCAGCGGTGTTTAGTAAATCGAGTGTGAAGGCGGTTGTGAGTGCCGTAAGAGCAGAGTCAGCAGACGAGAACGTTGCCGCAATAATCCCGAGTGTAAAGAGTAGTCCTACTATGGGGGGAAGGGAGCCTCCCGTCGCTAGCATTGGGTATAGTTCGTCGCCTTTGGTAGGAAGCGCTATTCCTTGCTTTTGAATATAGACGACAAGTAGTACACCGAGTGAGAGTAAAAGGAGATTGATAGGGATGAATCCGTAGCCATAGGCAATCATGTTTTTTTGTGCATCGCGGAGCGTCCTGCAACCTAGGTTCTTTTGCATCATATCTTGATCGAGCCCAGTCATAACGATGGGGATAAATGCGCCTGTAAGAAACATCTTGAGAAAATGCGATGGACTGCGCCAGTCGCTCCATTCGAAGACTTCGGATAGTGGGTTGCTAGCTACTTCTTTGAATGCGTCGAATAGATTAAGATCTAGCGAACGTCCTACGAAAAAAAAAGTGAGAATGAGTGCCAGAAGCATCACTGCGGTTTGAAAGATATCTGTCCATATAATGGTTTGTATGCCAGCTCTGAAGGTATACAGCCAAATCAGGAGCAGCATCAGTGCGACGGTGAGCGGGAAGGATACTCCCCATGGTTCGAATACGAGAGAATGAAGTACAGCAGCAACGACATAGAGTCGAAGAGCCGCAATAATAGTTCGGTTGAGAATAAAAAGGAGAGCGCTGGTTTTATAGCTTACCACACCAAAACGTTCTTTAAGATAGCTGTAGATGCTTGGAGTCTTAAGTTTGTAGTATACAGGGAGTAGGATATAGGCGATTGCATAGTAGCCGAGTACATACCCGAGCACCATCTGTAGGTAGTGAAATTGGTTGGAGAGTACCCAGCCCGGGACGGAGATTACCGAGATCCCCGACATCGAAACCCCCAACATACCAAAGGCAATCGCTTGCCAAGAAGCAGTACGTTTGCCACGAAAGAAGGTCTCGGAATCGGATTTGCGACTCGTAGCGTAAGCAATAAGTAAAAGTACCGCAAAGTACGCAACCAGCAAGATTGCAGTCGTAGAAGCCCCCATTGCGCTAGCAGAATATGCGTTCATGCAAAAGTAAGAAAGTCTCTATTTACCAAGACAACGAACCACTATGATGATTTCAATATCACAAAATCGACAGAGTCTAAATAGTGAATTTTGAAATTGTAAAATAATGAGTGTAAGACATTACAAAACAACATGATTCACTCGATAGATAAAGTTTAATAAGGGGATTGTAAGTATAAGAATTAAAAAATGCGCTATCTTTGCCACAAGACACTATTTAGACAATGTCGTAATAATAACAAAAGAGAATGCAATGAATAATACAGATTTTCGTAAACAACTCTTGGTTCAACAGACAAATTTGTTGCGTTATGCTCGTAGTTTGACGGGTAATATAGAGGATGCAAACGATCTCTTGCAGGAGACTTTTCTTCGAGCTCTTTTGTTCCAAAATTCTTACCAAGAGGGTACAAACCTTCGGGCGTGGGTATTTACGATCATGCGTCATACTTTCATCAATCACTATCGTCGCAATATGCGTAAGAATACTACGTTCGATAGTACGGACAACCAAGTGCTGCTCAACAATCGGCCGAGCGAACAACAGACTGACGAGCTTAGCTCTTACAACGAGATGAACAATGCTATAGAGCAGCTCGGCGAGGACTTTCGGATTCCATTTAAGATGCACACAGAGGGGTATAAATATCGCGAGATTGCGGAAAAATTAGACTTGTGTATTGGTACAGTAAAGAGTCGTATTTTCTTTTCGCGTCAGCGTTTAATGCAGATGCTTCCTGGGTATGCCGAGTAGAGTTCTAGGGGATTTATGCAATTTCATGTAAAAAGCATATTAGATAATGTATCCTTCGTTAAGTATGGTAGAGGGATAGGAGAAATATAGCTCTCGTGATGCCATAAAGCCGTTATGGTGTTATGTTGTAAACCTGCTCTTAGTAAACAGAATCGCTATCCTCCGGTTATGCATAGGGCAGGGGGGAGAGTTTTGTCTCATTGGATAGAGATAGAGCTAAAAATTAAATAGCTATAAACCACATACTTGTAAAGAATTTTAGCCTTAAAAAGACCTTTATATAGCATGTAGCTATATCTTTGCACGAAAATAAGAGGTTTTCGTCAAAAAACGTACTGGATCGGATTTAGGAAAGAGGTGAGAGACTCTGCATAAACGATCGATTGTGTATTGTGAGCAGAGATATTTGTCCGCAGTGTAAAAAAGGTTATAGTTTTGGATATTCTCGCAGGTTTGAAAAGCTTAGTACAAAAAGCGAAAACAGAATTGAGAGAAGAGCACGCCTGCATTCTTAAGAATCTTCGAGAGTTGGAGGTGGAGTTGTATGCGAGTACAACAACAACGGCTGCGTATACGCCACTAATAGGTTTAAAGTCGAAAAACTATTTGCACCTTCCAACCTCTTTTGTAGCAATGCCTAGCGGTTTTTATTACGGCATGGAGGAGCTTAGTATTGAAGATTCGGGCGTTCGGGTAATAGATATTCCGCAGGTACATTTCTTCTCTAAGCGTGTGTCTGCAACCTGTTTTGCAGAGGGAGAGTTGGATAATTTTGGACTCATCAATTTTGCATTGAGGGCGATACTATTTTATCCTCTTGGCATGAGCCATGTCTACATGTTAGATCCTAATATAAGTGGGAGGTTTAATGATTTCTCGCCTATATGCACATCGTTAGAAGAACACGACAATCCCAAAAACTTCTTTCATTATCTCTCGATACCAAAGGAGCAGCTGAAAGTCTTAGATATTTTGGAAGAGACTGTAAATAGGAATATTACCACCTACCTTAGTGACCACTCCGATTTAGAAGAGTATAATGAAGCACATCCGAAGAAGCCCGTCCCCTACAACTTTGTTTTCATAAACGATATATCTCGTATCTATAGCAATACAGAGCTTGCGCGTCTTGCAAGATTGATTTATAAAGACAATGCGACCAAAGCGGGGTGCTACATATTCTTTACGTTCAGACGTTCGGAGCTTGCGAAAGGTAATCCATATAGTGGTTGTAAAGAATTAGCGGAATTAATTGCAGAATCGTTTGAACTTACACACGGGATATGTGGAAGTGACGATCGGCAATGTTGTTTCGAGAGTGAGGCGACTCCAAGTTTAGTAGCAGAGGTAAATCGTTTAGTACAGAGTAGTACGATAGAAAGCAACGTGGTCGATTTTAAGCAAATGATAGAGAGGGCACTATCGCACAACGCGTTATGGACACATCTACCACCACACTACGACTACACCTACATCTCGATGCCTATTGGTCTCGATGACGCGAATCAACTGAAAGAGCTTCGTTTCCCGAGCGATGCTAAGCCACACTCGCCTCACATGTTTATTGGAGGTAAGACAGGGACAGGTAAGACGATTTTGCTGCACAATATAATACTGAATGGCGCATTGCGTTTTTCGCCTCAACTGTTGCGGTTCTATCTTGTAGATATGAAGAGTGGGGTGAGTTTCTTACCGTACAAAAATTTGCCACATGCCGAGGTTGTTTGTGCTTCTAGCGATCGGTTATATGCCTGCACTGTACTGGAGCGAGCACTACAAGAAGATGATCGTCGAGGACGGCTTTTCAAACAGCTTGGGGTTACGAATATAGAGACCGCAAACGCGCAATTAGCACAAAAGAACGAAGATCTGTTGCCCATGATAATGGTGATCATTGACGAATTTCAAGATCTCATTTGTGGCACAGATGCCTTAAGTAGGCAGGCTTCGGATGCTATAGAGAGGATTCATAAAAAAGGACGTTCGCAAGGTATTTTTATAGGTTTATGTACGCAAAGTTTGGGCGGCGTGCAAACCAATATAAGCCAAGTCGGGGTAAAACTCTCGCTAACTACATCATCTAGAGATAGTATTGCACTACTGGGGAACGATGGCGCCGTTGCTCTTCGAGGTAAAGGGCGAGCCATATTGAATACTTCTGTTGGGGGCGAGAGGGAATACAACGAAGAGTTTCAAGTGGCTTATATTAATGAGACGGAGGATCTGCCACGCTATATCAATCAAATAAAACAGATCTACGAAAAACAAGGGGGCAAACCGCTACCGAGTTTATTGTTCAATGAGAATGATCTTACGGCAAGCTTGGCAAGTAATCCTCAGTTAGTAGCGAAGACGGCTTCACAAAATAAGGTTAGAGTATATCTTGGAATCCCGATGTTTTGCCGGGAGGCACACAGTGCTTTTAATTTTCATCGTGATAGCCAGAATAACCTAGTAATCGTCGGAAACGATCGCGTTACAGCGATGCACCTGATAGGGAGTATCGCGTTGCAGTTTGTAGAGGGTTTTGTAGAAAGCGAGGTCGTATTGAACGATTTACAGACCTCAAGTTCGTCTACCTACAATACTTTGCACCGACTTGCAGAGCATCCTCATGTTCGGTTCGCCGCTGAGCAGGAGTTCGAGACGACGCTCGATTTTGTATACAACGAGTTGCAAAATAGGAAGAGTACAGCAGAGGGGTCTGTTAGCGCTCCGGAGGTACTTTATATATTGTCTGATTTGCGACCTAATGAAGCATTGCGTGCTAGAACCTCGACCTTCTCTTTTAGTGCAACGGCAGAGAAAACACTCTCGGCACAAGAAAAATTACTGACGATTCTAGAACAAGGTTCTGAGCTGGGGATTCATGTTCTGCTTTATGCCTATAGTATGAATAATTTGTTGGGAGTAAACGATCAGTTTATTACGAAGAGTGCAGAAATAAAAATAGGCTTGCGTGGGGGCGATTCTGCGAAATTAATTATGGGTTTTGGTGTTGGAGAATCGGTTGGAGAGATGGGGCAGGCTCGCTTGATAGCGCCTAAGGATATGGGACTCTCATACGCCGAAGGCGATCTGTTTATACCCTACAATGCAGTGGGAGATAATGCGCAGCTGCCATATCGCGAACTTTGGGAGGCTGTGTTCTCTATTCAGGAGGAGATGGTGTGATGGGAACGTTCGTGAGTGACTATCTGGAGAAAGTACTTAAGTTGCGAGAGTCATATACGGAGTATCTGCAACTGGTTCGTCGTAAGCTTGCGGTCGAGCAGGATTACCTCCAATGTCGCGAAGCGCTACAGTCCGTTGAGATAGTTCATCCGTTTCCTGTATTCGAACAAGAATTAGCCCAGCGCATTGCGACATTTGAGAAGCCATTAGCGCCTAAGGAGATCCTTAGCGAATTAAGACCGTCTATAACATCTCTGCAGAAGATCGATGTACAGATAGATGTGCTTAAGGAACTCTATGCGAAATATGAGCACGCCCCCGATCGGTATGGAGCGAGGGCGTTAGTTGTTAAGCTTAAGAGATTTTTAGATAAGCTCCCCACGCTTCCCTTGGCACGTGTTGAAGAGGTAGAGAACCAAACGATCCCCAAAATAATTGCAGCATTTGAACATCTCGAGCACGATTTTCAGAAAGAGCAAGAGTGGGTAAAAAAGATACAGTCTGATTGTGAGCTTTTGGATCTTCAATTAAAGAAATACGAAAAAGCAGTGGATCGGAATGGGATGGAAAAGGTGCGGAAAGAAGCAAAGCAGTTTATCGAGCGTTTTCTTAAAGCACCAAACTTTGAAGATTTAGCATCTGACGAGCAATTGTTAGCACAACATACGAAAAAGTTGAAGCAAGTATTGAATGCTTTTGCGGCGGATCTAAAAGCCCTATCGGGATTTCATGTAAATAGATGTCTTGTATGGAAGGAGGCTTCGCTAGAGATAGAAAAAATACAGAACGAAGCAGAACAAAAACCCTTTACTGCCACAATCACGCTTGCAACGCTCGAAGAAATGCAGCGCAGAAAAGCGAAAGAGAAGACGAATGATATAGAGAATTACTTAAAGAAATTCCGACGTGGAACATTAAAGAAATTCGAATCGGCTAGAGAGCAAATAGCGAGTGGTTTCATGAAAGATCTGCACGACTTAGAGGTCTTAGCAGAGAAAATGAGAGCATACGAAAAAGAAGTAGACTTCAAAATCACGATAGTTCTCATTATCGGAGGGAGCGTCGTTACGCTGTTCTTTATAATATTAAGTAAGTTGTAGCGATCGGGGAAATTCACATTAGGTATTTTGAGGAATGGATTATACCGCACATGATTTTATACGAGAGCTTCAAGCTCTGAAAGATTTGCACGAGTTCCTAGTTCAGTTCACGGAATTGAATATTATGGGGCGGCTTAATGAATATCATGGTGCCGTGCAAGTGCTCATAGATACGGGTGTACCACGTCAGTCGTGCGAGACCTATATTCAGGAGAATTTTAGAGAGGACGAGGCGCATTATAAGCAACTGCTAACCCATATTATCGATATAGATTTCCGGTATATCCGTTTTTATATCGAGCAAATTTGCGAACAATATCAGGTGGCGACGGGTTCGCGTATAGATCCCGGTTCTCTGAGTATTCCAGATATAACTCCTCGTCCGTCGATGCCTAGAAATATTATAGCTCGCGATGGCGGAGTGGCCGATCTTGTCATTCAGGCCGATGCGCTATACGATTTTTCTGAATTTCTCTGGAAAATACTTGCGGAGTTACAGCAGAGTTTGCTACGTTACGAACAGTATTGCAACGAGTTGCTTGCGAATGGAGTCCCGCGCCAGATGTATGGAGAATATGTGCAACAGTGCGCTTCGACGGATGTGCAGTTGATACGACAGATAATAACCCTCATCGAGACAAAGGATCTCCCGTATCTGTCGAATGTCTTTAAACAAATAGTGTTCTCTATAGGTGCCCTTGGCGGTAGCTATACGCAAATAATTACTGTACCCTAATCCCTACTCAAGATTGTGAAAACATTTAAAGGACTGTAATAAATAATGGCTGCAAACGATTTTTCTACAGAAGTTCTTCAGAACAGTGAAGATAAGTGTCTCTGTGTTCTTTTGTTGGATACCTCGGGGTCTATGTATGGAGCGCCGATCGGAGAATTAAACAAAGGGTTAAAACAGTTTCAGGAGCAGATCCTAGGGGATGATACGGCTTCTGCACGCCTAGAAGTTGCGATAATCACTTTTGGAGGTACAGTGACCCAGATACAGCCCCCATCGATGCTTACAGGTTTTGAAATGCCGAGGCTCATAGCCAATGGTGCTACACCAATGATGGAGGCCATTGAGCAAGCTATCCAGCTTGTTGGTGATAGAAAACGTTGGTATAAGGAGCAAGGAGCGGGGTACTATCGTCCTTGGATTGTGATGATGACGGATGGAGAGCCAGACGATATCTCTGAGGTTGCTGGGATGGCTAGTCGTTTAAAGCAGCTAACCGACCACAAAGAGTTCGTTTTTACGGCCATTGGGATCGGAGATGATGTGAATATGGATGTCCTTAAAACGCTCTCTCCTGCACAACCACCAGTCCTTCTAAAAGGGCTCAATTTTGCTGGCTTCTTCTTGTGGCTCTCGAATAGCTTGACAGCCATCACAGAGCAGTCTGCCGATGGCGATGTGAAAATTGCGACAGCTCCTATTGACGATTGGGCTGAGTTCACTTTTTAGTCCACAAGGATGAAAGTCTACTACTATATAATCTTGTCTGTATTACTCTTGGAGTGGGGCGTCGCCGATGTATTGTCTCATGATGTGCAATACTGTAGTAGCGATGTGGATTTGGTATATAGGTATTGCGCTGAGACGCCGCCACCAACTCCGCCACAACAGGGAACGGTGGGTTCAACTCAAGAAACTGTACTTAATGAGCTTAAAAAAAAGGATAGTATTGCTCAGAGAGTA
>CBDEMG010000077.1:0-30550 GCA_965240855.1 uncultured Bacteroidia bacterium | reverse complement strand
AAAGCCCCATCGTACGAAGTTTCTAATTCGGCAGCAAGCCCCTCTATCTCGGGGGAAAATTTCTCAATAAGCTCTGCCTCTGTTACACCACAAATGCCCGAGTACTGTGAAAGCATGGAAATATCCTTAAGACTGTTGAGTCCGCTGAAAATGGTCAACTTACCAAAGCGAGAGACCCCCGTTAGGAAGACAAACCGGAGGTATGCGTCGCAACTCTTGATTGCAGAATAAAATGCTTGGAGTACGCCGCGGTAGGTTTCGTATAATTCGGGGAGGTGAAGTGCATCCATTAGGGGTTTATCATACTCGTCGATGAGTATAACTACTTGTTGCCCAGTTCTTTGATATAGCGTCTTGATAAGATACTGAAATCGTTCCTCGGGGGGCTCGTCTAGTCTTTCCACTCCGTATTGCTCTTCCAATTCTCTTAAATTGAATGAAAGTCGTTCAATGAGCTTTTCGGGAGCGATATAGTTCTTAGCATTCAAATCAAAACGCAATACGGGGTACGTTTGCCATGCCTCTCGCCCCTGTGCAGCAGCTAACTCGGGCTCGCCGTGCTCAAGAAATAGCCCAGCAAATAACTCTTTTTTCCCTTCGAAATAGGCTTTTAGGGTTGAGAGGAAGAGACTCTTGCCAAAACGACGCGGACGGCTCAGGAAGTATACGCCTCCCCCTCTGAGCAGGGGGACGATATACTGAGTTTTATCCACATAAATCAGATCGCGTCGCCGTAGCTTTTCAAAACTTTGAATCCCGATGGGGAGCTCTCGTAGTAGATCTGTAGGCATTTTTAGAAGGTTAGGACACAAGGCTATGCCTTCGCAATCGTCTCGGCAAATTGATCTAACCCTTTTTGGATTTTCCCTTTTACGACAAACTTTAAAAAGGCAGGGAGCTCTACGTGTAGGGTGATACGGATACGTGTATCGTAGGAAGCTACCTGTTTGAATTGAAACCAGAGATAAAAAGCAAAAGGCTTTCCATTGAGATCAGAGAACTTTATCATTGCGTTCTCCTGTCGATCTACAATCTGAATCCCTACCTCGCCATACTGATTACTGTTAAATGTGCAGCGATCAGGCGATAGCTCAAGGGGTTGAAATTGATCGGGCGGTAGCATTGAAGCAAGAACCTGAAGGTCGGAAAACCGACAGTAGAGATCGCTCGCCAAACGCTTACTTTGTGTAATCTTACTTACGTATTTTTGCATCAACACCTCGCGCTTATTTTCCCCATGTTTCGGGACTCTCGCGCCATTGCGAAAGTCGTATCTCTTCAGCTGCAGATATCCTCCCTTGTTGTTTGAGAAGTTCTAACAACATGGGGTATGAGGCCAAAGCTTCGAAATCTACCTCAGCCTCTTTCATTGCTTGTCGCGCTTGAGGGAAGTCGTATGTGAATATAGCAACCATCCCGAGTACATCCGCTCCTTTATCTCGCAAGGCCTCCACTGCTTTCAGGCTACTTCCTCCTGTCGATACCAAATCTTCTATCACAACCACGCGTTCTCCCTTCTCAACTTTCCCCTCTACAAGATTTTCTAAACCATGATCTTTTGCTTTCGGACGCACGTAAGCGAAAGGGAGTTGGAGCTCCTGAGCCACTATCGCCCCCATCGGTAATGCACCTGTTGCTACAGCTACAATACACTCGATTCCCTGAAATTTCCGTGTAAGCACCTCTTGCATTGATGAAGCGATAAATTTCCTAGCTTCGTAAGAGGAAAGAGCGAGACGGTTGTCGCAGTAAATGGGTGAAAACCAACCTGAAGCCCACTGAAATGGTGTAGAATTTGTAAAATGTATAGCGCCGAGATGGAGTAGAATCTCTAACAATTTGATATTATTCATGCCCTATCCAATTATTTTTGCAGCCGATTCTCAAATTAAATTGCTCCGTGATACACCTACGGCGCATCTACGACGCAACTCATTCTTTGTACATTCTTCAATTTTAGGAGAGGTCGGTATAGCAAAGGTATTAAACATTTTGATGGAGCACGGTAGCAATACACTACATGCACGTTCTTCGCATCTTGAAGAAACAATTATAGCTCCCATCAATGGACAAATTCTCAAGCACCAGATCCTACCTAACTTTACCCGCATTGATGCTGCAGGAGGGATTATTGTTTCTCCTACAGGTAAATTCCTCTTCATCCTTCGACGACAATACTGGGATCTCCCTAAAGGGAAAGTAGAAGCTGGCGAAACCTACGAGCAAACAGCGATTCGCGAGGTAAAAGAAGAAACGGGTATACATGAAGTGGAGATTGTGCAGCCACTTATTAGTACTTGGCATCTCTACTATTCTCCTTATGATACTCTTCCAGTTCTCAAAAAAACGAGATGGTTTTTGATGCGCTCGCACTCCGAAGAGCCTCTTACCCCTCAAACAGAAGAGGGGATTACGGAAGCATACTGGCTCTCGTCCGAGGACGCTCAAGAGGTGATTCCCAATGCCTACCGATCGGTTGCTAGTGTATATGAGGCTGTAACTCAACATTAAATTCCATATAAAAATGCGGTTCACTTATTTTATGGTGTTGCTTTGGATACTGGGGGCAACACTAGGGCATGTTTTTGCCTTTTCCGACACACTACACCTCTCATTAGAGGGCTTTGAACGGCTACGGGGCGAGGTTCATGATGGCTTCCGAGCCTCCTCGAATATGCGAAAAACTACGTATTATCTCGTACAGCGCACTGAACTCGGTGCACGTCTGCAATATAAATGGTTTAAAACGACGCTCGTAGTACAGGATGGACGAGTTTGGCAACGACCACTCAAACGCGGACAAACGAATCTCTTGGAGGGTTGGTGCGAAGTAAATTTACCCCTCGTAAATGGCACTTTTTCGCTACGTCTCGGTAGGCAAACGCTACAATTAGATGATGCATGGCTCTTTATGGCACGAGGCTACGGAAAAACAGGATTATCACATGATGCTTTTCGCATAGGGTATTCGAATCCAAGTATTGATATTCTCTGCGCAGGTATGTGTAGCGAGTTTCCCTTCTCTCTAGATGATCATCGTTACAGATATCTCGGCCTTCTACATGTAATATACACTCTCGAAAAACAAAAATTCGGTGGGATGGTAGTCGCCGATTGGAATGGAGAGCCTATGCAACGCAAGTCTCTTTACGGGCGCTATACCGCAGGATTTATTCTCAATCTTTTTCCTTTTCCTTTTCTCAATTTTAAAGGCGAGGGGTATTACCAAATGGGGCGAACCTATACAGTAAATAGCGTACTTCCAGTTAATGCATTTTCGCTACATACTCGCTTGTATTATATCGCTACCGTTCGTATTGGAGCTGGGCTTGATTGGGTCTCGGGAGGTAAACAACTACTAGCACAACAGAACGAATTGCAACGCTTCGATCGCCTTTCGGGCTCGGGCCATAGTTACTTTGGCTATATGGACTACTTCACCCTCTCTTTGCCCACCTTAAAAGGTCTTGGTTTGCGCGATTACAGTCTTTGGTTCGATGCTCAGAAGATACTGTTACCCTTCCGCGCTGAGATTTCTCTACATGCTTTCCAAGCTACTCCGAGAGGCTTCCTGCAACATACTATACTAGGCGGAGAGTGCGACCTTAAATGTGGTCTCGCGCTTCTACAAAATACCTTACAATTCGAAGCTGTCTACGGCTATTTCTATGGCACAAACTCTCTAGAGAACCTAGCACAAGAGGTGCGCCATCACGGGCATTTTGGCTATATTAGTGCTTTGTATAGACCAAAATTTGAATTCAGTTTTGCAAAAGGCAACAACTAGTGTTATTTGTTGTTGTTGATCATAGAGGAGAACAATTATAATGGCAGAACACGTACGACTCCTGATTATCGGATCAGGTCCAGCAGGCTATACTGCTGCTATTTATGGCGCGCGCGCAAATTTGTCGCCCGTTCTTTATGCGGGACTTATGCGTGGAGGACAGCTCACACAAACCACAGAGATTGAAAATTTCCCAGGTTACCCAAAAGGTACTACTGGAGTTGAATTGATGGAAGATCTCCGTGCACAAGCAGAAAGACTCGGTGCACAACTCCGCGAAGGGATTGTGGTAAAAGCCGATCTCACGAATGAGAGACGTCTTGTAACTCTTGATAATGGGACGGAGATTGAGGCCGATGCTGTAATTATAGCCACAGGTGCCGAAGCGAAATACCTAGGTTTGCCTTCCGAACAAAAGTTCCGTCAGATTGGCGGTGTCTCCGCCTGTGCTACTTGCGATGGCTTTTTCTACCGCAACAAAGTAGTGGCAGTCGTTGGTGGAGGCGATACGGCGGGTGAAGAGGCTACCTATCTCGCATCGATTTGCGAAAAAGTGTACCTCATTGTACGAAAGCCTGCTATGCGAGCGTCAAAGGCTATGGTAGATCGCGTGAATAGTACTCCAAATCTAGAAGTGCTCTACAATACAGTAACCGACGAGGTGCTCGGTGATGAAAATGGAGTTACTGGAGTACGTGTACTCAATACTGAAACACAACAAAAACAAGAAATTGCGATACACGGCTTCTTCCTCGCTATTGGACACAAGCCCAATTCCGATGTATTTAAGCATCAGATTAACGTAGATGAGCAAGGATACATACTCACCGAACCAGGAACACCTAAAACTAATGTTGCGGGAGTATTTGCTGCAGGCGATGTGCAAGACCCTCATTATCGTCAAGCTATCACAGCAGCGGCATCAGGATGCAAGGCAGCACTGGATGCAGAGCGTTTCCTAGGGACTCGTAAATTCTAACCTTTGTTTACTATAAAAGGAGCTTGTACCTGTACAGGTACAAGCTCCTTTTGTATACTTTACAGATGATAAAGAGAGGTTCTCGCTAATATCCAATAAAGCTGGTTTTGTACTATCGCAAGTTGTGCAGTTGTGTGTCGCTTTGATAGAACTTCTAGGAGAAGCTTCTATATGTTGGGAATGGAAAAAATCCCAGTAACACATCTGTATTACTGGGATAAATTTCAGACTCGAAATTTGCAAGCAACCTATTTCACTTCCTCAAAATCTACATCAGTCACCTCGCTATCGCCCTTTTGCCCTTGGTTTGGTTCTTGCGATGTTTGCTGTTGATTTGCACTACCATTATTGGTATTTTGCATCTCCGGAGCTGCTGCCTGCCAAGCATTGTTTACTTGGTCAATAAGCCCATCGAGCGCTTCAATATTTTCCTTCTGATGCGCCTCTTTAAGGTTCGCTACAGCGGTTTCGATATTTGCCTTCGTATTTGCAGAGAGCTTAGCACCATGCTCTTTTAGCTCTTTTTCGCTTTGGAAGATCACGCTATCTGCCTTGTTGAGTTTATCAACTCGTTCGCGAGCTTGTTTATCTGCAGCTTCGTTCGCTTTAGCCTCGTCGCGCATGCGAGCGATCTCTGCATCTGAGAGCCCAGAGCTTGCTTCGATACGGATCTTTTGTTCCTTGCCTGTGTCCTTATCTCGAGCCGAGACATTGAGAATACCATTGGCATCAATATCAAATGAGACCTCGATTTGAGGAACTCCGCGGGGTGCCGGACGTATGCCGTCAAGATTGAAACGTCCGATGGTCTTGTTGTCGCGAGCCATAGAGCGTTCCCCTTGTAATACGTGTATTTCTACAGAAGGCTGGTTATCTGCAGCTGTAGAGAAGACTTCCGATTTCTTTACAGGAATCGTCGTATTGGCATCAATGAGCTTTGTAAACACGCCCCCCATTGTTTCGATACCGAGCGAGAGTGGCGTTACATCCAATAAGAGCACATCCTTCACATCTCCAGCCAACACCCCTCCTTGGATAGCAGCTCCTACCGCAACCACTTCATCTGGATTTACCCCCTTATGAGGAGCTTTGCCGAAAAACTTTTCCACTATCTGCTGAATGGCCGGTATACGCGTACTCCCTCCGACAAGAATCACCTCGTTGATATCACTGGGCTGCATATGTGCATCTTGGAGTGCTTTCCGACAAGGTTCGAGTGTCGCCTGAATTAGATTGTCGCAGAGCTGCTCGAATTTTGCTCGTGTAAGCTTCCGCACTAAGTGCTTTGGCATTCCATCTACCGCCATAATGTATGGGAGATTGATCTCTGTCTCAGAGCTTGCACTAAGTTCAATCTTAGCCTTTTCAGCAGCCTCCTTCAGACGTTGGAGTGCCATCGGATCTTTACGTAAGTCAATATTCTCGTCCTTCTTGAACTCTTCGGCCAACCAATCGATCACCTTCTGGTCAAAATCATCACCACCGAGGTGCGTATCTCCATTGGTCGATTTTACTTCGTAGAGTCCATCATTAAGTTCAAGGATAGAAATATCGAATGTACCTCCCCCTAAGTCGAATACCGCGATTTTCTGATCGGTATGCTGCTTATCCAATCCATATGCGAGCGCTGCAGCAGTAGGTTCGTTTATAATACGTTTTACCGTCAACCCTGCAATCTCACCAGCTTCTTTGGTCGCCTGACGTTGAGAGTCGCTAAAATATGCTGGGACTGTAATTACAGCCTCTGTGACCTCTTGTCCTAGAAACTCCTCGGCCGTCTTTTTCATCTTCTGAAGTATCATGGCCGAGATTTCTTGAGGAGAGTACTGACGTCCGTCTATCGCAACGCGTGGTGTATTGTTATCGCCCTTCTCTACAGCATAAGGAACCTGAGAAATCTCGCGTTGTACTTGGTCATAGGATTCTCCCATAAATCGTTTGATAGAGAATACCGTACGCTTCGGATTCGTAATCGCTTGTCGTTTGGCTGGATCGCCAACCTTACGCTCACCATTGTCTACAAAAGCCACTACCGAGGGGGTTGTACGCTTGCCTTCGCTATTGGTAATAACGATAGGCTCGTTACCCTCCATTACAGCGACACACGAGTTCGTCGTCCCTAAATCTATACCTATTATCTTACCCATTGTCTTATATCTCCTTTCGTTGCTTGCTTTCAATCGTTATCTGTATTCCCTATTTGCAATGGGTATGCCAACGAGGACAATGTGTCAATCTGACACATTAAGAGGCGAATGTTTCCTATTTCACCCAAAGATAGAATGCCTTGCTTACGTTCCTACTAACCGGTTTGTATGTAATTTTTGAGCTACGTTATTTTGCCATTGTATTGCACGAAACGATGTACTACAGCTACATATGAATTGTGCAGAAGTCACTCAAATGGGTATTATGTATTAGCAAAAAAAATGGTCATGTATACGACGATACATGACCCAAGCTCTTTAAACACCAGCCGTAGCAAATTATTTCTTTGCGAAAAATGCTTTAACCTCTGCGCTGTCTACAATTTCTTCGGTAAAGACAAATGCCCCCGTCTTTGGAGAGCGCTCCATCTTTATACATTTCGTATTGCGAACGCCTTCTTTCTTAGTCGCGTTAGCTACACTCTTCTTTGCCATATCCGACTCTCCTTACTTGATTTCGCGATGCACTGTGACACGCTTCAATATTGGGTTGTACTTCCTGCGTTCGAGACGCTCGGGAGTGTTTTTCCGATTCTTTGTGGTGATATACCGCGAGATGCCAGGCATCCCCGAGGCTTTGTGCTCCGTACACTCCAAGATGACCTGTACGCGTGCCTCTTTCGACTTCTTCGCCATTCTCTCTATCCTCTCCTATATTTCTCCACGTTCTCTAGTACTTCTTCAGCAAACCAGCCTTTTGAGCCTTACGTAGGGTGGCTTGTAGACCGTTCTTCTCTATCTCGCGTATCCCTGCCGCCGAGATCTTCAACCGTACCCAACGCTTCTCCTCAGCGAGGTAAAAGCGCTTCATTCGCAGATTTGGCTCGAAGGTGCGGCGAGTGCGACGCTTGGAGTGCGAGACATTGTTCCCGCGTTGTACTCGTCGTCCCGTTATCTGACATACCTTAGACATCTTCTATCAATTCTTTATACCATAAACACTTGCAAAGATAATGCAATTATTTTTACAAATATTTTGATGTGGAAATGCAACAAGATTTGAGTAATGTGCGATTCTCTATAGTAAAAAAGATTTACGTATCTTCGCAAGTGTTGCAGAGAAAATACTGAGATATTGAATTAGTCGTGCAGAGATGCCCTATCGCCGATTACCGAATACTGATCAAGCTCGTATAAGAGCAATGCGAGCTGCCTACAAGATGGGACGCGAAACACACCCGACTGAGTTAGCTTTCACGCAGAGCACATATACGAAACTGGAGCTCTTTATCAATTCTTTTGAACAAGCAATACAACAATATCAAGAGGCATATCGCCGCCAATCGGAGAGCAGTGCTCTCTACCAACCTGTCGCACAAAAGGCGCGTTTGTACGTATCACACTTTATTCAAGTCGTGAATATGGCCGTACAGCGAGGAGAGCTAAAGCCCAGTATACGTGCATATTATTCGTTGCCCCTCGATGAGGCTAAGTTGCCATCCCTTGTCTCAGATCAAGAAGTAATAGACTGGGGACAAAAGATTATTCAAGGCGAATTCCAACGTACTAGCGAAGGGAAACCGCCAATTATGAATCCGACCATTGCGCTTGTAAAGGTGCAATACGAAAAGTTTGTAGAGATCTATACTCGCCACCGCGTTTTACAACAAAACACAACCCGCACTCGAGGAGACTTAGAGAAATTACGTGCAACAGCAGATCAGATCATACTCGCAATCTGGGACGAAGTAGAAGATTATTTCGGTGCACTACCTGCAGTGCAAGCGCGAGAGTATGCCTCGCAGTATGGTCTCGTCTATATTTTCCGCAAGACTGAAATTCGCGAGACGCCTCTTTTTTTCGAAGAGAAACCTACTCCCTAGTAGCTGGTTAATAGTGGAGTCCGTGGTTCGGTAGCGCATTTTCTTGGGTATGTGTGTGGGCGATCAGCAGGTCTTTTTTTATTTTTGTCTTAATGAAAAAAGAGAGAATATTAGCCATTGTCCTATCTCTGTTAGGAATCAGTGTGCTACTCTTTCCTCAGTGTGCACGCATGGTGGCACTAAGCGGTGGTGCTCGAGATACTGAGCCCCCTCATATAGTGCGTTCGATTCCTGCGAATGGTGCGACGAATTTTGCAGGGAAACGACTTAAACTCACATTCAATGAGTACGTTTCGCTCGTGAATGCGCAGAAGGAAATATATTTTACTCCGCCTCTTCGATGGCCTTACGGAAGTACAATACAGGGGAAGTCGCTGATCTTTGATATCAACGATACCCTTAAGAGTAACGTTACTTATCAGATTTATCTAGGTAAAGCAGTACAGGATCTCACCGAAAAGAACCCAGCGGAATCGAACCCGTTTTCATTCTCTACGGGAGCTAGTAGAGACTCTGGGATATTGGCTGGTTCAGTTCGTGATGCTCTGTTACATACACCAGTGGAGCAAGTGAAGGTTTTTCTTTATCACGAGAATTCAGATTCTGTTGTTCGCCGGGGTTTCCCCGATTATATGACGATGACAGATGCCGCAGGCAATTTCCTCTTTAGCAATCTCCCTGAAGGGCAATTTAAACTTTTTGCACTTAAAGATCTTAATACGAATCTTCGATACGATTTACCTAACGAGAGTTTAGCTTTTTCCTCCTCGCCGATTACTTCGTATGCAAGTCGAGATACTACAGAACGAAAAAGTGCGCCACTAAATCTCTTTACCTACACCCAAAAACCGCTCGCACTTCTTTTCTCACTACGACGTCGACCAGAAAATATACAGATCTTGTTTTCTGCTCCGCCTCCAGAACGTGCACAGCTATCTGTGATCGGATTCCCCAATACGACATATACACTTGAGGCTTCAAAACAAGGAGATTCCTTGACTTATTGGTTTCACGACTCGAGTATCCTATTTTTAGACACACTTCTGCTTACTCTCCGTTATCAGAAGTCTGATTCACTACAGAAATTAATTTGGACACAGGATACACTCCATCTCCCCTACAAATTCCCAGATTTGGCGAAAGATTCTCTTCTCTCTGCACGGGATCGTCTCGCTGATTCTCTAATCCGAATCTTTACCTTAGATGAGCAAAAGAAAATCCCCGCATACGATAGTCTGATTTTAGAAGTGAGTACAGCGATTAAGGATATTGATGCTACCAAGATACTTATCTTACAAGACAGCACCCCCATTGCATGCCAGATAAAACCATCTGCAACTCACCCGCGTCGGTGGGTGTTATATGCTAAACTCCAACCACGGACGCAATACAAAGTAAAGGTACTCCCAGCGGCATTTTTTGACTATTTCGGTCGGACGAATGACGAAACCTTGTTCTCCTTCGAAACATTAAACCCTACGCAATTTGCTACCCTCCACCTAGCTCTCCAGAATATGCCTTCCAACCTAGTAATAGAGGTTCTCAAAGAGAATGAGAAGAGATCACTTGTGCGTTCTCTAGTTCTCTCTAGTGGGGAAGAAAATATAGATATAGCGTATCTCGCTCCAGGAAACTATATACTACGATTTATCGACGATCGTAATACTAATGGACGATGGGATGAAGGCAATTATTGGCAGCAAGTACAGCCGGAGTCTGTGCGTTATTTCAAGGATGAGAGAGGTCACACAAATATTACAGTACGCCCCAATTGGGAGTACGATCTGAGAATAGATTATTTAAAACTGGAGGAGTGAGTCTAAAAAGATGTCGGTTCTAGTCAATTTTGCCATGTTTCCAACTGATAAGACAGGGAGCATGTCTCCTTATATTGCGAAGATTGAGCAGGCGATCCGTCGCTGTGGTTTCCCGAACCAGTTAGGAGCTATGAGCACTGTTGTAGAAACACCTACGCTACAGGATGCCTTCGATGTAATGCAAGCTGCCTATGCCGCTCTCGAAGGTTGTACACGAGTCTATCTAAACGCAACATTTGATATCCGTACGGATCGCGACAATCGAATGGAAGGTAAAGTTCGTTCGGTTGAAGAAAAATTAGCCTCTCTCTGCGAGAAGTAGTATACGTTTTCCTCGATGAATTGGCTGTTCTCTACCATTACACTGCTCGTCGTATTCCCTATCGTTGTAAGAGCTCAGGAACGTATGACGGGTGATCTTGAGATGAGCCTCGGAGTACGTGGCGGCTACGGTTGGTCTAATATCACCTTTCTGCCGAGTCAGACTCACCAAGGACGTAATAGTTCGGAGTTCGGACTTGTTTTTCGTTTGGCAAAAACAAAATATTTAGGACTTGCTACAGAGCTAATCTACTCACGAACGGGTTACCAAACAACGGAGTATAGGCAGCGCCCTCTATCGCACCCTGTATCGCTAGGGCAGCCATTTGAATGTAGAGATACATGGCTTCGTTGGCCACTTTTTATGCACTTAAAATTCAAAGTAGGGCTCTTTAGTGTAGATCTTCTAGGGGGAGCCTATGTAGATTACTTGCTTAGCGAGCATTTAGGAGCATCGGCTTCTGTGCTTCAGCCTCAAGAACGTTATCTCCGTACACACAACCTCTTCGGTCTAGGTATCGAGGGAGGCGCAGGGCTAGGGTACGAAACTCCGTTCGGTCTTTTTATGTTTGAGTATCGGACGTGGTATCGACTCTCTAATATTTACAGACGCGAACGCATCCCAAAACAGAACGAACCTCGATCGAATGTTCGCAACCAGCTAGTGGGGATTGCGTTTTATTATAAATTCTTCTAATCTAAACTGCAAATAATATGCTTATGCTACGGGCGAGAATATCTCTTACGATACTAGCTTTACTTTTTTCAACATTGCTTTTGGCACAAAAAAAAGACTTTAGTCAGGAAGGACAGGCTTCTTATTACGCTGATAAGTTTCACGGGCGTTCTACAGCCTCGGGCGAGAAGTACGATAAGACACTCTTTACTTGTGCACATATGACGCTCCCGTATGGTACAAATCTCAAGGTCACGAACCTCGAGAATGGAAAGTCGGTAGTTGTCCGAGTAAACGATCGGGGGCCCTTCTCCCCTAATCGGATAATAGATTTGAGTAAGGCGGCTGCCGAAACATTGGATATGATAACCAAGGGACTTGCGAAAGTTCGGATTGAGATTACATCGGCAACTCCGCCTAGTGCACCAACAATTACAGTACAACAAAAAAAAGAGGCGGATGTGAAAAAGAGCGATGCTCAACAGGGAATCGTTGCGCACGCTCCGAGTCTCGAGCTGAATTCGAAACCTCTTCCGCGTATAGAACTCCCAGAGTCTCCTGAAGTAAGTGTAGAGCCAACAAAAACCGAACTCTATAGTATTCAGATAAATAAAAAAACAGCTTCAGGTTTTGCGGTGCAACTTGCAAGCTTCAATGGCGTAGGAAATTTAATGGCGCGACTCGCTGATTTTGATAGTAGCGTAAAAAAAGAACTTAATGTGCTAGCTGTGGAAAAAGAGGGCAACCTCTCCTATAAAATCTTGTATGGGATCTATTCTACAAAAGCCGAGGCAGAGAAAGCTAAAGAAGGATTAGTGGGTAAGTTTTCCGATTGTTTTATCATATCACTCTAAAACGAGGTTTTGGAAAAGATGGGAAAAAGTACGAAACCTATTGTAGTGAGTGGGATTCGCTCCACGGGGCATCTACATCTAGGGAATTATCTCGGAGCATTACGCAACTTTGTAGCAATGCAGGAAACCTACCAGTGCTACTTTTTTATAGCCGATCTCCACTCGCTTACAACTCACCCAACACCAGACCATTTGCAAGACTCGGTTCGTGATATCTTGGCAGAATATCTAGCAGCAGGGCTCGATATCGAGCAGTGTGCTCTATACGTCCAGAGTGATATCCAAGAAACGATAGAGCTCTATCTCTACCTCAATATGAATGCCTACCTAGGAGAGTTGGAACGGTGTACGAGCTTCAAGGAAAAGGTACGGCAGAACCCTAATAATGTGAATGCAGGCTTACTGACCTATCCGACATTGATGGCGGCAGATATTCTCATTCATCGTGCCGATTTAGTGCCCGTCGGAAAAGATCAGGAGCAACACCTCGAGATGGCTCGAACATTTGCCGAGCGTTTTAATCGCCTCTATCAAACCGATCTCTTTACATCTCCTCAAGCCTATCAGTCGGACAAACCCCTAGTAAAGATCCCCGGGTTGGATGGTAATGGGAAGATGGGGAAGTCGGAGGGGAACGCCATTTATTTAGCCGATACTCCCGATCAGATACGAAAAAAAGTGATGAAGGCTGTCTCGGACATAGGTCCCAGTACTATAGGACAACCTAAAAGCGAGCCAGTACAAAATCTCTTTACGATCATGGAACAAGTCTCGAGCCATGATACGCTTGCGCATTTCGAAGATCTTTACAACAGGTGCGAAATACGCTATGGCGATATGAAAAAACAATTAGCCGAAGATCTGGTGACCTTCTTAGCACCCTTGCGCGAAAAAATAGAAATGTATCGCAACGATGAACGTTATTTACGCGATGTAGCACGCATAGGTGCCGAGAAGGCGCATGTAAGTGCCACAGAAACGTTGAAACGAGTTCGTGAGATTGTTGGTATTCGAA
Source organism: uncultured Bacteroidia bacterium (assembly GCA_965240855.1). Classification (GTDB taxonomy): domain Bacteria; phylum Bacteroidota; class Bacteroidia; order Bacteroidales; family CAJPTX01; genus Bacteroides_D. The sequence goes on along the minus strand of CBDEMG010000077.1, from coordinate 17,071 downwards.
GCCTCTTTTAGCGATGAATTGGATAGATACTCTGGTTCGTAAAGTTGCGAGTCGCCAATATCGTAGAGTAACAACGAGTTTGCAACATCCCCAAGAAGCACAAGAGGCAACTCTTCGCTTACTCATCGAGCAGCTACAACATACAGAATACGGACAGCAGTATAGTGCATCTATAGTGCGAAACTATACACAATTCGCTACCCATCTCCCCCTTGCTACCTACGAGACCCTCGAGCCCTACATACAAACTATGCGTAAAGGTGGACGTAATATTCTCTACCCAGGGTTTGTACGATGGTTTGCTAAATCCTCGGGTACAACCAATGCAAAGAGTAAGTATATACCCGTAACGGACGATGCGCTGCGTCGCTGTCATTATAGAGCGGGACGTGATATACTAGCAATATATTTGGCCAATAATCCCTCTTCCAAGTTCTATCGTGGAAAAGGTCTAACCCTCGGAGGCAGTCATAAAATAGAAGCTACGCGAGGTAAAACACATGATGGAGATCTCTCGGCAATACTCCTACAGCGTATACCTAAATGGGCAGATTGGATTCGGACTCCTTCGCGAGAAGTTGCTCTAATGGACGACTTCCAAGCAAAACTTGCAGGAATTGCAAAAGAAGCTATCAAGCAGAAGGTGACGAGTTTGAGTGGCGTACCTTCATGGAATCTGGTTATGCTTAAGTATTTGCTCGAGGTCTCGGGAAAACAAGATATTACAGATCTTTGGCCAGATCTCGAAATCTTTTTTCACGGGGGAATTAGCTTTATTCCCTATCGATCGCAATATCAAGCGATTATCCCCTCTGCTAAAATGCATTATATGGAGACATATAATGCAAGCGAAGGTTTTTTTGGGATACAAACCGAGCCGCAGAACTCCGAGTTGCAACTTATGGTAGATTATGGGATCTATTACGAATTTATCCCGATGGCAGAATTCGGTCGAGAGAAACCGAACATCGTACCTCTAGAGGGTGTAAAGAAAGGTGTAAACTATGCTTTGGTTATTACAACCACCTCGGGGCTCTACCGATATGTAATAGGCGATACGGTGCAGTTCTCGAGTATTGCCCCATACTTTTTTCGCATAACGGGACGAACGAAACACTATATCAACGCTTTCGGCGAGGAGTTGATTATTGATAATGCAGAGAATGCTCTCAAAAAGGCTTGTGAGAAAACAGGAGCAATTATCTCTGAGTATACGGTCGCTCCACGTTTTATGGCGCAAAATATCCAAGGAGCGCATGAATGGTATATTGAGTTCGAAAAAAGCCCTGCCGATTTAGAACAATTTGCACAAATACTCGATAGCGCCCTCTGCCAAATAAATTCGGACTATGAAGCTAAACGTACTCATAATGTAACGCTAGCTCCGTTAGTTCTTCATACCCTTCCCACAGGAACTTTTGTTGGATGGATGAAACACCGTGGGAAGCTCGGAGGGCAAAATAAAGTACCTAGACTCTCAAATGATCGGACATATGTAGAGAGCCTCGAATCCTTTTTGAAAAGTCGATAATCAGAATTCATAACGATTATCTCTAAGAGTTTTGCTAGCTAAATAACAATAGAATGAATACAGAAGAGATCGCTATACAGGACCTCTATGCTCCGCGGTATCGCCACTGTTTTGGTTGTGGAGCTGATAACAAATCGGGGTGGCATATAAAGAGTTATTTGCGTGGCGAGGAGGCTATAGCGCATTTCACACCTCATGCAGAATATACTGGCGGTGTACCTGAGAACCTTTATGGCGGCTTGCTCGCAGCAATACTCGATTGTCACGGTACGGCCTCTGCTGCAGCATTTTATCATCTAGCTCAAGGCTTCTCGCTCGGGATCGAACCTCTAGTACGGTGTGTTACAGCCTCTCTTACTGTGAACTATCGTAAACCCACCCCTATGGGAGAGGAGCTTGAACTTTTTGCGCGGTGTACGAATATTGAGGGACGTAAGGTCTCGTTGGATCTAGGAGTAAGAATAGGAGAAACGCAGTATTGCGACGGTACTATGCTTGCTATCCGAGTAAAAGAATAGAGAAGTGTATAGAGTAAATGCAAAGCGATTCCTATCGCTCGTATTAGGAGTATTGTCGTCTCTCTCTCTCTTAGCGCAGCGAGGAGGTGAGTCAACCTATGCTTTTCTTCGTCTACCGGTCTCTCCTCGGATTGCAGCCTTAGGAGGTAAACTGCCTGGATATGGAGGTGAAAAAGATCTATCTCTGAGTATCGCGAATCCTGCATTTGCACATCTACGATTGCATAATGCTGCTGAGGTGAGTGGAAGTCTTTTTCTTGCGGGTATCAAATATAGTCATGCTTCTTATTTCTATGCACTCGACAGTTCGTTTACGCTTGGTGCACATATCAGACAAATGTGGTATGGTTCGTTTCAGCGTCGCGACGAGTTTGGAATGCCGCAGGGAACCTTTCGCGCCTTTGAAATGGCCGTGGGCGTCCATGCTTCATACCAACTCTGGAAAGGATGGAGCATAGGGGCTACTCTCACTCCTATCTATTCGTCCCTAGAGCGTTATTGGTCTTTTGGCTTAGCATGTGATATCGGTGTTGGCTATGCAGATGCCGAAGGACTCATCTCTGCTGGAGTTGTGGCACAAAATCTTGGGGGGAGTCTGAAAACGTATTCAGGACGTCATGAAGCGGCGCCCTTTGAACTCTTGGCAGGAGCAAAAATCCGATTACGAAATGCTCCACTTGTATTTGTATTCACACTTCAACATCTAGAGAATTGGAATACGCGTTTCTTGCGCGAAAATGCCTATACACCAGCTATAACAGATGGACGCGATCCGAGTACGAAACCTACCCTGTGGCAGGAAATTAGTGCAGAAGCCCTAGCGCACCCAATTCTGGGGATCGAATTTCATCCTGTACGTTATTTCTTTTTACAGGTAAGTTACAATCATGCGCGTCGTATGGAGATGATTACTCCAGATCGCTATTTGTTAGAAGGTTTCTCGTATGGTTTTGGGGTGCAGATCCAACGTTTCGCTTTACGATTTAGTCGCTCCACGTACCATCTCAGTGGCGCAAGTAACCATCTCTCTATTGCTTTTTATTTTAGTGGTGGACGCGATGCTGCTATGCGTCCTTATGTATATCAAAAGAACGTAGAAATACAACCAATACAAGAAGAGGATTCAGAAGAAGAGGAGACAGAAGAATGAAACGAGGTATTACAATCGCTGTAGATGGTCTTTCCTCCTGTGGGAAAAGTACATTTGCTAAGGCGATAGCAAACGAGTTAGCCTACTTGTATATTGATACGGGTGCAATGTATCGTGCCGTTTCACTGGCTTTTTTAAGAGCAAATTATAGAGAGCCAGAGAAGTTACCAGAGGATGTGGTGACGCGTTTTCTCGCATCGCACCAGATAGCGTTTGTTATGGGTAGTACATCGCCGCAAGTAACACTTGATGGCCAGGTGCTTGCAGACCAAATCCGAACCCCCGAGATTAATGCCATCGTAAGTAGTGTAGCTTCCATCCCTGCAGTGCGAAATGCGATGGTTGCACAGCAACGCCGCTTGGGTGTGGATGGTGCTGTGGTCATGGATGGGCGCGATATTGGGCAAACAGTATTCCCTAATGCCGAGTTGAAAATATTTATGACGGCTCGCCCAGAGATTCGTGCACAACGGAGATATGACGAACTACGTGCTAAAGGTATGTCTGTAAATTATGAGGAGATTCTAGAAAATTTACAACACCGTGATACTATAGATCAGACGCGAGCCTGTGATCCGATGCGAAAGGCAGAAGATGCTATTGAGTTAGATAATTCGGAACTCACGCCAGCGCAGCAATTAGAGTGGATACGTCCTATAATTGCAGAACGTCTCGCATAAGACCGCAATTTGTCAGAATAGAGTAATAGCTGCGATACATGGTTCTCGTGCATTCTACTAGGAGAGTGAATTTGTAAAAGATTCCTTAAGCGAGTTAGGTTCAATCTCTCTATTCTAAGAGAAGACTGAGATCTTCTGCTCGACAATATTCACGGAATTCCCATTTTTGCATATATGTAGCTTTTCGAGCGCAGATAGTTCTGTTTAGCCATCTCTTGTGCATGATGTAAAAAGATTAGGGCAACCTCTTTCTATGACTCGCTGGGAAAACAATACTCCAATCAGAGCACAGAATTTGAGTCCCCCTCAAGGGAATTCCCTTGCTACTTTTTATAACTTTGCCTTAAGCAATTAGAGAAAACGGTGGTTTGCCATGCTCGTAAAGACGTTTGGAAGTGCAGTGCACGGGATTAGTGCACAAACGATAGTAATCGAAGTTGTAACCACCCAAGGGATACGTCTGAATTTGGTCGGATTACCAGATAATGCCGTAAAAGAGAGCGAGCACCGTATTCGTTCAGCTTTCGCAACCAATGGTTATACTTTCCCTCGCAGAGCTATAGTCATTAATATGGCGCCTGCTGATCTGCGCAAAGAGGGTTCAGCCTACGACCTTCCGTTGGCAATCGGGATTCTCGCGGCTTCCGAGCAACTCCCCGATGAGAAGCTCGATCAGTATATCATCATGGGAGAACTCTCTCTGGACGGCAACTTACAACCGATTCGCGGAGTGCTCCCAATTGCCTTGCAAGCACGCGAATCGGGGTTTAAAGGTCTTATAATACCTACCCAAAATGCACCAGAAGCTGCCGTCGTAGATGGTTTGGAGATCTATGCAGCAGAAAATCTACAACAGGTAGTCTCTTTTTTCAATGGCGATGAGAATGCGATCCCTCGAATAGAACGCGATACGAAGGCAGATTTTGAAGAGAGTGGTAATTGCTACGACATCGATTTCGCCGATGTCCGTGGTCAAGAAGGAGTAAAACGTGCCTTTGAGATTGCAGCAGCAGGAGGTCACAATCTTATAATGATTGGGCCGCCGGGGGCGGGTAAGACAATGTTAGCAAAGCGGTTGTCTACGATCTTACCTCCACTTACTCTTCGAGAAGCGCTCGAGACAACGAAGATTCACTCTGTTGTAGGTCTCATACCTCTAGGAGCGGGAATTGTTACGGTACGCCCATTTCGGAGTCCCCATCACACAATAAGTGATGTAGCCTTGGTGGGAGGCGGACAGTACCCGCAACCAGGCGAGATTTCGCTTGCACATAACGGAGTGCTTTTTTTAGATGAGTTGCCAGAATTTCGGCGACAGGTATTGGAGGTGATGAGACAACCCCTTGAGGATCGTAAGATAACCCTCTCGCGAGCTCGGAGTTCGGCAGAGTATCCCGCAGCGTTTATGCTCATTGCATCTATGAATCCTTGTCCTTGTGGCTATTACAACCACCCTACAAAGGAATGTGTATGCACGCCAGCAATGGTGCAAAAATATCTCAATAAGATATCCGGTCCCCTCCTTGATCGGATCGATCTCCACGTTGAGGTCGTGCCTGTTCTCTTTGAGAAACTGGCACAAACCACAAAGACGGAATCTAGTGCGGAGATACGTAAACGTGTAATAGCTGCTCGCGAGCGTCAAGCAGAGCGTTTTGCGAACAAGGGAATCTATTGTAATGCACAGATGGGAAGCCAGCAGTTGCAACAGTATTGCAAACTCTCGGAGGATTGTTTGAGTCTACTCCGTACAGCAATGCAACGCTTTTCTCTCTCGGCACGTGCTTACGATCGCATTTTGAAGGTTGCACGCACCATTGCAGATCTCGATCAGAAGGAAAATATAGAGAGCACACACATTGGAGAAGCTATTCAGTACAGAGCACTTGATAAAGAGGCTTGGGGATCGAATTAAATGCGGAAATAACATAGCACTCAGACAAGAAATGAACGAACAAGAATTACATCCAGATTACCTTTTTGAGGTGAGTTGGGAGGTTTGCAATAAAGTTGGAGGTATACATACAGTAGTATCGACTAAGGCTCGTAGCATTGCGAATTGTTACAGTGGTGCATATATCGCAATTGGACCTGATTTGTGGCGTGAGTCTGGACGTAATCCTGAATTCATAGAACAGGAGACGGCGCTCACAAGTTGGGCACATGAGGCTGTACAAGACGGCGTGCGTGTTCGTGTGGGGCGTTGGAAGATCCCTACGAGCCCGATCGTAATGTTGGTGGACTTTTCATCGCTTTTTGCAAGAAAGGACGAGATCCTTGCACAACTTTGGGAGCAGTATCACCTCGATTCCTTAACAGGTCAGTGGGATTATATAGAACCTCTCCTTTTTGGCTACGCGGCAGGACAGGCTATAGAGAGCTTCGTTTGTAGGCGACTTACGATGCGTCATAAGGTGGTAGCACAATTCCATGAATGGATGACTGGGGGAGGGCTGCTCTATCTCCGCAAGGCGCTTCCGCAGGTGGGAACAGTCTTTACATCACATGCTACAGTACTCGGGCGTTGTATGGCAGGGAACGGAATGCCGCTTTATACACAACTAGAAAAGATAGATCCCGATCAAGTTGCACGCAATTTTAATGTAGTTCCTAAACATTCACTCGAATGTGTGAGTGCTGCGATGGCCGATACCTTTACGACAGTTAGCAATCTGACCAATAAGGAGTGTCAAGCTTTCTTACGTAAGGGAGTAGATTTGGTAACTCCCAACGGTTTTGAACCAACGTTCGTTCCACATTCGGAGGAATTAACAAATCAGCGTCAACGTGCACGTGAGATTTTTTGCAAAGTTGCAACGGCTCTACTAGGAAGTATCTATACTCCAGAGAACACATTACTCATTGGTACAAGTGGACGCTATGAGTTTCGTAGTAAGGGGCTTGATGTCTTTATAGATGCTTTAGGAGAGCTCAATCGAAACCCCAATCTTCAACGTTCAGTAGTTGCATTTTTACTTGTACCCGCTGGTAACAAAGGGGCTCGAGGCGATCTACAAAAGCTTCTGAACGAAAGTAATTTAGATGCTCATCCCTTGGTATGCAATGACACGATTCTAACCCATTCACTCGAGCAACCAGAGAACGACCCATGTTTGCGTAGATTGTATGAACAACGACTTGACAATGCTCCTACAAACAAAGTAAAGGTAATCTTTGTACCGAGTTATCTTCAGGGCGATGATGGGATTTTTAACCTCCCTTACTACCAACTCCTCCCAGGTCTAGATCTCACAGTTTTTGCTTCTTATTACGAACCTTGGGGGTATACACCCCTCGAGAGTTTAGCTTTTGGAGTCCCCACCATTACGAGTACTCTTGCAGGATTTGGACTATGGCTAGAAGAATCGGGCAAGAAGTTAGGCGATGGCGCATCGGTTGTCTTTCGTGGCGAAAAGGACGATCATGCAGTCGTAACTACAATCGCAGAGCGTTTGCTTGCTTTTTCGAAACTTACACCTGCAAAACAACAGGCGGCACACAAACTTGCGCAGGAGCTCTCTTCTTTAGCAGAGTGGGAGAATTTAATAGAGTATTATCGCACAGCATATAGTCTCGCTCTAGAGAAGGTTAAGAAGCGATCGACGGAGTTTGCACCACTCCTTCAACAACTTGTACCAACGAAGATCGATCTCCGTGCTCCAATCCCTGCACCTCGGTGGACTCGTATGGTCGTACAGCGCAATATCCCTACCCTTTTACGCCCATTAGAGGAGCTCGCTAGTAACCTATGGTGGAGTTGGCAACCCGATGCAGAAGAGCTCTTTGCCTCGATCGATCGTCAGGCGTGGGTACGTTGCGAATATAATCCTACGATGTTGTTGGATAGAATCTCCTACGCACGTCTTGAAGAGTTGGGACGAGATAGGAATTTTTTAGATCATTTGGAAGCCATTCATAAGCGTTTTTTAGATTACATGACCTTTCAAAACCAGGCTTCCTTACCCAGTATAGGCTACTTCAGTATGGAGTATGGGCTACATTCTTCTTTGAAGCTGTATAGTGGAGGCTTGGGAGTCCTAGCAGGCGATTATTTAAAGGAGGCATCCGATCGTAATCTCAATCTGGTGGGAGTGGGGCTGTTATATAGGTATGGCTATTTTACACAACAAATTTCCCTCTCGGGACAACAGCTTGCTTCCTACAATCATCAAAACTTCTCGCAAACGCCAGTATATCCAGTTCGCGATACACAAGGGAATTGGATTACGGTAGAAGTGGCCTTTCCTGGGCGACGCATACAGGTTAGGTTATGGCGTGTGATGGTGGGACGTATACCGCTTTTCCTACTCGATACAGATTTTGAGGGGAATACAGAGGAAGATCGTACCATCACACATTACCTCTATGGGGGCGACCAAGAGAATCGTTTCAAACAAGAAATGATACTCGGAATAGGTGGAGTGCGTGCATTACAAGCGGCAGGTTGTGTAACAGATCTCTACCATCTGAATGAAGGACACGCCGCGTTTGCCTCCCTCGAGAGGCTGCGGCTACTTATGCATGAGCATAAATTTAGTTTTGAGGAGGCTGTAGAGATCGTACGAGCTTCGACGCTCTTTACGACCCATACGCCTGTGCCAGCAGGACATGATACCTTTACGGAGGATATGGTGCGAATCTATATGTCGCACTATCCCGCACGTTACAATATAAGTTGGGATAAGTTTATTTCCTTTGGACGTGTAAATCCCACCGATTCTAACGAGCGCTTTTCGATGAGCAATCTCGCAGCAAGTTTTTCTTCGGGAATGAACGGAGTGAGCAAACTTCATGGCGAGGTTAGCCAGAAGATGTTTGCAGGTCTTTGGCCGGGATATTATCCGAGCGAAAACTATGTTGGCTATGTAACTAATGGCGTTCATTTCCCAACGTGGACCTCTGCTTCATGGCGAGCATTGCTTTGCGATAAGTCGTATGGAATGCCTGTATGGGAACGGATTAAAGAGATCCCAACAGAGGAGATCTGGACAATTCGTAAAGGTCTGAAACGCGAGCTGATAAATAATATCGTGAGGGCGATGTCGATGCCCTCGATGTTGCGTTTTCAATCTCCTCGTCATTTGTTAGATATTAAAGAGAATCTTCGCCCCGAGGTGTTGACAATTGGTTTTGCTCGTCGTTTTGCAACGTACAAACGGGCACACCTATTGTTGAGCGATCTAGATCGGTTGTCGCAGATCGTAAACAATCCAGAACGTCCAGTACAGATCCTCTTTGCTGGTAAGGCTCATCCACATGATCTAGCAGGACAGGAGCTCATCAAGCGGATATTCACGGTTTCGCTCATACCACAGTTTTGTGGTAAGTTGATATTCTTACCTAACTACGACATGGAGTTAGCTCGACGTCTGGTACAAGGGGTAGATGTCTGGTTGAATACACCGACTCGCCCCCTCGAGGCCTCGGGGACAAGTGGGATGAAAGCTGTGATGAATGGCGTACTCCATTTTAGTGTCCTTGATGGTTGGTGGGTAGAAGGATATAAGGAGGGTGCGGGTTGGGCACTTACGAAGGAGCGAACCTACGAAGCGCAGAATATCCAAGACGAGTTGGATGCAGAACTCCTGTATTCGACAATCGAAAACGAGATAGCACCCCTCTATTATGAACGCAACAAGGCTGACTGTCCTGATGGGTGGATTCGTTATATACGCAAGAGTATGAGCGAGATAGCCCCGATGTTTACGACAACACGTATGCAGGAGGACTATACGCAAAGGTACTACACTCCACAGGTTCGATATAAAGAACTACTGCTACATAACGATGCAGATTGTTTGCACGAACTCCTAGCTTGGAAAGAGAAGATGCTCGCCAACTGGAATCGTGTGAGTGTAATACGTACGGAGGGGTTGGGGATGAACTCGCAAGAAATTCTTACAGGGATGAACTATACGGGTAGCGTAGTTCTAGATTTAGCAGAGCTCTCGCCTGAGGATGTTGGAGTAGAATTGGTTGTAACGGAACTTCGCCCTGGCGAAACAGAGGTGAATGTCTATAAGACTATACCCTATATTTTTAAGCAAAGTGAGGGACCGCGTGCAGAGTATGTCTTGGATTTTGAGCCGCCAGCACCTGGAGTGTTTGATTTAGCAATACGTCTCTTTGCGCAGCACAAATATTTACGGCAGCGCATGGATTTTAATCTTGTACGGTGGGTATAAAGGAGTTGAATAAGATAGATGTCCCCCCTGTAATAAAGTATTATGAAAAGCGATAAACATGTTCGGATTTTTTAGTAGGAAAAAGAAGGATAAAGAAGATCTCGATAAAGGGTTACAAAAAACGAAAGAGGGACTCTTTTCTAAGTTCACTCGTCTACTCACAGCACGTACTCGTATAGATGATGATATGCTTGATGAGTTGGAGGAGATCTTAATATCCTCGGACGTTGGAGTGGAAACGACCCTTAAGATCATTGATGCACTAAAGACCCGTGTCGCACAGAATCGATATAAGAATGCGAGTGAGATCCGTCAATACTTGCGCGAGGTAGTGTTAGAACTCTTGCATACCGAAACACAACAAGAGCAAGAAAAGGAGAAACAACGTCCTTATATAATACTTGTGGTAGGCGTCAATGGTGTAGGAAAAACCACAACGATAGGTAAATTAGCCAATCGGTTCTCGCAAGAAGGTAAGAAGGTTTTGATTGGTGCGGCAGATACGTTCCGAGCTGCGGCAGTAGATCAACTCGCAATTTGGGCAGAACGTGCACAGTGTCCTATAGTGAAACAACAAATGGGTGCAGATCCTGCGTCCGTAGCATTCGATACAGTCTCCTCTGCTAAGGCTGGAGACTACGATGTAGTGCTTATCGATACTGCTGGTCGTCTTCACAACAAGGTGAACTTGATGAATGAGCTCAGCAAGATAAAACGCGTGATGCAAAAGGTATTTCCTGATGCACCACAAGAGATCCTCTTGGTATTAGATGCTGCCACGGGGCAGAACGCTTATGAGCAGGCTAAACAGTTTATGAGCGTTACCGAGATTACAGCTCTTGCTCTAACAAAACTAGATGGGTCGGCGCGTGGAGGAGTAGCGATTGGGATAAGTGATCAACTCAAAGTTCCAATAAAATACATTGGTGTGGGGGAGGGTATCGACGACCTGCAATCGTTCGATAGCCAAGCCTTCGTAGAGTCTTTGTTTGCCTAAGCTAACGATATTTTGCAGCGTGTAGTAATTGTAACGCTCGGCTGTTCAAAGAATGTTGTAGACAGCGAGCATCTCGGTGCAGCATTTAAAGCTGCGGGGTGGCAGGTTCGCTACGATACGGAGCCTCGCCGTGGTGATGTGCTGATAATCAACACTTGTGGATTTATCGGAGATGCTAAGGAGGAATCGATAAACTATATATTGCGCGCAGAAGAACTACGTAAGCGGGGAATACTTATTTGTTTAGTAGTGTTCGGATGTTTAGTACAACGCTACAAACATGAATTGAAGTTCGAAGTGCCTGCAGTAGATCGTTGGTATGGTATTGGTGAGGAAGTGCAAATTTTAAAAGATCTAGGTATATCCTCCCCCTCCCAACAACGTCGTTTCCCCTCTACCCCTTCGCATTTTGCATACTTAAAGATAGCTGAAGGATGCGATAGGCATTGTGCTTTTTGTGCGATACCTACTATCAGAGGCAAATTTGTTTCCGAGTCTTCGGAGCGCTTGGTGCAAGAGTCTTTGGAGTTGGCCAGAGGAGGAGTAAAAGAGTTAATACTCGTAGCACAGGAACTTACTTATTATGGTTATGATCGCAGTCGTGCGAGTGAGCTTGTGCCTCTCCTTCAATCTCTGGCCGCAATAGATGGAATAGAGTGGTTGCGTCTTCATTATGCTTATCCGCACGATTTCCCGCCAGATCTGATAACTTGGTTGAGAGAAGAACCTAAGGCATGTCATTATTTGGATATTCCAGTTCAACACTGTAGCGATTCGGTGCTCAGAAGTATGAAAAGGAGTCATGATAGAGCACAAACTCTGGAGCTCATAAAAAGTCTAAAACAAACAATCCCCGATATAGCACTCCGCACAACGCTTATTGTAGGCTATCCTACAGAGACAGAACAAGAATTCGAGGAACTCTTAGAATTTGTACAATGGGCAGAATTTGAACATTTGGGAGCTTTTGCTTATTCGTGTGAGGAGGGCACCTATGCTGCAATGCATCTCGAGGATATCGTTCCAGAAGTGGAAAAACAACGTCGCTATAATGAATTGATGCGCCTGCAACGAGGGATTGCGGAAAGAGTCCGAGCTCGTCGCATAGGAGCAGTCCTTCCTGTAATAGTAGAGGGGAAGATGCAGGAGTCGTTGTATATAGGACGTACTCCATACGATTCGCCAGAGATAGATGGTGAGATTCTATTACATACTCAAGATACAGAACTTTCTATAGGCTCGATCGTAAATGCCCGTGTAACAGGGGTCGTGGATTATGATCTAGAGGGTGAATATATTGTGGAGTAGTGCGAGTGAGTTGGGTTGAGGTTAGAAATGTGCGCCGCCTCCTCCGCCGCCAAATGAGCCTCCTCTTCGTCCCCCAGAAGAATTCCTTCCATTGATACTACCGCGCGAGAGGAAGAGTAAAAGAATATTGATAAGGATGGTTGGTAATTGCTTTATAATGCGTTTTGCACTTTGTAGAGTTTTTGGCCACCAATAGCCTACAAAGGAATACTGTTTACGGAGGTTTGGAGTAGAGTAGTAGTGAATTATGTGCTCGAACGATTGCAAAAGCAGTTTAGCGAATGCGCTAAGAAGTCCCAAACCAAGATATCCGAAAATGAGGAGTAGTATAACAGGAAAACCACTCTCTTCTTCTCGTATTTGGCTACCTTCTTCCAGTGTAATATACTCATTGGTTAACACCGTAAATATTGCACAGAGTCCAGCTTCAAGACCATCAGCATAGCGGTGTGCTATAGCAAAAGGAGCTACTACAGTGTGCATTATGCGAGCGCAGAGAATATCTGGGAGCGCTCCTTCCATACCTCGTCCAGTAGCAATGTATCCTTCACCATAGTCGCCAAGTGGCCGTTGTTGATAGTGTGTTTGATAAGTACTATCCTCCCAGAGAATAGAGAGGATTGAATTGAGTTCCGCCCCTAAATCCCAGTTCGTATTGCGTTGTCGGAATATCTCCCACTCCCAATTCATTGTCTCGGGTAGTAGTAGGGGAGGCATTTTGCTTGGTCGTAGGAGGATGAGAACTCCATTATTTGTACTTTGTTTACCGATCTGCCATTGATTGGCTAATTCAGTCGCAAAAGCATTAACAGAGTAGCCAGCAAAGTCTTTTACGGTAACTATAAGGATCTCGCGCGAGGTAGAATCTTCGTAATTACGAAGCATCTCTTCTAGATGGCGTTGTTCCGAGTCTGTAAATAGGTGAGCAGAGTCTGTGACAAAATTTTGAGGAAGAGGAAGTAACAATTGAGCGGAAAGAGGTGAGAAGTGTCCCGTGAGGATAAAAAGTAGTACAGTTAGGAGTGCGAGGGCTCGCGTTCTTGTCGATAGCGTTTGCATAAATATTTCTGCTACAAAGACTTCATTACAAAGTAATTCATTTTGTGCCATTTTACCACTATAGAGAGATATGGGTGTGCAATTTGTGTAGCTAAGTATCGTTATTAATTAGTAGAAATCGCTACTTTTGCTAGGTATAGATGGTAAAGTTTTTCGGATGCGTAGGCGTTGGTTTGTACTCTGTTGTGGTGGCTTGGTAGGCGGTCTAGTCTTTTTTATCGTTTACGTATTGCTCAACAAAGATTTTTCGTTGAGTCTCTACCAGCGCATTTTTCCGGTATTCTTCGGTGTTGTGGCGGGAGGATTTTTGGCAGATGCTTTGTATCGTCGTCGAATAGAACGCGATCTTAACCAAGAGCACAAAAATGAAGCTGAAGAGTATTAACTTTTTGTCTCTAAAAGACGTAGAATAGAGCGGCAGGGTGTGATGGCTGTACACAAGTAAACAGAAAAGATTTGAGAGTGCGAAGACTACTAACTTGTTTGTTTTTAGCGATAGTGGGACTATCTGTAGGGCAGCTTGCCGCTCAAATAGTCTCTTATTCGCAGCCGATGGAGCTCCCTGTATTTATTAATCCTGCTTCGGTGGGGAATGCGGGCGCTATACGTTTCGGCGCATTCTATCACAACCAGTGGCTGAATGCGAGCTCGCCGTATAATACTTATGGGATTTCGTTCGATCGTCCTTTTGGAGTTTACTACAATCATGCCATCGGAGGTACTCTTACGAATGATGCACAAGGGAGCAATGTAATTCAGTATACTGCGCTGAACATTGCTTATGCTTATATGTTCGATTTGACCTACGATTTCCGAATTCGTCTCGGATTACAGGCTGGAGCAATTATGAAATCTGCCAACTATAATAAGCTTGTCTTTCCCGATATGTTGAATGATGAGCTGCCTGTACCCAATCGTCTGAACTACGACAACTCGCACCGATTCACCTACGATATAGGCTTCGGTGCTATTGGAGAATATCAGATGTGGGAATTTGGTCTTACTGTAGATCATATCCCAGAACCGAAATTTGACACGCGGGCTCTTGCAGAGTATTCGAGAATACCACGCAAGTATAGTCTTTATGCTTCGATGCGGATCAATGTTTTTGAGCTCTATCGCTTTAAAACACCTCTCTATATTGTGCCAATGTTGTATACGAGTTATCAAGCTAGGGACATTTCTTCTTTTGCCGTTGGGACGCGAGCACTTGAAGTTATGGCAGGGCTTAGAGTAGAGTATATTGGGATTTTTGGGGCTCTGTATTACCGTAATTCTATCTTTTACCCTAAACAATCAATTAGCGCCTCTGTTGGCTATGCTGGAGATTGGTTTGCTATCTCGTATGGTTACAATATGGGATTTATGGATAAGGCTTTTCGCGGTCTAGAGGCTTCAGAGCACGAGGTCACTCTTGGGATCAAGTTCCCACTGAAACGTCGTTCGGGTTTAGCCTCTACCTTCAACAAGAAAAAGCGTATGAAGTATACAAAATACTCGCGCAAACGAGCAGGTGCTAGCCGTACACGTCGACGTCGTTAAGTTTGACGAAAAGGCAATAAATTGGGGTATTGTTCGTATATTTTTAATATTTAGAGTCATAAGGGAGTAAAAAACTAGTGAGAAGTGCAATGCGAATTGGTAAATATTTTACAGTAGTTGCTCTAGTTCTACTGGGAGTCTTTTTGCTCTCGTCGTGTAAGACGAATCGTCGTAGTGGCGCCTCGCGTGCTACGGGTTGGAAATACAACGATGAGAACTACGGTGGTTTTGAAGTTGTAGAGGGATATCATCCCGAGACAGCTCCAGGCTTAAAGTTCGTTGAAGGCGGTACGTTTATTATGGGACGTACAGAGCAGGATGTAATGTATGATTGGAACAATACACCCCGGCGCGTTACGGTGTCTTCTTTCTATATTGACGAAACAGAGGCAACGAATGTGGAGTATCGTGAATATTTGTTTTGGTTGCGAAGAGTATATGGCGATAAGCTGATAGAGGTCTACGATAAGGCTCTCCCTGATACATTAGTGTGGCGTTCGCCAATGGCCTTTAACGAACCATACGTAAAGAATTACTTTCGCCATCCTGCATACAACGATCATCCTGTAGTAGGAGTATCTTGGCGACAGGTAGTGGATTATGCACATTGGCGTACCAACCGTGTAAATGAATGGATGCTCGATAGGCGAGGGATTCTGACGATAGACGCAGACTATATCAATGGTCAGCAGGCTGAGAACAATTTTGATACAGAGGCTTACCTCCTCGGACGTCATACACCTGCAAATCACAAAGGCTTACCGAGTAAACAACCTGGATCTAGTCAGACAGAACGTAATGCGACGATAGAGGATGGAATTATGTTCTCAGAGTATCGTCTCCCAACAGAAGCCGAATGGGAATATGCGGCGAGTGGCTTGTTAGGAAATACGGTTTCAGAAAATGTGAATGAGAGGAAGATTTACCCTTGGAATGGTCATAATGTTCGTAACGGTAATAATGTTAAGAACGAGCTAGGACAGATGCAAGCAAACTTTGTACGAAGCAAAGGAGACTATATGGGTACGGCTGGCGATTTAAATGACCGAGGTGATATTACGCGTCCAGTAGATTCGTATTGGCCTAACGACTTTGGGTTGTACTGTATGGCAGGTAATGTAAATGAGTGGGTGCTAGATGTTTATCGTCCGTTGTCGGCAGAGGATGTTGATGAGCTGCGCCCATATCGTGGTAATGTATTCGAAGCGTACGATACGGAGCTTGGTGCTAACAACCGTCCTACAATCAAGAATGTGGATCAATATGGTAGAATCCAGAAACATGTTGATACTGCTTTCTATGGACGCAGAAACTATGACCGTGCGTATTATATCAACTATAAGGATGGTGACAAGGAGTCTACTCTACAGTTTAAGGATGGTAGTACGATATCGCAGGAGGCGAGTACGAACGATATGTACTACCAAGGGGTAGATAATGGGAAGTTGAAGCATGATGGGATGACGACGCAGATAAATGACCAAGCGAGAGTATACAAAGGTGGAGGATGGCGTGATAGAGCTTATTGGTTGAGTCCAGGAGCTCGCCGCTTCCTAGATGAAAACTCATCGACCTGTGATATAGGATTCAGACTTGCGATGGACGCAGTAGGAGAACCTGCAGAAGTTGATAGACAATAGATTTCAATACAGATTGTTGTCTCGTAGAGAATTTAAGAGGTGTAGCAGTTTTGTTGCACCTCTTTTTTCGTGTATTAGAAGTCCTCTTTGCAAATACTGTTACATAATGAGATGGGAGTACAGTTTTGTATTGATTGCTCTTTTTGCAGCGTGAAATATAGAATATTACAAATCAATTTATGGAGGTTTAATCTATTGTGCTCCGCATTGATAAAATAGCTACCGCCATTATGCAATATTCTTTTTAAGAATCTATCGCATATAGCTACTTAAGACTGTTGCGTATGTATACAAGTACAGAACCTTTCATTTGCGTGTGTATGCCGTCTGTTAAGACAGGGCTAAGAGTTTTCTTACTTTTGTAAGAAACGCATCCTAATGGCATCCCAAGTTTTACAAGAAGAGGAACTTAAACTACGCATTGGCGAGCAGTTTTTCTCGCATTTTGACTACCACTCCCG
>CBDEMG010000076.1:0-20702 GCA_965240855.1 uncultured Bacteroidia bacterium | reverse complement strand
GGCGCTTCCTCTTCTTTCTCATCTTTTACGCCCACAACCTTTACCTTCACCCCTGAGGTAGACGCAGCAAAGTCCAACTTAATCTTTTCGCCCTGCTTTACAGTAAGGGTAATACACTTACTCATATCCACTCCACCACCTTGCCCATATACCGCATGCAAGCCAAAGATTAAGCACACAAGGGTGCTTAGAACTCCAAAAAGAATTTGTCGCATCTGATACTCAAATATTTAATTAATCAACCAAATGTAAAAAAGACTAGTAACACAATCAAATTATTTGTCAATAGTAATACAAATTATTTTCTTTCCACAGAGGCGAAGGCTACTGTTCATGACTCTGTTTTCACCCCTAAAATACCTTATACGCTATGCGGCGGGGTTTTAATTTGAACCCCCTTTATGGGGGAGAATCTCCCCAGCACGGCGGTAGAAACCCCGTGGTCTTAGCAGACGGCATATGTGCGACAAGCGAGATAGACCGATGAAAAAATCGATGAATCGCTTTGCGCAGTAATCGCCGGTCTGGCGCAAAGACCCGTCTGCTAAGGCCGCTTTGTGCAGTTATCGCCAGTCCGGCGTTAGAACTCACCCGCCGCTTGAGGGTAAAAAAAGCCCCCGAGTATTTACGGGGGCGTTTGTTGAGACAGGGGATACCCTGCCTTATTCTTTTTTTAGCGTGTTACTTTTTCATCTTCTTCAGACCCTCTTCCAAGAAAGTTTTGAACTTTTGTATATCCAATTCACGAGCAATTGGTCCAGAGAGAACCTCGCCATCTGGCGATACTACAAAGAAGTATGGTTGCCCATTGACTCCAAATTTTGTGAGTTGTAGATCGAGATTCTGTTTACCGATAGTCTTTTTCTCCTTACCATCGTTTTCGGATACGTACCACTCATTCTCTGGCAATTCGAACTTGTCGTCTACGTAGAGAGCTACGGGGATAAAGTTTGTTTGTATGTAATCTCTAATTTCAGGACGCGAGATTACTCGCGCAGCCATCTCCTTACAATTCGCACAACTATGTCCTGTAAATTCTATAAAGACGGGCATCCCCTTTTCCTTTGCACACGCTAGGGCTTGTTTATAATCGCGATATCCAACCAATCCTGCGGGCATCTCTATAATATCGGCATATTTAGGCGCTTCGCATAACGATACGGTAGGAGCGCTTTCCGAGTTCAATACCTGTGCGACGGGGGCAGATAGGTTAAAGTCTTCACTGCTTTGTGCTGGCATAAAACCAGATAGCGAATAAAGAGGCGCGCCAAAGAGTCCAGGTATTAAGTATATCCCGAATGCAAAAACGCCGATTGCCATCAACATACGCCAGAAACCTACATACTGCAGAGGCGAATCCATCTTGAAACGTAGGTAGCCTAACAAGTAGAGCCCCAAGAAGAAGGCTAGTACTATCCAGATCGACAGGAATATGGGACGTGAGAGCCAACCAAGTCCGAGAGCCACGTCAATGCCTTGCAAGAATTTCAAACTGAATGCAAGCACAACAAAACCAAGCACAATCTTCACCGAATTCATCCATCCACCAGATTTAGGTAGCTTGTTTAGCCATGATGGGAAGATGGCAAAGAGTGTAAATGGAAGAGAGAATCCGAGCGAGAAGGCAAACATCCCAAGTACTGGCTTTACTGCTGCCCCTGAGGCTGCTTCTACAAGCAGAGTACCTACGATAGGACCTACGCAAGAGAGACTAACTATCACTGTCGTGAGTGCGAAAAAGAACGTACCCAAGAAACCGCCTTTATCTACTTGAGAGTCTGTTTTACTGGAGATACTACTCGGTAAGCGTAATTCGAACAAGCCAAAGAATGCAGCGGCAAAAACAGCAAACAGGAGGAAGAATATCGTGTTCGTAATCCAGTGTGTTGTCAAATCAGTAATAAAATCTGCTCCCATACTTGTTAGCGAGACAAGCAAGCCAAGCAATGTGTATATAGTAATAATGCTGAGTCCGAAGAAAATCGCATTGAGGAGCGCGTTGCGTTTATTTTTCTTCCCAAGGAAGAAGGTTACGGTCATCGGGATCATTGGGAATACACAGGGTGTCAAAAGACCAAGTAATCCTGCGACAAAACAAAGAATAAAGAATACCAAGAGGCTTTCATCATTTGTTGCTGGAGTAGCAGATGCAGCAACATTAGTTGTTGCCGTAGTAGTTATTTGATTTGGAGTTGTTTCTACAACGACTTCGCCCTTGCCAGAGATCTTGAACTCTAGGTCAGATTCGCCGTACAGACACTCACCGTCTTTGCAGCTTTGGTACTCCACATTACATGTAATTGTAAAGGGCGCTTCAGTAGTACGCTTGATACGGTGAACAAAGCGTACACTATCGCTGTACATCTTCAAATTGAGCTTAAAAACATCATCAAACTCCTCGTGTATGGTACCCAGTTCTATTACCTCCCCTTGAAGTTCATAGGCCTCCATTTTTTTGAAGGTAAACGTTGTAGGATTAGGACCTTTTTCTGGCAAAAAGCATGAGTATAAATGGTATGGGGGAGCTATAACAGCCTTAGCTATTAGCTCAATGGAGTCGCCCGTCTCTTTGACACTCGTTGTCCAACTGACTGGATCTTGTTTTTGCTGCCGAAACTGTGCGTGTACTGCTCCAATACACACGAGAATGACCAACGACAATACATATACTATCCGTCGCATGACTTCTATCTATTTGTTACACTTATCTCGTTAATATTCTGATTCATAGCAATCATTCATCCTCGATACCCTCCTCTTCGTGATCAGGGGGATAATCAATTCTATTCCCATCTTTATCGAAAATATGGTACGTCATCAAAGGGTACGAACTATCTGCAACAAATCGGAAACGTCCACCATATTGCCAATTAAGTTTTTTGGCTTTACTAAGCATACCTCGATTAAAATAGGCTTCGACAAAGGGATGTACACGGATATCGTACCGAGCTCCTTTGTGCTGCAAGCAGAGGTCGATCACCCGATTTGTGAGCTCGTCTTCCAAGATGATAGTAGATTCAATCTTTCCTGTTCCAGCACAGCAAGGACAGGATTCCATAGTATCCAATCGTTGCTCTGGACGTTGACGTTGACGGGTGATTTGCATCAAACCAAACTCAGTAATCTGTAGGACTTTATGTGTTACCTTATCCTTAAGCATGAGCTCTTGCATCCGTTCGTAGATCTTTTTACGATGCTCTGCCTTGTTCATGTCTATAAAATCGATCACAATGATGCCTCCCATATCACGCAGCCGTAGCTGATGGGCGATTGTATCGCATGCCGCTAGATTCACCTCATACGCCGTATCTTCAGGTGTATTTGACCCTTTAGCCCCGCTCCCACTATTCACGTCAATAACGTGAAAAGCTTCGGGGTGTTGTATTATGAGGTAAGAGCCTTTATGAAACATCACCGTTTTACCGAGGAGACGTTTCATCTGCTTTGTAATATCAAAATGATCGAAAATCGGGACGCGTGTCGAATTGTAGAGCTTAACTTTTTCGGCACCATCGGGAGCAATAGTTGCCATATACTTTCGGAGCTCTGAGTACATGTTCTTATCGTTTACCCAGATACTCGAATAACTATCGTCCAGATTATCTCGCAAAAGTGCAACGGAGCTGTTGAGTTCGCTTAACAGAAGTTGCGGCGCAAATGTTGCTTTGCTTAGTTGTAGCAAACACATCTGCCAACTCTCTAGGAGAGAGAGTAGCTCTGCATGCAAGACACTCGACTTCTTACCTTGTGCAGCCGTGCGTATAATAACACCTACTCCCTTGGGTAAAATACTTTGTACAAGACGCTGTAAGCGTTTTCCTTCTTCACGATCTTCTATGCGAGAGGATACATGTACACGCTCCGAGAAGGGGATCAAAACCATAAAATGCCCAGCTATAGTGAGCTGACCTGTAAGAGTTGGACCTTTATTGGCATAGGATTCGCGCGCAATTTCGACTAGCACGAACTGCCCAACCTTTACATGCTGTGTAATATGGTCGTGCTTTCTAGGCAATGTCGCAACCTCTTCTGCAGAAGAGGGTCGTTTCCAAGTAAATTTCTCAACAAGTTCGCTAGGGGAACAATCGCTTCCTTTTGCAGCATCACGGAGCACGCGTTTCACCTGTTCCGTCATAAAAGGATAATGTATTCCCAAATCTTTTAATGGGAGAAAACCCTGTTTTTGAGCCCCAATGTCTACAAAAGCAGCATTTATATTTTCTTTTACTTTGCGTACTTGCCCTAGATAAATATTGCCAACAGAGTATGGTAAACCACTTTGTTGTGTACGCACCTCGACAAGCACACCATCCTCTAACAATGCGATTTGTGCACTCCCCGAATTCGTATTTACATCTACTATGAGTTGCGAATTCAAACCCTAACCTCCCACACTTTCCACTTTTGCAAAAATACGCATTTCTAAAAATAGGATATTCCGAGGCAACGCACGTATATAAGTATACCGAACTGTTTTTTACACCCGTTTAACTAGGGTAGTACATATTTTCGTCCGCGATCCGATCTAACACTTCTTCAATAAATGCTTTGGCCTCTTTGCGAGCAAGTTCTAAGTTGTGGAGGAGGTAGTTGCCACAATCAGAGGGGGTAGCACCAGGAATACTCTCCTCAAAATTTACAACAAATACGAAGGCATCGCGAAGCAGAGGAATAATCTCTTTTGGTGTGTACTTGCCTTGCATTAAAAGATAGTTGCCTGTCAGACACCCCATAGGCCCCCAGTAGATGATCTTTGCCCCCCACTCTGCATCATTTCGTAGGTATGTGGCTACAAGGTGCTCTAGTGTATGTATAGCACTCTGATCCATTGCAGGCTCTCGGTTAGGGCGCTTCATTCGAATGTCAAAAGTCGTAATAAATTCGTTGCCGATTTGATCGAGACGCGATACATAAATCCCACGCAGGAGACGATTATGATCGATGGTAAAACTTGGGATCTTATTCATCTTGCCAATCTGCTCTGTAATGCGATACAAATTTTTCTACTATCTCTTTTATACTAGCAAATGCGGGAAGAGGATCTTCCCAGAACTCAGAATATTGTTTTGCGTGATCAAAGTGCGTGATGGGAGTATCGCTAACCAAACGCAACGAGGCGAACTTAAATCCTTGTAAATAAGCGACCTGTGCGATTGCTGTAGATTCCATGTCTACTGTAATTGCTCTAGGAAAATATTTGAGCATCTGTGCGATATATAATTGACTCGGCATAAAATAATCTCCACAACAAAAAAGTCCTTGTTGCAAATTAGGAGCAACAGCATGGAAGGAGTCTAATATATTTTGTGAGACTTCAAAGACAGCAGGTAGACCTTGTATTTGTCCATGTTGGTTACCAGCGCCACACCATACGTCGTGGTAGGTCAGGGAAGAACTGAGAACGGGAGTCCCGATGGGTAGATCGTCCTTAAGAGCTCCACAGACACCGAGGTTGAGTACCAGATCTGCTTGAAATTGTAGTTGTGCTTGATAGGCTCTTAAAGCAGCATTTACTTTGCCAATTCCCGTAAGTAGTAACAAGCATTCGGTAGAGGCAAATTTCCCGAGGTGAGCTAGGGTATCGAAAAAGGACAACGCATGTGCTGAATTCAGCCAAGGTAATACTAGGCTATATTCCTTAGGCATAGCCATAAGGAGCATCAGACGGAAATCTTTTCGTTCAGATATTTCAGAGTGTGAATCAGGAGACATCTTATTCGTTATACTCATTTATTATTGCTCATCTCAACTTTGTGTGCACGGCGAGGATTGACAGGAAACCACCCTTTAGCGACGCGTTTCTCCTGTTGTATTACCTCACCTATACCCCACAAAAAGCAAAAACCTGCAACACTGGCAATGGCACTTAAAAGGCGGTCACTTAGTACTAATGAACAGACTATAAAGAGCAGACCAACAACTAAAAAGAAAATCCAAAAGCGTTTGGTGAAATAATATTCTCCTACAATGCAAAGCCAGCGCGAAAAAGCGATGATAATAATTGTTGAGAGACCTAATAAGATACCTTCCCAATCCGAATGCATGCTCCGTTTAGCGTTTTGAGAGTTGATAGTATGCATCGCTTCGCTTAGGATTGCGTTTTGCTCTCCCTTTTGCGACACGTTCGTGCTGCCAAATAAGCTCTAATGCCGTCCATAGTAAACAAGCTCCGAGTATGCCATAGAAAAGAGACCACCAACCAGAGAATAATAGAGAAAGAACAAGTGCGCATAAGCCGATCAGTACAATAATCCACCAGACACGTTTACCGATGTAATACTCAATTTTGATAACGAGTGGGTGGCACAATCCGACCATACAAAAAGCTCCAAGCCCTAACAAAAAACCTTCGATTTGCATGCTCTAGGCTTCTTTATAATAACAATGCTAAGGGAACAGCGAATGGTACAAAAAAAGTGAGTGCAAGTCCATGGTAAACAGATAATACTGCATACTGTGGAGAAGTGGCTTTCAGAATAAAAGGTAGGACAGTATCGCCACTTGTAGCGCCAGCACAACAGATGGGAGCATATTCCCCACCCAAGCGTACATAAAGTGGCGCGAGCATAATGGTAGAGAGCTCACGGATTATATTGGAAACTATAGCTATTGCTGCTATCAGTTCGCTGTACTCTGCTTTAATGATAACACTCGAGAGACTATAATAGGCATATCCTGCACCCACAACTTCTACATCTTTTAGTAGTAGATCTTTAAAAAATGGAAGTGCCAGTAGGACACCAAGTGCAGTTCCGACAATAGTGAAGAGAGGTAATAAGAGCGCTTTTATCCCCATCCCTCGTAGTGCCTTGAAGGTATCTTCACTTCCTCCTGTACTGAGTCCGACGCAGAGCATAAGAACGTAGAGTATATAGACAATCGCAGAATCGATAACACCTCCGCGTAGAAACGTTTTTAGTTCGC
The DNA here is from genome assembly GCA_965240855.1 of uncultured Bacteroidia bacterium. Taxonomy (GTDB): domain Bacteria; phylum Bacteroidota; class Bacteroidia; order Bacteroidales; family CAJPTX01; genus Bacteroides_D. The sequence goes on along the minus strand of CBDEMG010000076.1, from coordinate 13,778 downwards.
AGGTACTGGTAGACGCAAAAAAAGCTGCAAGTTGTTCAACATAATGTCCAATTCCTACTCCAGCCATGAATACTAGGAAGAATGAAAGACTCTCGAACACTTTCTGCAGTGTAGAAGGTGTTCGGAGCTCAGATGAGCTGTTTTCAGTTTTTTTTGTGGCAGTGGATGTGGTTGGATGAAGTACAAAACGCTTGAATATCCATGCAAAAAAGATAGTTCCAGCTAGAGCAAATACTGTAATAACAAGACTTTGTAATCCTACACGTGGTAGATCAGCAAACAATTCGTCATTTACTCCTACCGAGATTCCCATAATAAGAAGTAGAAAGTATACTACGTACGTAATTAACTTGCTAGCATAGTTTATCAGTGTTCGTTGTTTTCGTAGTATATATCCCAAAGCACCACCAAGGAGCATGAGAGCTAACAATACTAAAGTCACCATAATTCAACCGCCTTTATCGTACGCAAAGTTATGTAAATGTAAGGGATCGCTAGATATAAAAACTCCCACAGTCTAGCTTGAGGCTGTGGGAGTTTCGAATGATATAAATCTTCGCCTAGAAATGGAACATCAAATAGAAGTTCCCGTATGTCAAGCCACCGTACAGCTCACCTATTTTACTGTCCGTATTTGGGTTTGTACCAAAATGGAATGAATTCTTACTAGGAGCACTTTCCTCAGTGTATTGCTCTACCTTGTCTGCAAATACTCGCTCTTTGGTTATGTATCCTCGTGTGCTATAAGTTCCTTGCAACACTAAACCTACTTCGAATCCAATACAAGCATGAGACATAAAATAGAATTCAGCTCCAGCAAATCCCATCAATCCCAAGGAATGTTCTCCACTCTTTACATCTTTTAAAATTCGATCGCTATGGGTCGCGGTCAAAGAACTCGAGGGAGCTGGGTTAAAGGGAGTCATCTTGTTTCCATAGTAGAAATTATTAAACTCTCGCTTGTAACGGTAAAAAACATCGCCACCATAGAAACCTCTCAAACGACCTTCGCCTCGGAACTGTTGGTAACCAGCAGCTACACGCCAATCATTTTTCCACTCAACTTTTTTCTCTTCCACTTGTGCCGTAGACAATGGATCGAGCGTTTTTGCTGCATCATCCGTTACGAAATTCTTCGTAACATTTTTATAGGTTGCATCATTAAAACGTATGTGCAAACGTACAGCGGAATTGTCTGTAAGAAAATAACGTCCATGCAGAGTATAATCCTGATTACTCCAGTGAGTTTTAGATTTATTTTCTGCAGCAGTGAATATATTACCAATATAATCCAATACTGGAGTAGCTTCGATCCCAACGGCAAATGAACCTGCTTTAGGATACTCTATGGCTTTTTTTGTGCTAGCATCCTGCGAGAATGCAGTGCCTGCCATGAAGAGGCTTGTCGCAACAAATAATACTATGCGCTTCATTTCTACAATAAATATCAATGTTTACTTTTGCTTCTTCAGTGCCCGAATATCTTACTTGAAAAGTATAGACTTGACCAGGCATTAACTTAAAGTTTGTTAAAGCTACTCCATTCACCATAGTCACACCACCCTTGTATACATACGACTTAGCACCATCGGCTGTGGTGAAATCTGCTATAAAATTCACACAAGCTACAGAGTATTCAGTTCCTTCTTTTTCATTTACAGGAACGGATACTTCAATTTTATCACCATTCAAATCTACAACCTGTTCGTACATTCCAGAAGCACTATTACTCCAATTAATACTTTTGTTTTCGGCCTTCAGTATCATCTTCGATTCGCCAGACATCGGTTTGTACTCTTCCGTTGTCCCTTTCTTTATCCCCGTACGAATAATTATTGTCGCTTTTTTATGGTCATCCAACTTATTATCCTGAGTAATAATCTTGTCATCGCAAGAAGTAAAGAACATATTGCTGGCAACCATCGCCAAAGCAACAATACCTAGAACTACCTTTTTCATCTCCTTAATCTCAATTTATTGATGTTCAACTGCACAAAATTAGTGTTTTATTTTCTCTAAAATGGTTAGGTATTTTCTGCACCTAGGATAGCGATAAAACGTCTATAGAGCAAAATTTTCTGCATAGGTGGTAAGACTATCCAAGGCAATTTCATTCAATGCACCCTGTGCACATAGACAGATTCGGGCAGGGAAACGTCGTACTACACCATAGTTGTGAGTCGCCATAATGATAGCTTTATTGCGCTGAATGAGTGCTGAGAGGATTTGCATTATGCCGTCTGATGTCGACGGATCTAAGTTACCAGTTGGCTCATCTGCTAAAATAAGTGGCGGATCATTGAGAAGCGCACGAGCAATTGCAACTCGTTGTTGTTCACCTCCCGAGAGTTGGTTTGGCATCTTGTACGCTTTGTGTTGCAAGCCTACAAGTGTTAGCACTTCGTCAATTCTGTTACGTATCGTATTACGGTTTGTCCATCCCGTAGCACGAAGTACAAATTGTAAATTACGGAGTACATTGCGATCGGAGAGTAGTTTAAAATCCTGAAAAACGACTCCAATATTGCGTCGCAAATATGGGATCTGCGATTCCTTAAGATCTGACAAATTGTAGCCACATACATAGCCACGTCCTTTGAAAAGCGGGAGCTCGCCTATCAGTGTAGAGATAAAACTAGATTTCCCAGAACCTACGCGCCCTACTAAGTATACAAATTCACCTGCCCTTAGTTCGAAGTTCACATCGCGTAAAAGAGGATTCTCACCTTGAGCAATCTCTCCTCCTGCGAGGAGTACAACGGGTTGCTCGTTATTTATCATCTTCTCTAATGGCTGCGATACCTGGTAAATTTTTTCCTTCGAGATATTCTAACATAGCACCTCCTCCAGTAGAGACGTAACTTACTTTCTCTTCCAAGCCAGTAGCTTTAAGAGCAGCAACAGAGTCGCCACCGCCAACGAGCGTATATCCACCCTGCGCAGAGACCTCGGCAAGTGCCTTAGCTATAGCAAACGTCCCATGAGCAAAATGTGGCATTTCGAAAACACCCATTGGACCATTCCAAAAGATTGTTTTGGATTGAAGTATAACTTTTTTGAAATGTTCGCAAGTCTTTTCCGCAATATCAAGCCCCATCCACCCCTCAGGCGTAGATGCTATTGGCGTATTTTGTGTAATGGCATCATCTGCAAATTTGTTTGCATTGATTGCATCTAAGGGGAGGAGTAATTCAACTCCACGTTGTTTTGCTTTTTCGATTAATTCTCGAGCAGTTGCCAAATGTTCATTTTCGCAAAGAGAGTTACCGATGTTGCCACCTAACGCTTTTACGAAGGTATAGGCCATCCCGCCTCCGATAATAATTTTGTCTACACGCTCGAGGAGTTGAGAGATTAGGAGGATTTTGTCTGAGACTTTTGCCCCGCCCATTATAGCCATAAGCGGACGCTTAGGTTGCGTCATGACATAATCGAGTGCCCTAATTTCTTGTTCCATCAAACGTCCGAACATACGGTTGTTTGGAAAGAAAGAAGCAATGTAAGTGGTCGAAGCATTAGCTCGGTGTGCTGCGCCGAAGGCATCGTTAACAAAGCAGTCGCCACATTGTGCAAGCTGTGCTGCGAACTCTTTTTGTGCAATTTTCATTGCATTCTTGCGCACTTTGAATTCGTCATCCGATTCACCATCCTTCTGTTTTACTTTTCCTTCGTCTTCTGGATGGAAGCGGACATTCTCTAACATGAGGATTTCACCATCCTCTAATTGGTTAGAGGCTTGGATTACAGCAGTTCCTATACAGTCATCACAGAAGGAGATGTGTTTCCCAACAAGTGTTTCTACTGCGTTAAGTATACGTCTTAAAGAGAGCTCTTCCACTCGTTTACCTGCGGGTCTTCCCATATGAGAGAGTAAGATAAGTCTCCCGCCCTTGCTCACAATTTCTTGGATAGTAGGGAGAGCTCGACGTATGCGAGAGTCATCGCTAATGAGGTTGGTATGTTTATCGAAAGGCACATTAAAATCGACACGTAGGAGTACTCGTTTTCCTGCGAAAGAGTAGTTATCTATATTCAACATTTTCGAGTTGTTTAAGCCTAAACAAATGTACAAAAAAGGATATTGCAGAACTAACTACTAACGTAAGTGCGAAGTTTTACAGAAATTACCTAGTATGTCTAGAGAAAATAAAACACTAATTTTGTGCAGTTGAACATCAATAAATTGAGATTAAGGAGATGAAAAAGGTGTTTTTAGGTTTTGCAGCAGTGATTATAGCTGCGGTTTCTGTGTTATCTACGTCGTGCGATAGGAACATTGTTTCTTCGGAAGATAAATTGGAAAATGGTAAGACGGCAACTGTCGTATTTATGACAGGGGTTAAGACAACAAATACTGCTGAATATGCACCTGTTGCTGGTAAAGGCGCTAAATTGATCATTACTGCAAAGAATGATGGAGTAGGAAGTAAGTCTACAGATGGGGTATTCACTAAAGAGGTAGCACTAGAAGATTCAGGCGAAGGCGTAAAAGTGGAGCTACCTGTAAAGACAGCTGGTGCAACAGCGTATGTAGCTACATGTGTAAGATATGTAGATAACTACAGCGATGGCTCGACAACTGAAGAATGTGAGTATTATGTTACTGACGATAAAGTGAATTTCTCTGTTTATCCTGGTGCATTCGAGGTTGTGAAGGTGGTTTATCAGACAACTATGGCTCATAAAGTTGTTGTAAAATAGTTGAGGAGAAGACAGGAATTAGAGAGTGAGTAGTTATGAGAAGAGGATTAATACTTCTTGGCTTTTCTCTCATGCTGATGGGAGGAGCTATTGCGCAAGACGAACAGGTTACAAAGACTTATGGGCCTAAGGCTGGACAATTTGCAGTGGGCATAGAAGCATCTCCAGTACTAGATTTTATTGGTAATATGTTTGCAAAGACCAATAAAAATGAATCTAGGAAATGGTGGAAAGATAATCAGGATTATACCTTACACGGTCGTTACTTTTTAACAGACAATTCGGCAGTACGTCTCCATATCCGTTTCAATAACGCTATATACAAGGATGTTGAAAAGAAATTTACGGTCGATGATGCTGCAAAGACTAAAAATCCGCTTTCTACAGCTAAGGTTGAAGATAAGAAGGTTGTGTGGAACAACGATTGGAGAGTTGCTGCTGGTTACCAACAATTCAGAGGTGCAGGACGTCTGAAAGGTTTCTATGGTGGTGATGTGTTTTATCGTTATCAACGCACTTTCACGAATAATTACTATGGTAATAAGATGAATGCTTTCAATCCTGCTCCGTCGAATGCATTAGGTGAAACAGCAGGAGACCGGACTTTGAAATCTGTAGGTAGTGGACAGCATTCTTTGGGCTTAATGGGTTTCACGGGAGTAGAGTTCTATTTTATGCAGAATGCATGTATAGGCTTTGAACTTGGATTAGTATTACAAGGGACTTATAGTACACGAGGATACGTAACCAAGGAGCGAGTATTTGCAGACAAGGTAGAGCAATACACAGAGGAAAGTGCTCCTAGCAACAATTCGTTCCATTTTGGTACGAACCCTAATACAGATCCCATTCCTACAGGATCGTATGAGAAGTTGGCCTATGGAAATTTCTATTTGATGTTCCATTTCTAGAACATTATCGTGATTAAAGGAATCCCTTAGTCTTCTGGCTAAGGGATTTTTTTTGGCTTTTGAAGCCAGTTTCTTAGTATATCTTGTTGCCTTGGCAATTTCTTTTTTAAATTTACAGTGTACGGAATCGAGATTCAAAATAAATGAGAATAATAGTCGCAGGTATTGGCGAGGTCGGTACGCATTTAGCACACATGCTAGCAGGTGGCATGGACGATATTATAGCCATTGATCCCCTTCCTGAGAATTTGGAGCGTCTAGAAAGTATGGCTGATTTGGTGACCATAGAGGGATCCGCAGCTTCGATCGCCGTGTTGAAAGAAGCGGAGATCGAGAAGTGCGATCTTTTTATTGCAGTAGCACATTATGAGGAGACAAATATAATATCGGCCATTCTCGCTAAAAAGTTAGGCGCTAAAAAGGTGATTGCAAGAGTGGATACCAACGATTTGTTGCTTGCAGAGAACCAACAACATTTTAAAGAATTGGGGATAGATTCGTTGATCTACCCCGAGAAGCTTGCCTCACAAGTGATTATAGGATTACTTGGTTCAGTAGGTACTGTAGAATATGTAGATTTCTCTAATGGTCAGTTGGTGCTTGCTGCGTTGAAGGCGGAGCACGATATGCGGTATCTGGGACGGACTTTGCAAGATATCGCACGTATGCATCAGGGTGATAAGTATAGAATAGTAGCGATCTTACGTGATGGATTGACAATAATCCCGAATGGAGAAGAGATTCTTTTGCAGGGAGATATGTTGTACATCATATCAAGCAAGGGGGGAATTGCAACTTGGCGTACATTACTTGGAGCCTCTAAGATGCAGGTTGATAATTTGATGATTTTGGGAGCCTCGCGTATAGGGATGCGTACTTGCTTAGATTTGGAGGGGGTCGTAAAAAATATAAAACTAATAGAGTGCGATCGGGAGAAATGCGAAAAACTGGCACCGCTTTTTAATTCGACAATATGGGTGAATGGAGATGGCCGCGATCGTGATTTGTTACTAGATGAAGGTCTTGAACACATGGACGCGTTTGTTGCAGCAACGGGAAAATCAGAGACCAATATCATGGCTTGTTTGATGGCACGCAAGGCAGGAGTTCCGCAAATAATAGCTGAGGTTGAAAATATCGATTATATCGCTTTAGCTGAGAGTATTGGGATCGATTCGGTGGTAAATAAGAAGTTGATTACTGCTTCTCGTATTTTTCAGTTTACGATGGGCAGCACCATTTCATCTATGCGTTGTCTCACTAACTTAGATGCAGAAGTCTTAGAGTATGTAGCGCGAGAAGGTTCGCCTGCAACTCGGGGACGGATAAAAGATTTGAACTTTCCACGTCAAACAATAGCTGGAGGCGTAATACGCAAAGAGGAGGCCATTATTGCTACAGGCGAAACAGAGATACGGGCAGGAGATCGCGTAGTTGTATTTACTTTGAATCCAGCGCACGATCGTTTGGATCGTTTTTTTTCGTAGAATATTTATGGAGATTATCGTGTATTCAGAATTACCCTATTTAATAATATATTGCTAATCAATTAATAACGGGTGTAATATTTACATACCAAATAGATACGGTAATTATACAACAAACTCAATTTAAATTAGTCAGAGTGTAAATTTTAGTGCACTAAGGGAAAAAAACCGCAGAAAATATTTAGGTAAAAAAAGCACTAACCTTGTAAGATTAGTGCTTTTTTGTAGCGAGAGGCGGGCTTGAACCGCCGACCTTGTGATTATGAATCACACGCTCTAACCAGCTGAGCTACCTCGCCGCAATTCTTAGACAAAGGTAGTTATATTTTTGATATTGGGGTTATTTTGCGGAGAAAATTTAGGCTTTTAAGAAAGCGTGGTGTAAAGTCAAAGTATGGAAATTGAGTAGAATAGAATCGATAGAAATAGTTAGAAACTTATAAGAGTAATACCTGTTAGTAAGCTGATTATAAGGAGTGTAAGATCTAATGTGTTGTAAACTAGTTATAAATAACGAACAAGTATATATCTAGAGAGTTGAGAGGACTATGAAAGATCTAATTTTGCATGCAATGGAAAGTAAGTCTTGTACATACCGTCGAGGTATTATCGTGGAGTTGCAAGGGAGTACTGCGAGGGTACAGTTTATAAATGAATCGGCTTGTGCTTCTTGCCATGCTAAAGGTGCATGTGGAATGAGCGAGAGCAAGCTATATGAAGTCGAGGCCATTGTAGATTCTTCGGCGGATTTTAAAGTAGGTGATACTGTGCAAGTAGCAGTACGGAATAGTCAGGGATATTTAGCGCTGTTTTTTGGTTATATTTTTCCTAGTATATTACTATTGATGTGTGTGGTTGTATGTAGTTTGTGCGGGATGGGAGAACTACCACTAGCTCTATCGTTATTAGGTATACTAGTCGTTTACTATTTGGTGTTGTATAGATTTAGAAAGCGCTTATCTCGGCGTTTTTCGTTTACAATATCTTCAGAGAGGGAATTGGAGTAATCATGAATACAATTTTGTTTACGCTAGCCGTCTTGGTGGGCATCGGTCTTTTAGCGGCCGTCTTGTTGTATGTAGTATCTCAGGTTTTTAAGGTAGAGGAGGATCCTCGGATAGATGAGGTGGAATCTACATTACCTGGAGCAAATTGTGGAGGGTGTGGTTTCCCTGGTTGTAGAGGTTTTGCGGACGCATATGTAAAGGCAGGAGAGGGCGACTTAGGGCGTTTTTTCTGTCCTGTTGGTGGTAATGCTGTAATGGCCAAGGTCGCTGCAGTGATGGGGCGTACTGCAGAAGCCAAAGCGCCGATGCTTGCAGTGATTCGTTGTGCAGGTACGCCGAAAGTTCGTGCTAGCGTTGCTAATTATGGAGGTGCAAGCTCTTGTCGTGTATCGAACAATCTGTTTAATGGTGATACTGGGTGTTCGTGGGGCTGCTTAGGTCTTGGGGATTGTGTAACAGTTTGTGATTTTGATGCAATACACATGGACGCTGAGCGTCACCTCCCTGTAGTAGATCAAGATAAATGTACAGCTTGTGGTGCGTGTGTTAAGATTTGTCCCAAACATGTGATTGAGTTGCGAACAAAGAATGTGAAGGATCGTCGAGTCTTTGTATCATGTATTAACCAAGAAAAGGGCGGTGTAGCAAAGAAGGCATGTGGCGTAGCATGTATTGGCTGTGCTCGTTGTCAGAAGGAGTGTCCTTTTGACGCAATCGTAGTGGAAAATAATTTGGCTTATATTGATTTCAGGAAGTGTAAGTTGTGCCGTAAGTGCGTAGCAGTATGTCCCACAGGAGCAATATGGGAAGTAAATTTCCCGCCCCGAGTAGTAAAGAGTGAGGAGGCGAAACCAGCAGCTACTAGTACGTCAGCACAAACGGCAGAAGTCCCTAAAGAGGGAAGTGCGGTAACTACAGAAAAGAAACAGGAGACGAATGCTTAATCGGCGGTTGTCCGCAGTATAGTAGAGAGGATTAGCTCATGAAATTTAAGACATTTAGAATGGGTGGTGTGCATCCACCTGAAGGTAAGCTAACGCGTGGTAAGGCGATTGAGACATTCCCCGTAGGTGCGGAGATGGTCTTTATGGCATCGCAACACCTTGGTGCTCCGTCGGAGGTTTTAGTAGCGAAAGGCGATAAAGTATTGGTCGGTCAACCATTGGCCAAGGCTGCTCAGGGTTTGTCCGCAAATTTGCATTCTTCGGTTAGTGGGACAGTAACGAAGATTGATAGAGTGATTGATGCTTCTGGTTATCCTAAACCAGCTATATATATTGCAGTGGAGGGGGATGAATGGTTGCCCGAGATTGATAGAAGCACAACTATAGTGCGTGAATGTAATCTTGAGCCTAAAGAGATTATAGAACGGATTGCAGCAGCTGGTGTCGTTGGTATGGGTGGAGCAACATTCCCTACACATATCAAATTAAATATTCCACCGAATGCAAAGGCTGAATATCTGATAATCAATGCTGTAGAATGTGAACCTTTCTTGACATCAGATCATAGATTGATGTTAGAGAGACCAGAGGAGGTTTTAGTGGGAGTTGCTATATTGCGAAAGGCACTCGGGAATCCGAAAACTGTGATTGGGATAGAGCGCAATAAGATGGATGCCATCGAGCTCCTTACAGAAAAAGCGAAAACATTTGAGGGTATCGAGATTCAGCCGCTTAAAGTAAAATATCCGCAAGGAGGAGAAAAGCAATTAATAGAAGCGATCACGCAGCGTGAGGTTAAAGCAGGAGGCTTGCCTATACATGTAGGCTGTGTGGTACAAAATGTGGGCACGGCCTTTGCTGTATACGAGGCAGTGCAGAAAAACAAACCTTTGTTTGAACGAGTTGTAACTGTAACAGGACCTAGTTTGTCAAACCCAGGTAATTTTATGGTACGAGTAGGGACACCTATTAGTAAATTGTTTGAGGCAGTAGGTGGTTTACCAGAAGATACGGGGAAAGTGATAAGCGGTGGTCCTATGATGGGGAAAGCTTTGAAAAATCTGGAGGCACCCGTTACTAAAGGAACTTCTGGAGTGTTGATTTTACCCACGAAAATGGCAGATCGCAAGAAGGTCGATACTTGTATTCGTTGTTCGAAATGTTCGATGGGGTGTCCGATGGGCTTGGAACCTTGGTTGCTCTACAAGTTAGGACAGGGAAGCGATACTGATTGGATGGAGCGCGAGGATATCATGTCCTGTATTGAATGTGGTTGTTGCAGTTTTACTTGTCCTGCGAACTTACCATTGCTAGACTTTATTCGTCTAGGTAAGGGGATGACAGGAGCGAAGATCCGTGCACGTGCTCAGAAGAAGTAGAGTGGAGTGAGTTCGTGATATAGAAATAGAAGTAAAAAAGGAAATGAGTAATATATTGACAATATCTCCATCGCCACATCTTCATGGGGTGTATCAGACGCGTCGTCTAATGTTAGATGTCGTGATAGCCCTATTGCCAGCGTGGTTAGTGGGAGTGTATTTCTTTGGCTTAGGTGCATTTTTGGTCACCGTAATTTCGGTTGTTAGTTGTTTGGTTGTTGAATATCTATTGCAGCGTTTTGTGATGAAAAATAAGACGCTGACACTTACAGATGGTTCTGCCTTGGTAACGGGTCTCCTACTTGCAATGAACGTACCTTCGAATTTACCTTGGTGGATTATTGTAATAGGTGCGATAATGGCTATTGGGGTAGGGAAGGTTAGTTTTGGTGGATTGGGGAACAATCTATTCAATCCCGCCTTGTTTGCTCGTGCTTTTTTATTGGTATCGTTTCCTGTACAGATGACTACTTGGCCAGCGCCGCTAGTCTCACGTATGCAATATTTAGATGCCGCAACGGGTGCAACTCCGCTCTCTTTTATGAAAGCTGCGATAAAAGGAGGTACTCCCCTTGAGCACATGCCTAGTACGTTGGATATGCTGTTTGGGCAGATGGGCGGTTCGTTGGGAGAAATTTCTGCAATCGCACTTTTGTTAGGTTTTATCTACTTACTGATACGGAAAGTAATAACTTGGCATATCCCCATTGCGATATTTGCATCGGTATTTGTATTCTCCGGAATTTTTTACTTAGTAGATCCAACTATTTATGCTAACCCTGTTGTTGAGTTGTTGGTAGGGGGCTTGATGTTGGGTGCGATATTTATGGCAACGGACTATGTTACCTCGCCGATGTCAAAGAAGGGGATGTTGGTTTTTGGTTGTGGTATAGGACTCCTGACGGTGGCGATCCGTACTTGGGGTGCATACCCTGAGGGAGTTTCGTTTGCAATATTGATCATGAATGCTTTCGTCCCGTTGATTGATCGATATATGAAACCGCGCAAATTCGGACACAGGAAAGGAGGAAAATAAGATGGCAAAACCGTCGACGCTCATAAATTTGGTTGTTACACTCTTGGTGATAACGTTTCTCTCGGCCATCGGCTTGGGTGGAATGAATTGGTTGACACAGGAGCCCATTGCTAAGGCAAAAAGTGAGAAAATAATAGGTGCATTGAAAGATGTGCTTCCTGATTTTGACAATGATCCGACCTCCGAGAAGACAATACAAAATGTAGAAGGAGGCGAATTAGTAATGTATCCTGCCAAGAAGAGTGAAAAGTTAGTCGGTACTGCAGTAGAGAGTTTCTCGCCGAATGGATTTGGAGGTAGAATTTCGGTAATGGTCGGATTTGATACAGAAGGGAAAATAACGGGATATTCTGTGCTAGAACATTCTGAGACTCCAGGGCTTGGTGATAATATGGTACATTGGTTTAAGCCTCCGGTAGCCCCTGTCAAGAGTCTGGTGGAGAAAGTCTTCGGATTTGAAATAAAGCCAGCTGAGAAGAATAGCAATATTTATGGCATGACTCCAGATGGCAGTCTGAAAGTTAGCAAGGATGGCGGCACTATAGATGCGATAACAGCAGCAACTATAAGTTCTCGTGCATTTTTGGATGCCGTAAAGCGCGCCTACGCTGGTTTGAAGGGAATGGAAAATTATACTGGGGCTAGTCAGTCGAGCGAAGCCCATGAGTAGGAGGATGCACAATGAGCAATAGCAATTCGAATTTAGGTATAATCGTAAATGGTCTAGTCCGCGAGAATCCGACCTTCGTGTTGGTTTTGGGGATGTGTCCGACGCTTGGGACGACAACTTCGGCTGGCAACGCGTTAGGAATGGGGCTTGCTACGGCGTTTGTATTAATAGGCGCGAATATGGTAATCGCTGCGATTAAGGGATTGATCCCAGATAAGGTTCGTATCCCAGCTTTCATTGTAGTGATCGCCACCTTTGTGACCATAGTCCAGATGACAATGGAAGCCTATGTTCCCGCCTTGTATAAGAGTTTGGGTGTCTATATTCCGTTGATTGTAGTAAACTGTATTATATTGGGGCGTGCAGAGGCTTTTGCTGCAAAGAACAATGTGATACGTTCGATGTTTGACGGTATAGGTATAGGGTTAGGTTTTACCGTTTCCTTAGTCGTGATTGGCGGTGTGCGCGAATTATTGGGATCAGGTGCAATCTTTGGAGTCTCCTTGTATCCTTCAGTCTTCGGACCTTTACTTTTCGTTTTAGCTCCGGGGGCGTTCATCGTGCTAGCTTATCTAATGTTGTTGTTTAATCGTTTAGTAAAAAAATAGGCGTTATCATGGAGTACATACTGATAATTATAGCAGGAGTATTTGTCAATAATATCGTCCTTTCGCAGTTTCTAGGTATCTGCCCTTTCCTTGGTGTATCCAAGAAAATAGATACCAGTATAGGGATGTCTGGCGCAGTACTGTTTGTTATGGTGGTTGCAACAATCTTCACGTGGTTGTTACAGACGTTTGTATTGACCCCACTAGGGGTAGATTTTTTGCAGACTGTTTCTTTCATCTTGGTGATAGCTGCTCTCGTACAATGCGTTGAGATAATATTGAAGAAACTTAGTCCTGGATTGTATGCAGCACTGGGGATATTTTTGCCTTTGATAACGACTAATTGTGCGGTACTCGGCGTGGCAATTCTTGTAATTCAGAAAAATTTTAACTTAGTGCGGAGTTTAGTCTATGCTGTGTCTGGAGCAATTGGTTTTGGTCTTGCTTTGATTCTTTTGGCAGGATTACGAGAAGCATTGGCAATACGCAATGTCCCCCAAGCCATGCGAGGGATGCCTATAGCACTCCTTACTGCTGGGATGCTAGCACTTGCATTTATGGGATTCTCGGGGATGGTATAGAAAGCTTTAAATAGATACTGACGACGAGAGGTGTACGAATAATGCACTTCTCGTCTTTTTTATATAGAGAGAAAAGAAATACAATTTTGAGCCCGTTAAATAATTTATCAGTATTGTAGGGGTGAAATGTGATTATATATTGATTTTGATACATTCACCTACAGAACACCCTTCAGCCCAACGTTCCTACATTGGGCTGAAAATACTCACCACCGCCACAAGGGCGGGGTTCTATAACCTTGTTTGAAGAACGAAGTTGGCGGCGGGTGGGCAACCCGCCGTTAGGATAAACGTGGAGGTTTCACCCCCACGGCCTTAGCAGGCAGCGTGCTTCGACAAGGTCTTTACGCCAGACCGGCGGTTACTCGACAAGCGGTCCTAACGCCGGACGGGCGGGGTTCTATAATTGCGCAAAGCGGGTCGGTTTTGTTGTTTCTTAGCTCTTCCTTACGAT
>CBDEMG010000075.1:0-13760 GCA_965240855.1 uncultured Bacteroidia bacterium | reverse complement strand
TAGCGCTGATTTTTCAGTTTATGGGGATGTATACACAAACGGAGGTTTACTCGGCAAAGGGTCGTGCCGATTGTGTTGTGTATACTGATGAAATTATTTATGTCTTTGAATTCAAGCTCTGGAGTGCCGGTAGTGCAGCGGAGGCACTCGCACAAATTCAGGAGCAGGAGTATTATAAGCCGTTACGTTTGGAGGGTAAAAAGCTTATCCTTATTGGTACGAGTTTTGATGAGCAGAAGCGGAATATAAAGGAGTGGAAAGTGAAATTAATAGAGGAGGAGTTATATGAGTTTCGGAAATAAGAACTCTAGCCTAAGATATCTTTTAAGACATATTTATTTTCTTCGGTATAAGATTTTAGTCTGCTAAAATGAGTCATTTGTAGAAGGAATAGGGTGTTTAATAATCTCTTAGGCAATTAAAATATACTTACTTTTGTGTTTGACTAGGAAAAAATTCGATATGGAGGAATTACGCATAGTAGTTTTGGCGAAGCAGGTGCCAGATACGCGTGCTGCAGGCAAAGATGCCATGAAGGCGGATGGTACGGTAAATCGAGCAGCATTACCTGCGATTTTTAACCCAGAGGATTTGAATGCTTTAGAGCTCGCTTTGCGTCTCAAGGATGAGAATCGGAATGTGCGAGTAACCCTGCTTACAATGGGGCCTCCTCGTGCAGCTGATATTATTCGCGAAGGGTTGTATCGAGGTGCAGATGATGGAATCCTGTTAACAGATAGAGCATTTGCAGGCTCTGACACATTAGCAACGTCCTATGCGCTCTCTCGCGTAGTAAAAAAGCTCAATCCACATTTGGTAGTAGCAGGACGTCAGGCTATTGATGGCGATACTGCACAGGTAGGACCTCAGGTGGCGCAAAAGCTTGGTTGGGCACAAATAACTTACGTGGAGACTGCAAAATTGGAGGGTGATGTGGTGTTTGTGCGCCGTCGTATAGAGCGGGGTGTTGAAGAGTTAAAAGCAAAGTTACCTATACTGCTTACAGTCAATGCTACTGCTCCTGAGTGTCGTTCGCGTAATGCAAAGTTGTTGATGCAATGGAAAAGAGCTGCTGCGCCTTCTGAAAAAGTAGCAGAAGATGGATATTGTCATCCTTTGATTGAGGAATGGAATGCGGCAATGCTAGAGGCCGATGTAAATGAGCTTGGTCTTTCGGGATCGCCTACTAAGGTAAAAGCTGTAGAAAATGTTGTGTTCCAAGTAAAGGAATCGAAAAGTTTTGATTCGAGTGTTGCATCAGTAGATGCACTTGTGCGTGAGTTGATGTCGAATCATACGATAGGTTAGAAAGAGTTAGGAGTAATAGGAGGTACGACAGTGAACAACGTATTTGTATATCTGGAGATAGAAGGGCGTGAAATAGCTGATGTGAGCTTGGAACTCTTAACCAAAGCTCGAACCTTAGCTAAGACGCTTGGTGTTGGTGTAGAGGCTGTTGCTATTGGCACAGATTTGGATTGGGTAGTACCCATTTGCGAGAAGTATGGGGCAGCACGTGTGCATATTGCAGACGATAAGCGTCTTGAATATTATTTGACTTTGCCGCACGAGCGCATATTATGTGAGATTTTTACGAAAGAGAAACCTCAGATCGCTTTGTTTGGAGCGACATCGGTTGGTAGAGATCTTGGACCACGAGTTTCCTCGGCTCTCCATAGTGGATTAACGGCTGATTGTACAAGTTTGGAGATTGGAGAATATAAGGACGCAAAGGCTGGTAAGGTATATGCAGATCTATTGTATCAAATACGTCCTGCTTTCGGAGGTAATATCATTGCTACGATAGTAAACCCAGATTGCCGTCCTCAGATGGCAACTGTGCGAGAAGGGGTTATGAAACGAGAAGAGCTGCCTACTCCAATTAAGAGTGAGGTAGTGAAAGTCGATACGAAGGGAATCCTTAAAGATGAGGATTTTTTAGTTTCTATAATCTCCAGACACCTAGAAAAGCAGGCTGTCAATATCAAAAATTCGACAATAATTGTAGCTGGTGGTTACGGAGTTGGTAGCAGAGAGGGATTCAATAAATTATTTGAATTGGCGCATTTGTTAGGGGGCGAGGTTGGAGCTTCTAGAGCTGCAGTCGATGCGGGTTTTGCCGATCATGAACGCCAAGTTGGACAAACTGGGGTAACAGTACGTCCCAAATTGTATATCGCTTGCGGGATTTCAGGGCAAGTACAACATACGGCAGGCATGAGCGAATCTGCTATGATTATATCGATCAATACTGATCCGAATGCGCCCCTGAATCAGATTGCTGATTATACTGTTGTGGGTGATTATGCTGAGGTAATTGATAGATTTATCGATTCTTTCAAACGGAATTCTAAGTAGTAGGTTCTTTCCGCGCATAATATTAAAGATTTATTGAGATGGCTAATTTTTTTGAAGATAATCAGTCGTTAAATTTCCAACTCGATCATCCTTTGATGCGTCGTATTGTGGAATTAAAAGAGAGGGGATTTAGTGACGATCGCACGGAAGCTTATGCTCCACAAGATTTTGAGGATGCAGTAGAGAATTATCGTCAGGTATTGGGCATTGTTGGCGAGATTTGTGGTGATGTCTTGGCTGTAAATGCTGAGCGCGTTGATGCCGAGGGACCAACGGTCGTAGATGGGCGTGTACATTATCATCCAGGTACACAAGAGAATCATGATACACTGGCAAAAGCTGGACTCTATGGGATGTCCCTCCCACGCGAGTTTGGAGGTTTGAACTTCCCGATGATCCCTTATGTGATGGCTGCAGAACTTGTAAGCCGAGCGGATGGAGGTTTTGCGAATATATGGGGCTTGCAGGATTGTGCTGAGACAATTCATGAATTTGCCTCTGACGAACAACGAAAGAGATATTTACCGCTTGCAAATGAGGGTAAGACTTTTGCTATGGGTCTAACGGAGCCTGATGCTGGCTCGGATTTGCAAGCTGTAATGTTGAAGGCGCATTATGACGAGAAGCGTGGCACATGGCTTTTGAATGGAGTAAAACGTTTCATTACAAATGGAGATGCTGATGTGTCACTCGTTATGGCGCGTTCGGAAGAGGGTACGACAGATGCCCGTGGAATTTCGTTATTTCTTTACGATAATAAGAAGAACGATTGTGTGCGAGTGCGTCGTATTGAGCATAAGATGGGGATTATAGGCTCTCCCACTTGCGAGCTAGTATTTAAAGATGCCCCTGCGGAACTCGTAGGAGAACGGAAATTGGGGCTAATTAAATATGTTATGTCTCTTATGAATGGTGCGCGTCTCGGGGTTGCTGCACAAAGTGTAGGTATTGCCGAAGCGGCGACACGCGAAGCTTGTAAATATGCATCAGAGCGCGAGCAATTTGGGAAGAAGATTGAAGAGATGCCAGCAGTGAAGGAGATGCTCGTGATGATGCGAACGAAGACTGATGCTGCGCGAGCTCTTCTCTACGAAACGACTCGTTATGTTGATATTTATAAGTCGTTGTTGCATCTCCAGCGCGAACGTACCTTAACCAAAGAGGAGCGTACAGAGCTTAAGGAATACACTCGTTTGGTGGAAATGTTTACTCCGCTTGCAAAGTTGTTTGGTAGTGAGTTTTGTAATCAGGTGACCTACGATGCAGTGCAGGTACATGGTGGTACGGGGTATATGCGCGATTTTCCAGTAGAGCGTCTTTATCGCGATGCACGCATTACAAACATATATGAAGGCACCTCGCAGTTGCAAGTAGTAGCGGCTATTCGTTCCGTACTTAACGGTGGATTGTCGCAGCAGATAGGTCGTTTGGCAGAGGGAGTAAAGGGAGAGCAGTTTATTCGCGAATGTGCATTGCTTTCTGATTTAACGAATGTGCTCAATGTGGCAATTGATACGGTACAGAAGGTAGGTGATGTAAATTATATCGACTTCCATTCGCGCCGTTTAGTTGAAATTGGGGGATTCATTGCTATTTCTTATTTGTTGATTTTGGATAGCGAACGTTGTACGTGTGCAAAGAATTGCTTTGCTGAAAGTGCGCGCCGTTTTGTACGTTATGCAGAGTCTCAAATAATGGAGCGAGCACATTTGATAAATACGATAGATTTGCAGACTTATCAGCAGGATTATACTGCAGTGAGTGCTCTGTAATTGCAAGAGAGGATTTTAGGATATTTCATTGAAATTAGTTTTAAGTCGTTTGAGATGAAACGTTTGTCATTGTTATTATTATTTACACCGTTAGTTTTAATGAGTTGTAGTGAGGGTAGTAAGCAATCCAAGCCGATAGATTTAGCAGATTTGGACACGACGGTAGCACCAGGGGAGGATTTTTATCAGTATGCCAATGGTGGTTGGTTGAAGAAAACGGAAATCCCTTCTGATCGTGTACGTTATGGCGCTTTTGATATTTTGCAAGAGCAGACGGAGGAGAAGATAAAGGATATCTTATTCCGTGCGTGGGAGCGTAAGGGCGATACTACGAACCAAGACTGGTTGAAGATAGGCGATTTCTATGCTTCTGGGATGGATACGACGACAATAGAAGCAGCGGGTTTAACGCCGCTCGAGCCTGATCTGGATATTATACGGAATTTGGTTGAGCCCTCGGATTTGGTACGTGAGTTTGCACGTGAGCGTTCGATAGGCGGAGGCGATCCATTTTATGTTAGTGTAGATCAGGATAGTAAGGAGGCTACGTCATATATCCTTTCGATTTCGCAAAATGGTCTGGGGATGCCAGATCGCGATTACTATTTCGGCGATGATGAGCGTGTAAAAGGACTTCAGGATGCCTATATAAAAATGGTGACGCGTTTCTTTGTCCTTATGGGTAGTGACGAGGCGAATGCAACTTCGATGGCTAGTGATGTTTTTGCTTTGGAGCGTAAGATGGCAGAGGCATCGTTGTCGCGTTTGGAGTATCGCGATCCACATTTAACCTATAATAAGTTGACAATTGATGAGCTACAAAAGTTGACGCCGAATATTGATTGGCAGGGCTATTTTCAAAATTTGGGGATAGATATTCCACGTGACGTATTAGTAGATAACCCGAAGTTTTTACAGGCAATTGATAAGCTATTGATAGAGACTCCGATTAACATCTGGAAGGATTATTTGGCAGTACATTTTGTATCGGGATATGCTTCGGCACTGTCTAGTCCGTTCGAACAAGCATCCTTCGATTTCTTTGGTAGAGTACTTTCTGGGCAGCAGGTTCAGAGTCCACGTTGGCGTAGAGTAATGCGTATGACACAAGGTATTCTTGGGGAAGTGATAGGTAAGGCGTACGTAGCAGAGAACTTCCCACCAGAAGCTAAAGAACGGATGTTAACCCTAGTCCAGAATTTGCGAACGGCATACAGAGCTCGCATGGCAGAGTTACCTTGGATGAGTCCTGAAACTAAGAAAAAGGCGCAGGAGAAATTGGATGCAATTACTGTGAAAATAGGATATCCCGATAAGTGGCGCGATTTTACAGACTTAAGTATCTCTCGCGATAGCTATGTACAGAATATACGTAATGGTCAGGTCTTCCAGTTTATGATAACAATGGGTAAGTTGGGTAAACCAGTAGATCGTGCAGAGTGGTTTATGTATCCACAAACGGTGAATGCTTACTATAGTCCATTACTTAACGAAATAGTTTTCCCTGCCGCAATTTTGCAACCTCCGTTCTTTGATGTCAATGCTGATGATGCTGTGAATTATGGAGCAATAGGAGTGGTGATTGGTCATGAAATTACGCATGGTTTTGATGATCAGGGACGTCAGTATACCAAAGATGGGAATCTACAGAACTGGTGGTCTAGTGAAGATTCTTTGCGCTTTACGGAGTATGCGAAGCTGCTTGTAGATCAATTTAACTCGTTTGAGATGTTGCCAGGCAAGTTTGTAAATGGAAGTTTGACACTGGGTGAGAACTTGGCAGATTATGGTGGTTTGACGATCTCTGTACATGCATTCCAGAAAGTTTTGCAAGCAGCTGGTGAGGGTGCAGATGCGAAGTTGATTGATGGTTTTACTCCGATGCAACGATTCTTCTTAGCTTATGCTAAAGTATGGAGAAATTTGACGCGTCCTGAGGAGATGGCGCGACGTTTGGTAGAGGATGTTCATGCTCCGGGTATATTCCGTGTGAATGGTGGTGTGTATAATATAGATGCTTTTTATAAGGCATTTGAAGTTCCCAAGACGAGTCGTTATTATCGTACACCAGAAGAGCGTCCTTCGATTTGGTAGGCTTAGAGTGACGAAAGAAAGTTGTTATAAGAAATATTACTTAAGGAGGGGTAGCTATTTAGGCTGGCCCCTCTTTTTATGGAATACATATTGGCAATAAGAAGAGAGGCATATGTAACAAGAGATACTATCCTAAAATAAGGAATTTTAAATGCTCTTAATTCATGGGATTCTGCCTAGGATCGTTTGTATTCTGCATGCGAATATGCAGAGGAGTGGGATTGTTGATCGTCTTACTATTTAAAAATACTCTCTATTTTCCTGAGGTTATGAAATAGGACGTAGGTCTTAACATTTTATTAATTTTGGAACAGAGTCTAATTGTAGAGGGAAGAAGTATGCTTCGTGCATTTATATTATCGTTGATTGTTATACTCTCGTTATCTATTAGAGCAGGAGCGGTGGGTCTGGTCGATAGTATATCTTCGCCTCGGATTCTAGTAGATGGGACGGAGTACTGGGTACATACTGTAGCCAAGGGGGAAACATTATATGCTATAAGTAGGAAGTACGGAGTCTCACAAACCATAATAGCAGCAGCTAATCCACAGATCTACTATGGTATAAAAGAGGGTGAGTCGTTACGGATACAGATTCCTGCAGAGTTAAGAACTCGCAAAGAAAATCTAGAGTATCGGTTACATGTAGTGGGAGTTGGGGAGAGTTTGTATTCGATAGCAAGATTGCATGGAATTACAGTAGCAGATCTTCGTACGCAGAATGCGTTACATTCGGATACATTGCAAGTAAACACCATTTTACGGATTCCTTTGCATGGCGGCGATAAGCAGCAGACTCTTATCTATGAAGTACAAAAGGGAGAGGGGCTATATGGAATATCGCGGAGATTTAATGTTTCGCAGGAGGCGCTCATTGAAGCCAATTCATGGTTGAAGGAACGTCAACTGGTTTTGGGTGATAAGTTGGTAATACCACAACGTGTGCAGGGTAGTGGTGAGCTCAATGTTTCAGCAGACCAAGAGGGAACACAATGTGATAGTATCACAGCCTTCCCGAAGTGGAAGACGTTGCATATTGCTTTAATGTTACCGTTTGAATTGGGGAAGTCACAAGTGTCAGCTTCGGATGAAGAGCTTTACGATTTACCAGCTTCGAGTTCGCGAGGAGTAGGAGCTAATACGCGTTATCTTGATTTCTATCAGGGGCTATTGGTAGCACTCAATGAGTTTCGTTTACGAGGCTATCATATTCGTTTGTCGGTATTCGATACACAGCACTCACCTACAACTGTGCAGAAGTTGATACAGAGCGATACTTTGAAGAGCGTAGATTTGATACTTGGTCCCGTAGCTTCGAAGAATGTTGCACTGGTGAGTCAGTATGCGGCGCAACATAGAGTCCTGATGGTATCGCCATTAGCAGGTAAGATAACGGCAGCGGAGGCGAATCCATATCTTTTTCATGCCAATCCGTCATTTTATCAACAGCTACGAACCTTGACACTTAAAAGTATTACGGCGGCTACAAGACGGATCTTAATTTTGCGAGAGGAGTCTATCGCAGATCTGGAGATGGCAGATAAGTTGGAGGCTAACCTACAGGAACAGGTAAAAAGGTATTCACCTCAGCCAACGATAGAGGTTTTGTGTTATCCAAAGGGGACGCCCGCCTCTAAGTTAACACCGAGATTGAAAAAATTGTTGGAGGAGGGTGGTGTATCGAAAATATTCATACCGTCGAATAGTGAGCCATTTGTTAGTGATATTTTAGGGCAACTCAACTCTTTGTTAGTCTTTCGCCGCACGGATACAGTGGATATATATGGAATGTCCCGTTGGTTTAAGATGCGGAACTTAGATTTGTCGCAACTTGGAGCGATGCGTGTTACCTTATTTTCGCCTTATTATATAGACTATCAGCGTATTGAGGTACGGACATTCTTAGAAAATTATAGGGCTTTGTACCGTAGTGAACCATCTCAGTTTGCTTTTCAAGGATACGATTTAGCTGCATATTTTTTGCATGCAATATTCAAGTATGGTTCTGATTTCCGATTCTGTATTCGGAAGTGCGGAGATGTCCCTTTGTTGCAAAATCGCTTTGAGTTTAGAGCTTCACAAGAATTTGGGTCTTATGAGAATAGTTCGTTGTATCTATTACAGTTTGATCTTGAGCGAGGTTTAGTTCCCTTGGAGTGTAAGTAGTGGGAGTATATTATTTCTCGGAGGTTAAAAGCTCTCGTAGCCTTTCTGGATTAGCTCTGTTCATAGGACTGTTGGTGGGGAGAGGTTCATTATTTTTTGCAAAAGCATCGAGATGTTCGCGTGTGATGATGATCTCGTCCGAGATTCTTGTTTCAGGTGCTCGTTTATTCCATGGGCAAGCATCTTGACAACAATCGCATCCATAGGCCCAGCCATTTAGTGTGTTGCGCTCTTCTGGAGTTAGGTGTGTTTTCTTTTCTATCGTGAGGTAAGCAATACACTTGCGTGCATCAATGAGTCCATTGCCGAGC
Organism: uncultured Bacteroidia bacterium; assembly: GCA_965240855.1. Lineage (GTDB taxonomy): Bacteria > Bacteroidota > Bacteroidia > Bacteroidales > CAJPTX01 > Bacteroides_D. The sequence continues at coordinate 5,060 of CBDEMG010000075.1, read as the reverse complement.
AGTGCACCCGTAGGGCAAGCATCTATACATTGGTGACAGTTTCCACATCGGTTTTTGACGGCATTTTTGCTTGTCTCTATCTCGATATCAACGACTAGCGAACCGATAAAGGTAAATGAACCTAGGCGGGGAGAGATGAGAAGCGATTGTTTTCCGAGCCATCCTAATCCGGCTCGCATAGCCCAGTAGCGATCGAGAAAAGGTGCAGAATCGACGAGTGCTCGCCCGTGTACCTCGCCAACTTCTTTTTGTAGGAGAGAGAGGAGACGAAAAAGTCGTTCTTTGAGTACAAAGTGGTAGTCGCGAAAAACGGCGTAGCGCGAAATCTTAGGGATTTCTGTCCAAACCCCCTCGCCTTCGAGTTTGTAGGAGAGTAGTGTCGAAATTATGGATTGTGCACCAGAGACCAGTTGTGTAGGATCAAAACGCTTCTCGAAGTTGCGCTCGAGGTATGTCATCTCACCTTGATAGCCGCGCGCTAACCACTCGAGGTATTGTACACGCCCCTCTGTAACAGGTTCTGCCCTAGATACTCCGACAGCATCTAATCCACAGGAGTAGGCGAGCACCTCTAGTCGTGGTAAAGGAAAGATAGTAGAGATGGTGTGTGTGAATTATAGAAACCCGAGTTCGATTTTTGCCTCTTCACTCATGCGATCTTGTGTCCAGGGGGGATCGAAAACGAGTTCAACAGAGACCTTTTCTACTCCGTCGATAGCAGCCACGGCGTCCTTAACCTCGTTCATGAGATCTTCTGCAACGGGACAACCTGGTGCAGTGAGTGTCATTACGATCAATACTTCGTGATCCTCAGTAACTTCCACAGCATAGATAAGTCCGAGGTCGTAGATATTGCAGGGGATTTCGGGGTCGTACACCGTCTTGAGAACCTGTACGAGGTCGCATTCAATATCAAAGATGTCTCGCATAGTAGATGTTTCCTACTTTTATAGATACTCTCGCGCATATTCGCGAATTCTCTCTAACATGGCTACTAGTCCATTAGCGCGCGTAGGAGAGAGGTGCTCTTGCAGTCCGATGGCATCAAAAATATAGAGATCGGTATTGAGAATATCATTTGGGGTTTGATGGTCGAAAATGCGGAGTAGGAGCGAGACTATCCCCTTGGTGATGACAGCGTCGCTATCAGCACGAAAGTGAAGTAGAATACCTTCTTGTTGACAATCGATCCAGACGCGACTCTGACAGCCATGGATGAGGTTCTTCTCCTGTCTAAGCGTCTCGTCTCCTTGGGGGAGCATTTGTCCTATGTCGATGAGTTGTTGATACTTATCGAGCCAATCTTCAAGGTACTCGAATTCGGAGAGGATCTCAGCTTGTATCTCTGCTATAGTCATGCTAGTTGCCTGCAAATATTTAGACAAAAGTAGGAAATACTAAAATTTTCGTAAGGAAAGATTTTTACTATTATAGTTTGTACTTTTGCATTGCCTTGTTAGGGCGAGTGTGTAGCTTTAGTTTTTTTTATAAAAAAATATGTGATGAAGTTCGAAGGTAGTGTCAAACTAGGTGCACGTTTGGCGTTGTTGTTCGTTGCAATAATCTGGGGTAGTACTCTTGTGGTATCGAAGAGTACGACGGGCACAATTCACCCGAATTTGTTGATAGCTTTGCGATTCCTGATCGCGTGTGTAGTGCTTGGCTTAGTTTTTATTAAACGGCTGAAAAAGATCAATGCTTCGTACCTAGTTAGTGGCTTGGTGATTGGCTTTTGTTTATTTTTGGCACATTCGGCACAGACATTTGGCGTAACAGATGGTGGTGGCGATCCTGGACGGAGCGGTTTTCTCTCGGCAGCGTACTGTGTAATAGTGCCATTTCTTGCTTGGATTGTGAATCGTGTACGCCCTGATCGCTACAATATAATAGCAGCGGTTCTTTGCGTCTCGGGGATTGGGCTTATTTCATTTGGCGAGAATCCTACTTCGATGGAGGGTACGCAGTATGCGGGTTTTTCGCTCCCAGATGCTCTAGCGTTGTTGAGTGGGATTTTCTTTGCTGCACATATTGTCACGATCGAACGCTTTAGTAGGGAGAAGGATCCGATCTTAATCACGATACTCCAGTTTCTTTTTGCGGGTTTCTTTGGAACGATAGCCGTTTTTGTACAAGAGCCTAAAGCGATTCAGTTAGCTCAGTGGAGCAACGATCTTTGGATGGCTATAGGTTACTTAGCGATTGTGGCAACAGCCGTCGCATTACTTTTGCAGAATCTAGGGCAGAAGTTTACGGATGCTAGTAGCGCGGCCATTATACTTGGGACAGAATCGCTCTTCTGTGTGCTTTTTGGGGTACTTTTTGCCAATGAAAAGATAACACCTATGTTGGCAATGGGTTTTGTACTAATTTTTGCTGCGATATTTGTATCGGAGACGAAGCTAAGTTTTTTGCGTAGAGCGAGATCGTAAAAGTGTGACAGTTGATGGGGTATGTTTCTCGGGTACGATAGCTTTTCGTACCCTTTTTTGTTTAGACGTTTTCTTGTATGAGGGGGACAATTTTGGAAGACACGAAGTATATTGGTTGTGTGTGTGGAATAAATCGTCATATAGATAATATTTTTGATAGAATGTTTTTTGCTGCAGTTGTTTGTAAGGTAGTATATCGCAAGCATAGTAAAATGGAATAGGAATGAACTAGTTGGCTCACTACGGTAGTAGGTAAATGAGCGTAGGAATGTATATATTGCATTGGAAGAAATAGAATTTGTAAGGTGTTTTTTGGCAAAAGAGTTGTGGAGTACAAACGTTGGAGATTTATTGGGGAGTAGGATCATGAAACACAGTATTTTTCGGAATAAGCCATTTGTGCTGTTTGTATTTTTTGTATTAAGTCTTGGAGGAGTAAGAGCGCAGATTGCATCGAGCTTTTGGTTCGATGTGCCTGAGGTGACGCGTGGGCATGTAATAGCGATACCGCATAGATTGGATAACAAAGTTCGGGTCTATCTTCATATTTCTGCAGCCTCGTCGAAACCGACAACCGTACGCCTAGAGTTACCTGCTGAAGCAGGTTTTGCTCCTAAGGATTTTGATATTCCTGGAGATGGAAAGATTAAGATCGGCTTGACGCGGCATTGTCAATCTAGTCCAGCTACCTATACATTCGATTGGTTTGGAGTTCCAGAACAATGGACGGGAGGCTCTGCAGGGAATTTGCGTGTAGTGCCCGCTGCGGATCGACCAAAGTACATCGAAAATGTGCTAGACTGGGCTGTAAGCGATATGAGCGCACCAGAACCTTACTTTAATAGGACAAATAAAGGGGTGCATATTTATAGTGTGCCTTCTACCTTTTCGAATGGTGAGAGTAATCTACCTTTTAAAGCGTTTATTGAGGTGGCGGACGGAGCCAATCGCGATCTGATGGTATTGAAGGGCGAAGCGGCAGAGGGAACCGAGTTTTCTATACCGATGCAGACTCATTATGATTTGCAAGATAATCGTTACCAAAAAATGCAGTGTTCGCCTTATAGATCCTTTAATATTACGGCACTACAGGATAGAACCTTGGTAGAGATAACAGTAAAAAGACCTATATGGATTCGTACCAATGGTTTTGATTATCATTCGAAGTTAGGGAACAGATTGCCTGCCGGAACTTATAGGGTGCATCTTAGTAGAGGGCAAACTTGTATTGTTACACCACATGATGAAAAATATAGTACTCCTAAACTCCCTGATAACTCCAATAATCCTGAACATGGTCCCCATTATGGTTTTGCTGATGGGTATCAAGTGTCCCGAGAAAAAACCATAACATTAGAAGGTTCGTACGTACGTTCGTTGTCTGAACCAGGCTACTCGGGAGGGAAATTAGTAATCTCTTATCAGGAGCAATTGCTGAGAGGTTGGAATCCGGATATGGTAATGGATCAATTGATCCCTAATGATGTGACGGGCGTGAATTATGGTATAATCCGAGGGAGTCGAATTCCAAAAATAGATAACGAAGTACTCTATGTGGTAGCGACAGAAGATGGTACTACCGTGACATTGTCTGGTTTTCCTACCGTGACATTGAATAAAAATAGACAAACCTCTTTCCGATTAAAGGGGAACGGACTATCGAAGGATGCTTATGCACTGCATGCAACCAAACCAGTACAAGTGCTTCACCTTTCGGGAGCAGAGGAACTTGCAACAAATGAAGGACAGCGGGCTGCTGCAGTTGTGCCGCCGTTGGCGAATGGGGAAACATGTATTGGATCGAAAGTGGTGGATTTTAGTAGGAGTATGGAGAATCCGTTTGAGATGATACTGAATGTGGCAGCTTTTCAACATCCAACAGATCCCAATCTATCAGCTATAGGGAAGTTTGTTTTGCAGAAATCGGTGAATGGTAGCTTGTTTGCTAATGTCACAAATCCAGATGAATTGGTTGTTCAGAATCATTTAAATAATCCTGCGAATTGGCACTCTTTCCCGAGTTCGGATCCGGATATTTCAAAGTGGCGATGGATAGCACTGAATACCGACAAGTTGGTAGTAGGGAAGCCCAATCTAATCCAAGTCTATGCCGATGCGGCTCGTACACAGATAGTAGCCTATCGTTTGATAAATAAAGGGAATGTGTTTCATTTAGGGGTTTTAAATGGTCGCGGTAAGGATGATGCGTTGTATGGTTATTTTTCCGACTTCCGAAAAGTAAAAGCTGAGGTGCAGGTGCGCGATAAATCGAATACGGTGCTCTCTGGAGGGTTAATACCCGTATGTCGCGGTGAGTCTCTAGAGCTTGATGCGAGTGTGGGGTTGGAATATGCGTTTTATAAATGGGAACCTGGGAAATATTTGTCCTCTACAACAGATCCTAAGGTGAAGGTACTAAACCCGAAAACGTCTTTATCGTATGAAGTCTCTGTACGGGGTTATTGCGACAAAGTCGCTAAAGCGGGGATCTCTTTGGATGTTGCGCCGCAGATCAGTGCCACCATTTCCGGACCTTCCGTTTTATGTGGTGCAGGTGAGGTGCCGGTAGATTTGGGCGATTTGGATGGCGCGACGAAGTTGAATATGTATTTGCAGGAGGTACGTGGACCG
>CBDEMG010000074.1:0-26423 GCA_965240855.1 uncultured Bacteroidia bacterium | reverse complement strand
GGCTACCTCACCATTAAAGATTATATCCCAGCGGGCGAGGTTTATCGTCTCGGTTTTCCAAACGACGAGGTGAAGTATAGTTTCCTTGGGAATCTACAACCCATCCTAGCTCCTCTGAAGTCGTCAACTAGTGGAGCAGCTGTGTGGGAATTTCAGGAGGCGATTGTAAAGGGCGATGTCGCGAAAGTAATGGCTAAGATCGAAGCGCTTTTAGCAGGAGTTCCATACGACAATATTAATGATGTAGAATACCGCGAGCGTGATGCGCAAGTTGCACTCTTTTTCATATTTACTTTGCTTGGTCAATTCATTCAAACCGAAGTACACAATAATAAGGGGCGTGCTGACATCATAGTCCATACAGCAGATATTATTTACATCTTCGAATTAAAACTATGGAGTGCAGGTACTGCGGAGGATGCTATTGCACAAATAGAGGAGCAGGGGTATGCTACTCCGTATCAGGAATCTGGGAAAAAGATTGTGCTTATTGGTGCGTCGTTTGATCAGGAGAAGCGTAATATCGGAGAATGGGTCTTACGCCGGACGGACGAAATTTGCGCAAAGCGATTAGTGGGGGGATGAGGAGTTTTTATGACGCAAGGCAAAACATCTTTTACATATAATCTAACAAGAAAGTTTTCCCCCATGTATGAAGGGGGAAGTAAATGCCCAAAGGATGCTTGAGCGGTATTATCGTGGCATCTTTGTCGCCTTTATCGTACTGCTTCTTCGCGCAGGAAATCTGCGAGAGAAGGAGCTTGTTAAGGGATCTTTTCGTCCGATTTCCCAACGTAAGACGAGCATAGCATAGCCTGGCATAGCTCGGTATAGGCGCTCAGTACGGAACAGATCCGAGTAGGAGATATCGACCCACTGCCTCTTGGTAATATTCAAGAGATTTGTGCCTCGTAGTAAGAGTGAGATACCATAGAAGAGATCGTAAGAGAGCTCGGCATCCAAACCGAAGAGTTGTGGATTCTTGCCACTATATGCACTCAACGAATAGCTACCAGAGAGTTCAGCGCGGAATTTTTGGTATGTGAACAAACATGTAGCCTTTGCCGAAGCGAAATAGTCTACGAGAGTTTGGAAATCGGAGACTTTGCGTACCGTTCTTTCGCCTTGTAGTCCGATCGTCGTATTAAAATAGGAGGAGTATGTACTTTTTGCCTCTAAGCCGACTGTAGGGCCTTGCGAAATAGATTTTGAGACCCTCTCGTTATAACGGATATCTGAGACGTCGTAATTCCAGGCTAGGTCGGTAGAGAAAGTCCATGTACCCCAGAGACGTTTCGATGCACCTAGGTCAATAGCCCAAATATCGCTATTTGTTACGCCGAAGGGCATCGAAACACTTAAGAGTCCGTACTGAGAGAACTGTGAATAGGGGCTAGCTTTTCTCGTAAAACGGAGTCCCGCATTTAGGGAATATGACTTTTCAGTTGGGTCGTAGCGCCATCTTACCCACGAACGATAGTCGCGGTCGTAGAGACGTGCATAGTCATGATTTTGCGTGATGGATCTGTATGAATTCATCTGCATGCCATAGGCTAGCCGTGCTGGATCTTGTGTACGGATGTTGCTCGCAGCCCATAATCTTAAGAACATATCTGGAGTGATTTGATAGTTCATATGGAGCATAGGTTCTATGTAGAATTCTGCGTTGCTATATATCCGTTGTGGTTGTATTGCCCTTTGTTGAAGATAGTGTCCACTCAGCTCAGCACTGCACCAGAGATGCTCCTTTTTATTAAAAGACCATCTTATGCCCAGAGCACTATTATGTTCTTGGAATCGTAGGTCGGTAGTCATATCTCCCACGAAACCATTTCTTAGGGAGATAGAACCTTCTCCTTCAAAATTAGACCAATTGGAACTTCTGTCGTAAGAGTGCGAGAGATATACTTTGAGCTCGTGATTCTCTGACAATTTCAATCTCGTGCCGAGTTTCGTATTCGCCACATTCCTTGTTTGCTTATTGAGGAATTGTAAAAGATAGCGCCCATCCTTTGTCGCTTGCATCTCGAGCGGTAGTATTAACGAGGATGCATTGATGTTGTATATGGGTCTTTGTACTCTTGTCTGCACATTGTTGACTAAATAGAGCAATTGTTCGCCCATCTTGTAATATACTCCCCCCTTTGTTGTCCATGAGAAAGGGCGTCGATAGGTCTTTACCTTTGTATTTACGAGGGAAGCATAATAGTCGTCGTAAATATCGGTATTGAGGGCATATCCGAAATCTCCTGCAGCACTAGTTAGTAGCATCAAATTGTCTGTGATATTGAGCGTTACGCCCATATTCGCCATCGCATGCGCCACCTCGGTACTTTGCTGGCTACCTGTGGTGAATGCATCTCCTTGCATCGCACCTGCTAGAAAGATTCTTCGCTGTTCGGTTTTTTGTTCATTACCGCCTTTTGCCACCATAGCAGCCGCAGTAATTTTGATTTTTTTCTGACGATGGTAGTTATACAACAGGTTAACGGCATGCGAGATAGCTTTGTAGGTATCTTTCGGGGGATTCATAATTGGGGCGAGTGTCCCTGCCATAGAAAAAGTAACCCCCATTCCCCCTTCGGGACTTTCTAGCCCACCCTGCATGGCCAGATAATCCATCAAGGTGAAGGTACCGACGGCAACATTGTTGCTGGCAATCGTGGCCGAGAACATATTGTTCGTGCCCATATAATAAAATTGCCCTTTTCCCAAATAGGCATTTTTGTAGCCTCCGCCGAGCTCAAGAGAGCCACGTATCTTGCTGAGTTTATCCTCTTTTACTCCGACATCAATGACCGTTTTGTCGATATTCTGAAAACCTCTGAAGATATCGTACTCGCTATAGCCCTCGACGACTTTTACGGTATCTGCGACGTTAGCCTCGATATTTTTAGTAGCCATCGCGACATTATCGCCGAAATAATCTCTGCCATTAAAGAGTATTTTTGAGACCTCTTTTCCTTGTGCCATCACGCTACCGTCCGCTCCGACTTTAATACCTGGAAGATTGGCTAGAACATCTCCTAGTGTTTTCTCCATTCCTGTTGCATATGCTTTGAGATTATACCCGATGGTATCTCCCTTACGCACCATACCTTTTCGTTTTCCACCGATTCTGACGGCCTCAATCTCTTTTGGGTCGTCTTTCAAAACAAAGTCTTGCGCGACGTTTGTAGGTAATTCCACTACTTTTGTTTGCGTGATGTAGCCCATCTGGTGTATTTGCAACCAGAAATTACCTTTTATAGCCGCTTTTACTCGGAAAAAACCGGCCATATTGGTTACAGTATGTGCCACGATGGAGGAGTCTTTTGGGCTAACGGTCAACACAACGGCTAGAGCAATCGGTTCGCCATTGCTATCTTTTACCGTACCATGTACAGACTCGTCTTGCGCCCAAAGTAATTTTGTTGAGAATAAGCAAATCAATAATAACGCAACTAGTGAACGTGGATGCATATTGTAACCAGATTTTATTAGAGAAAAACGTTAAAGCGCAGGTTAGACTACAATCTGCACGTAAGGGATTCCAATTAACTAATTCAGATTCATCAATTTATCGTCAAAGAAGAGATGAGGTCGAAAGACATTTAGTATGCGCGCTTTATCGATCCCGCCGAGAAAGAAGACTTCGTCGACCTCAATCCCAAAGGTATTAAGGGTGATAATGGCTCTTTCGTGAGTAGGCGCATTTCTAGCGGTAATGGCTGCGGTGCGAATAAATTTTCTTTTTGTATTGGGACTATCTTGTGTAAGATCTTTAGCTAAGCGTTGAATCTGAACAATTTGTTCCAAAAATCTTTTTAGGAGTCCCGCACTTGATGGAATCTGTGCATACTCTGTTTCGTAATCAGCAAACCCATCTATTCCCCTTTCTTGCGAGACTCTCTCAGCGGATAGATCGGTAATCACACCATCAAAGTCGAATGCGATGCGGAGCTCTTGATCCTCTGGGTCAATTAGTGACGACTCGGGCTGCGGTAGTAATAGTCCAGCAGGCAATCCTGCAGCGAGTGCAGCTTTCACATCCTCGCCGTTCGTAGAGATATAGAGCACTGAATTGAAGGTCTTGAGATACTGAAAATTCGTATTTCCAGAGGAGAAACAGGCTCGGCTAATATCTAGACCATAATGTTTAATTGACCGAAAGACACGTAAGCCCGTGGCAGGGCTATTTCGCGAAAAGAGTACGACTTCAATAAAACGATCTTTTTCGGGCACATTTGAAGTAATTGAATCCGCATATACGAGAGCATTCAGCGACAGTAATCGACTAATGAACGGGAATGCGACTCCAGGTTTGAGGGGATTCGAGATGTTTTTTATTTGGTATTCGCAATACTCATCGTGTCCCTCCTCAATAAAAACACCATTCGACTCGGTCATATCAAATAGTGCACTTGAGGTAACAGCGACTACCAACTTCCTTTCGATCGGATAGAAGCCTTTCCCGCTCTCTCCTCCTAGTATCAACTCTTGAGGTTCAGACATCACTATACTTTACACTTGATGTGTATAAAAAGGGCGGTATGACAATCATCATTCCACCACAATTTTACTAAACTTTACACTTTTTATTGCTGTCCAGTAAAAACTGAAATTTGTATTTTCAGAGCACACAACCTAAACTACACCCAAAAAGTTAGTAAAACAAATGCTGTTCAAAGTGAAGCTTACACACTTTTTTAGGACAGTATCGTTAAAATAGGTACTTCATGCTTATGAAGTGCATTGAGTTTTTGGATAGAGTACAAAAATGCACAATTAGGGGCGGATCTCGTAGAGAGATTCGCCCCGTTTTTTCTCCCCTATGAAAAAAGTTTACCGAACAACAATGCATCATAATAAAATAGGGCGCGCTCCTTAAAGCTCGCCCTATCAAAATTCAAAAGTTGTATACTGTTACTACCGAACCGAATCCAATATCGACTTAAATGCTTCTGGATTATTCATCGCCAAATCGGCTAACACCTTACGGTTCAGTACTATGTTCTTCGCATTCAAACGTCCCATAAAATCCGAATATGTCATCCCCTCTGCTCGTACAGCAGCATTGATACGCTGTATCCATAACCCTCGCATATCACGCTTCTTACGCTTACGATCCACATACGCATGTGTCCAACCTTTCTCCAACGTATTCTTGGCCACCGTATATACATTACGACGTGCCAAAAAATTGCCCTTCGTCTGCTGAAGGATCTTCTTACGGCGTCTATGCGACGCTACTACATTCACTGATCTAGGCATCTTTTACCTTTTGCGGAATACGAGCGGCTGCAAAAAATGATGCAACACTTTAGCTCCATATCCCTGATTAATAAATATTTTTAACTTCTAACTATTTGATCAACAACAACTTCTTCATCCGATGTTCATCCGCATGATGAACTACCCCCATCTTGGTCAAATTCCGTTTGCGCTTATTACTCTTCTTAGTCAATATATGACTCTTATACGCATGTTTGCGTTTAAGCAAACCCGAACCCGTTAGTGCAAAGCGCTTCATCGCACCACGGTTCGATTTCATCTTTGGCATCTTACTTTTACCTTGTATTTTATGTTAAACACTATTCTTTAGTTCGATTTTCCGCCTCCTCTGCATTGTCTTCCTCGTGCGTCCTCTTATTCTCAGCTGCAACACGCTTCTTGAGTCCTTTCACTGGGGCAAGCACCATTACCATATGTTTTTCGTTGAGCTGAGGGAGTTGCTCCACTTTTGCATACTCCTCCAGATCCTTAGCAAAACGGAGCAAAAGAGCCTCGCCTAAGTCCTTAAACAGTATCGAACGCTTCATAAAACGAAGATCTGCTTTTACCTTCGCACCATCTTCTAAGAAGCGGATTGCATGTCGAAGTTTCAGCTGATAGTCGTTCTCTCCCATATTGGGTGTAAAGCGCAACTCCTTCATATCGATCTTCGTCGCACTCTTACGCATCTCTTTTTGTTTGCGACGCTGCTCGTAGAGAAACTTCTGATAATCTACCACTCGACAAACTGGGGGATCTGAATTCTCCACAATCATCACAAGATCTAACTCCTGATCGCGTGCAATTCGTAAAGCCTCATCGATCGAAACGACCCGAGATTCGCCTATATTGTCCCCTACAATTCGCACCTGACGTGCACGAATATCTCCGTTAATATGGTGCATCGCACCCCGATCGCCTCGCGAATCGCTGCGATCCGCTCGCTCACTACGCTCTGGACGCGGTGGACGAGGCTTAAAAAATCTATTATCAGCTATTGCAGTACCCTCCGAACTGGTTACGTTTTTTATTGCTTCTTTATTTCAAACGAACGAGACAACTCATCCTCTAAATGTGCAACGAAAGCTTCCAAACTCATCTTCCCCATATCTACTCCACCTCTAGCTCGAACTGCGACCAATCCTTCATTGCTTTCTTGCTCTCCCAACACTACAATGTAGGGAATTCGTTGCAACTCGGCCTCGCGTATTTTTTTTCCGATCTTTTCACTCCGATCGTCATAATGCACTCGAACACCTTTTTGTTTCAAATTCGATACTACAGACTCCGCATACGCATTAAACTTATCGCTTATCGGCAAAACTGATACCTGATCTGGAGAGAGCCATAAAGGGAAACGTCCACCTGTATGCTCCAACAACACTGCGACAAAACGCTCCAACGACCCAAAGGGTGCTCTATGGATCATCACGGGGCGATATCGCTGATCGTCTGCTCCAATATATTCCAAATCGAAACGTTCAGGGAGATTATAATCCACTTGCACCGTACCCAATTGCCACCGCCGACCTATTGCATCTTTCACCATAAAATCCAACTTCGGTCCATAAAAGGCCGCCTCTCCATACTCCGTCCGTGTACGTAAACCCTTCTCGGCCGCTGCCTCGATAATGGCTCGCTCAGCCTTCTCCCAATTCTCCTCTGTGCCTATATACTTACTCCGATCCACCTTATCGCGCAACGAAATCTGAGCCTCATACTCTTCGAACTCCAGCACGCCAAAGATATAAAGGATTATGTCTATTACCTTCAAAAACTCCTCTTTGAGTTGATCTGGCCTACAAAAGATATGTGCATCGTCTTGAGTAAAACCTCTTACACGAGTCAACCCGTGCAATTCGCCCGATTGTTCATAGCGATACACAGTCCCAAATTCAGCCAAACGGAGAGGTAAATCGCGATACGACCGAGGCGAGGAACGATAGATCTCACAATGATGTGGGCAATTCATCGGTTTCAACAAAAACACCTCTCCCTCTTGTGGCGTCTCTATAGGACGAAAGCTATCTGCCCCATACTTTGCCCAATGCCCAGAGGTCTCATAAAGTGCTTTCTGACCTATATGAGGTGTTATGACTGGCAAATAACCATACTCTTTTTGTACTCCACGTAAAAACTGCTCCAATCGCTCTCGCAACATCGCTCCTCGAGGTAACCATAAAGGCAAACCCTGACCTACACGCTGCGAAAATGTAAACAGACCTAACTCCTTGCCAATCTTACGATGGTCACGCTTCTTAGCCTCTTCAAGTAAAGCTAGATACTCTGTGAGCAAATTCTCCTTCGGAAAAGTAATCCCATAAATTCGAGTCAACTGCTTATTATGCTCATCGCCACGCCAATAGGCTCCTGCCAAGCTCAACAGTTTTATTGCTTTAATATAGCCTGTATTAGGAACATGCGGTCCACGGCACAAATCTGTAAACTGCCCTTGCGTATAAAACGTTATCGCCCCATCCGTGAGCCCTTCTATCAACTCCAATTTGTATGGATCACCCTTCTTCTGATACTCCGATAGCGCCTCTTGTTTAGAAACCGAACGGCGAGTTATCGCCTCCTTCTGCGAGGCAAAATAACGCATACGAGCCTCAATCTTCGACAGATCCTCCTCCGTTATTTTCTGCTCTCCAAAATCAATGTCATAGTAAAAACCATTCTCTATACTCGGTCCTATCCCCAAACGGACTCCTGGAAAAAGATCTTCTATTGCTTCTGCCATCAAATGCGCTGAGGAGTGCCAATAGGCATGCTTACCCTCCGCATCGTCCCAAGTATAAATCTGCACGTTCGCATCTTTTTCTATCGGGCGCGTTAAGTCCCAGACCTCTCCATCTACGCCTATTGAGAGCGCCTCTTTGCCTAAACGTTGCGAGATACTCGAGGCAATCTCCAAACCCGTCACACCTTCCGTATACTCACGTACACTCCCATCTGGAAAAGAAATACGAACCATTATCTCACCAAGTTTTCTTTACAAACTTAATATTTCTTATACAATCTAAGGATTTTACTTCACTTCGCACACCCCAATACGCTAAAAGAGCTAATATTCGTCATCGTCAAAAAAGAAATCCTCTTTAGTCGGATAATCTGGCCAAATATCCTCTATCGCCTCGTATACCATTCCATCCTCATCCAACTCATCTAAATTCTCTATCACCTCTAAAGGGGCGCCAGAGCGCTGCGCAAAATCAATCAATTCATCTTTGGTTGCTGGCCAAGGAGCATCCTCTAGCTTCGAAGCCAATTCCAACGTCCAGTACATTACTCAAACTATTTTAAGTCTTTTTTTCTCCTGAAATGTAACAAACACACGGCTACTTGCTATTTGCCAAGGTCGGATGTTCGTTCACCTTATCCGACTCTATGTGTCCATCGCGCAAACGCACAATCCTACGCGCATGTTGTGCTATATCCTCTTCATGCGTTACCACTATGATTGTATTCCCTTGCGCATAAATATCTTCGAATAGGTGCATAATATCTATCGAGGTCTTCGTATCCAAGTTGCCCGTAGGCTCATCTGCCAAAATAATAGCAGGGTGATTTACCAACGCTCGTGCTACTGCTACCCTTTGGCGCTGTCCTCCAGACATCTCATTCGGACGATGATCCATTCGATCGCCCAACGAAACACTCTCTAGTGCTCTACGACCCCGTTCCATCCGTTCGGCACGACCAACGCCGGCATAGACCAACGGTAACACTACATTTTCTAAGGCCGTATAGCGTGGTAACAAATTAAAGGTTTGAAATACAAAACCTATCTCTGTATTGCGCACATCCGCCAAGGCATCATCCCGCATCTCACTCACATCTGTTCCATTCAAAACATAGCGACCAGAACTCGGCGTATCCAAACAACCTAGTATATTCATCAGAGTAGATTTCCCTGAGCCCGAGGGTCCCATTATCGCAACATACTCGTTCTTGTGTATCGAGAGCGACACGCCGTCCAAGGCTCGCACTTCTACACTCCCCACCTGATATACCTTACGGATATTGTCTATTCCTATTATTTCACGTTCCAAAACTTACGAATTTTGCGCAAAAATACGACTTTTTAAAAACTTGCCTTTACATTATTCATTTTTGACTAAATCTCTCTCCCTCATCTAGCTTATTTCAATTTACTAGCTTCCTCTCTCGCCTTTGCAAGTATTTTTTCCGCGTTATCTCTAGCTTCGCGCTCTATTTTTTCTGCTACTCTCTCCCCCTCTTTTTCTATCTTTTCTGCCACCTTTTTTGCAGCTATCGCTGCTAGCATCCCGTTTGCCTCCCCCTCTTCAATCACTTGTTCTGCTCGTTTTTTCGCTTCCTCCCGAGTCCTATCTGCCACTTTTTTTGCTTCTACCTGTAGTTGCTCTGCTTGTCGTTCTGCCTCCGCTATGAGTTTATCCGCCTCTGCACTTAGACGCTCCTTTGCCTTATCTACGACCTCTTCTACTTTTTCCTTCACTACCTCTTTCAAATTATTTGTCCCCAATTGCTCAAGTCCAAAATCTACTTTCGGCGCAGAGACACTACCCGTAGCTCGTATCCAAAACGGAAGTTTCGCAGGCATCGCTAAATCTTTTACATAGCGATTCACTAACGATGTCAACTTAGTTCCTAACTTCCCTAGCAAGGAGGACGGTATCGTGGCATTGAGCGTCATATCTATTGTTTTATCTAGATGTACCTGACCTCCTATATTACCTGCTATCTCATTTATTTTTACCTCATACGGAGCAAACGTTATTACCCCATTCTCTATCTCAAAAGTTGCTACCCCACCTCTAAAAGTCGGGTTAGATAGCTCCTTAATAGCCAACACCTCCGCAAATTTCTCGAAAAGGGGAGCATTCTTTATCGCTAGCTCACCTACATTTATACGCCCCGTTGCATTAAGCGTCTTAAGTACTGGAGCAAAATTCTCATCCAACTGACTACTACTCGTTAGCGTAAGTCCTAGATGACCTTCTGCATAATCTATCCCAGGTATTAAGTCTCGCACCGTTTTTACACTTTTTACTCCTGCTGCAAGATCAAAATGGTTAATTCCCACCTCTAAAGCTGATGTGTAGTGCGATGTACTCAAATCTACAAGCCCCGATATCCGAGCATCGCCGTCAAAAAGAACACAACCTAGGTTTGCTATACGTATCACACCATCCTTCACATCAATCTTCCCACCCGCTTGTTTCATCTCATAATCTTGAAAGAAGAGATCATCTATATTGATTCGCAAAGCAAACGCTATACGACGGAAAAGATCTAATTGCTCTACTGTTAATGTCGAAACATCAGAAGTGCCCTCCGTAGGAGAAGCAGCTATCTCATCCGATGATTTTTCTTCTGAACTCACTGGCAAAAGCTCACGAAGATCCAAACGATTCGAACGCAATTCCAACGTCCCCGTTACAACCTCCTCGCCAAAATAATAGCCTAAGAAATTCTCTATTCCCCCCCTTAATCGGATATCTGAATTCGCCACCGCAGCATCAAACTTCTCGAGTTGTATCGATTTTTGCGAGAAACGGAGTCCCAACTCATGCAGCAATGCATCATGATTCGCTACAGCTTGCGTCAGTCGCACATTCTGTAATCCTAGATATCCATCCACATTACAACTCTCGAACTGCTTATTTTTTACGGCGGAGAGAAAAGCCTCGACCTCGAGATCTAGATCTACCTGTCCTGTCAATTCCCTCTCTCCCAATGGGAGCGTTTCGCCAAGAGTTGCCAAATCCACACTCCCCTGTACTGTTGCCCAAAGGTTCGGATCTGTTATAGGTGTCGCTACATTGGCTTGCAAACGCACTGGGTTACCTCCTATCGTAAACGAGAGATTATTGAGTTGCAATAGACTCGAATCTTGCTGCGTCCCATTAATTTGCGCTAAAAAATCGACCGCTAATCCCGTAACAGATTTCGGCAAAGCTGGATATTGAACTGTTGCATTGCTTACCTCCAACTTCAACTCTGCATCTGGCAACTGCTTCCCAAACTTCCGTCCCTTCACATAACCTGATAGTTGCAGAGTCCCGGTTGTCTTCAATCCCTTAAGATTTTGCGTATAAAAAGCAGGAATTAACGATAGTAACCCAGGAATATCAGCCTTATTGGTTACGAGTGTAAGATCGGTATCTATTGCCTCGTCCACCATCGCAACTTGACCAGTCAACGAAAGAATAAAATCATTTAGTGCAATCTCGTTCGAAGCCAGCTTATATACCTTATTCTCGAGATCTGCATCGATCGCTGCATTAAAACCTAAACGGAGTTGCGGGACATAGGTTAGCGCTCCATTTTTTAAGTATACCGAATCTATTCCAAGATTCAAGCCCAACTGAGTTTGTTTTAAGCCCAGATTACCACTGAGTTCAAAATCCAGATGCTTGAGCCGAGCATCAAGCTGCGTTGAATCGTCTAGATAGGTTACAATAGCATCCTGTATTGCAAACCGCCGTAATTGGAACTGTAAATGCGAAGCACCCGCTCCCGTTGCACTATCCTTCTTTGTCTCAATTGCTGTTGAATCTTTATAGGTTATCTCCCAGTTGGCTCGTCCTAGTGAGTCACGGTGTGCATAGATATGTGGATGCTCCAGTACTACCTCTTGTACCTCAACGTTGGAGAGATCGAAAAGTGAAAAAAGATCTACACTCACCGAAAATTTCCGCAGACTCGCCAAGGTATCTCCCTCAAAAGGCGCTTTATTTACTACAGAAAGTCCCTCTAAAGATATGGTCGCCAATGGGAAACTCTTGAATAACGAAAGATCTAAATCTGAAAACTCAATGCGCGCATTCAATTGCTTATTAAGCTGCTCTTGTGCTATACGGAGAAGCTGAGGTTTGAAGAGTGGCGGAAGTAATACTAGCACAAGAAGCATAATAGCCAACAACCCACCCAACACGATGAGGCTAATTTTTAGTCCTTTTTTCATTTCTATGACTCACATATAAAACTCGTACGGTAGTGTAACGATCAAAATCTCTATTTAGTTATATACTCATCGCACCAAAAATTACATACAACTCTCATCGATCTCTTCCACAATAAAAATACAAAGAGGCATCACTATACATAGCAATGCCTCTCTCTTACAAACAATATCTATTCTAAAGCTCGTATACCTCTCCACTACGCAACAGATCGTCCATGCAATGCATCTTCGCACTCTTCTGCACATCGGCTATCTGATCGCGCACGAGATCATCATACGTTGGCGACGGTACATCGCGTATCACTCCAAGTGCTACTGGAAGATCTGGGTAATGCATCCCAACCAACAACATATGCAACCCGAATTTCGGTTCATGTGCGTCGTGTACTAATATATTATCTTCCGTATAACCATCTTTTCCAAGCTCCACTGCCCGCAAACGGAAGCCGTCTAATATTAGCCCCTTATCTCGATTCTTACCAAATATCATTGGCTCGCCATGTTTCAAGTATATCACGCGATCTGCTCGCGTCAACTTCTCAGAAATGGCCGAATGTGCTCCATTGTTGAAAATCACACAATTCTGCAAAATTTCCACTACGGATGTCCCATCATGCTTAGCTGCAGCAAGCATCACCTCCGAAGATAGGTTCAATTCTATATCCAACGAACGGGCAAAGAAATGACCATGAGCTCCCAATACCAATTCTCCTGGGTGGAATGGCTGCTCTACCGTACCATAAGGTGATGTCTTGGTTATCGCTCCTAATTTAGAAGTTGGACTATACTGACCCTTTGTCAAACCATATATCTCATTGTTAAACAACAAGATATTAATGTCTATATTTCTACGTATTGCATGTATAAAATGGTTGCCTCCTATTGCCAACGCATCACCATCCCCCGTAACCTGCCATACACTCATCGTCGGATTGGCTACTTTCAACCCCGTAGAAATCGCCGTAGCACGACCATGAATAGAATGAAAACCAAACGTATCCATATAGTATGGGAAACGACTCGAACACCCGATCCCCGAGACCACTACAAAACGCTCCTTCGAATACCCGAGTTGCTCAGCTACTAGTGGCATAGCTTTCTGCACCGAAGCCAATATAGCATGATCACCACAACCAGGACACCAACGTACCTCCTGATCGCTCTTAAAATCGTTTGCTGTATACTTACACTCGCTCATCTTTATTTCCTCCCACCGCGCTTACTTCAACTTACCTTCAATATGCTCTACCAACTCATGCACTGTAAAGGGCTGCCCCATCACTTTGTTGTACTGCTGGTATTCAAATGTGGGCAATGCCATACGTAGGTAATTTGCCATCTGCCCCATATTCAACTCCGCGACAATCAACTGCTTAAACCCTTTAAAGAGTTCCGGCAAATTCGCTGGCAACGGATTGATATACGATATATGACACAACGAGACCTTCTTACCCTTTGCTCGCAGCTGTTCCACTGCACTCGAAGTATGTCCAAATGTTCCTCCCCAACTAATTAGCAATACATCGCCCACTGCATCCCCCAACAAAGTTTGCTTCGGGATCATATTCTGAACCGTGGCAACCTTCTTTGCACGTAACTCCGTCATTACTTGGTGGTTCTGCGGATCGTGCGATACCGTTCCCTTCAACGAATCTTTTTCCAATCCACCAATACGATGCGACAACCCTAACGTACCAGGGAAAGCCCATTCACGTACAAAGTTCTCGTTGCGCTTATACGGTAAAAAACGCTCACCATCCGGGTGGGGTTTCGCTATTGGTGGTTGTATCTCGGGATAATCCTTCATCGAAGGAATGCGCCACGGTTGCGAGCCATTTGCTATAAAACCATCCGTTAGCAAAATTACGGGCGTCATACGCTCCAAAGCAATCTTACTTGCCATAAAAGCCATATCAAAACAATCGCTCGGACTCTTTGCTGCAACTACCACCAACGGACACTCACCATTACGTCCCCAGAGTGCCTGCATAAGATCAGACTGCTCTGTCTTTGTCGGCAAACCCGTTGATGGTCCCCCACGCTGTACATCGACTATCACGAGTGGAAGCTCCGTCATCACAGCCAAACCCAATGCTTCACTCTTGAGCGAAAGACCTGGACCAGAGGTCGTCGTTACTGCAAAATTCCCTGCAAACGCAGCCCCTATCGAAGTGCATATACCTGCTATTTCATCTTCCGCTTGCAAAGTTTTGACTCCCAAATCCTTCCGCTTCGCCAACTCTACTAAAATATCCGTAGCTGGTGTTATAGGGTACGAACCACAAAAGAGCGGACGTCCCGATTTTTCCGAAGCTGCCATAAAACCCCACGCTGTCGCAGTATTACCATTGATATTGCGGTACAAACCATGTTGTTTCACCTCCGCCTTTGGCACTTCGTATGTATTGGCAATCGCCTGCACATTCGCAGCATAGTTATAACCATCCTTCAAGACCTTCTTATTGGCCTCGATAAGCTCTGGCTTCTTCTTAAACTTTTGCTCGAAATACTTCTCGGCATGATCCATCGGGCGATCGAACATGAAGAAAAGCATCCCCAACGCAAACATATTTTTACAACGTACTATGCCCTTTGCATCCAACCCCGAGTCCTTCAAACTCTCTTGAGTCAATGCAGTAATAGGACAAAACAACACGTTGTAATCGTTTAGCTTGAGCTCCGAGATGGGATCATTAGTCTTAAAACCCGCCTTTTCCAACCATTTGGGCACAAACGTATCCTCATCCAAGAGTATCGTCCCCCCTACCTTCATCCACTTCGCATTAGCTTTCAAAGCAGCAGGATTCATAGCAACCAATACATCGCAATAATCCCCTGGCGTACTCACTGGCTCACTCCCGATATGAACCTGAAAACCAGAAACACCACCTATCGATCCCTGTGGGGCTCGTATCTCGGCTGGGTAATCTGGGAACGTACTAACTCCGTTACCCAAGAGAGCCGACGTATCCGAAAATAGCGTCCCCGTGAGCTGCATCCCGTCTCCAGAATCACCCGAAAAACGGATTACGACCTCACTCAAATTCAACGTTCGCTTAGACGAATCCATCTCATATATTTTAGTCGCGTTAATATCGATTATTTACGTCAAAGGTACGCCTTATTCTTTGAACACGCACCAAAAATGTACCAATGCACAAGACCTCCTTCTTAAACATAATCTTTCAAAACTTCAGGATTAGTAGATAGATCTCCTCTGCTATCATTCCCTCGTACGTTTCCATCGTTTGTGCGACCACAACCAACTACTCGGCTGCGCTCGAATCGTTTCTTCAAGCAAATGCATGTAGCGCGCTGTTATACCATTCTCTGGCTCTTCTCGAGGGGTCGTTGTTATTTTCTCTAAGGTCACTTCGTAATACCCGCGTCTCACCCGTTCCATACGACAGAAATATACCGGGAAATCAAAATGACAAGCCAACTTTTCTACACCTGTATAGACCATCGTATCTTGATGGAAAAACTCTAACCAAAGATGCTTACCAGGGGGAGGCGTCTGATCCGAAATTAAACCAATCAATGTAGGTATCTGCTTCTGCTCATAACACACTATTGATCGAAGGATATTTTGCATCGGTACAGCCGTACCTCCAAAACGCTCTCGTCCTCGTGTCAAGAAATGCTCTATACGCCGGTTATGCAAGGGCTTGTATACATTGAGCATATGGTGACTGATATGTAACGATGCTGTAACCAAGAATTCCCAATTCGCTATATGCGCTGCAGCTACTATAACACTCTTACCCTCGGCATAATGTGGCGTTAAAATTTCTACGTTTGTATACTTACAACGACGCTGTACACGCCGCACCGAGGCATGCAAAAGAAAAAAAGATTCTAGGATAAGATCCGAGAGATGGCGATAAAATTTCCAAACAAGCTTCGAACGCTCTGCTACCGATTTCTCTGGAAACGAACGCTCCAAGTTCTGTCGCACCACTCTACGCCTATATCGCAACACAAAACAGAGCAGCAAGGCCAACACGTCACTCTGAAAATAGAACAACGGACGTGGCAACATCGCTATCTGCCACGTAAAAGCATAAAAAAGCCAATAGAGCAACCTATCAGCAAATCTCTTCATTGCCTATTCCCCATTATTTGCTCATCAGATGCACCACTACTCCCTGAAATTCATCAAATAACCTCTTTGTTGCACACAAGAGCTCGCCACCATAAAGATAATTCTCTCCTCCCCCATAATCCGCAAATCGAACTCCAGCCTCCTGTGCTATAATGATACCTGCTGCCACATCCCAAGGTTTTAAACCATATTCATAAAATGCATCTACACGTCCACAAGCTACATAGGCTAGATCCGTTGCAGCCGAACCCAAACGACGAAGTCCGTGAGAGTGCTGCATAAAATATTCCAATGTCTGCATAAATTGAGGGAGACGCTCATAGTTGTAATACGGGAATCCTGTAGCGATCAATGCATCATCTATTTTATGACAGCTGCTCGCCATTATCCTCTGACCATTGCAATATGCCCCACAGCCCTTTACTGCCGAGAAAGTTTCCTGCATCGACACCTCGTGAACTACTCCTAGTAACACCTCATTCCCCTTTGCTAACCCAATACTTACGGCATAAGGGGGCATTGCATGAATAAAATTGGTTGTTCCATCCAATGGATCTATTATCCAATTATAACCATCCTTCGAAGGTACTCCTGCTCCCTCCTCCGATAATATCCCTACCCCTGGCAATAAATCTGAGAGTGAGTTTAAAATTAGACGCTCCGATTCTTTATCAACGTTCGTAACAAAATCATGTACCCCCTTAACTTCCACATTCACCTGTCGAATCTCTCTAGCATGCGCGGCTATCGTCATACCTGCTCT
Organism: uncultured Bacteroidia bacterium; assembly: GCA_965240855.1. GTDB lineage: Bacteria > Bacteroidota > Bacteroidia > Bacteroidales > CAJPTX01 > Bacteroides_D. The sequence continues at coordinate 9,350 of CBDEMG010000074.1, read as the reverse complement.
TTGAGCTATGACCTCAACTTGTGAACGTATCGTCTGCAGCTCCGCTACACTGGCATTCTCTAGATCCATCTTAATTCTCTTCAATGTTATACCCTATATCCTCTTATTCACGCTCCACGCAACTCTCGAGCAGATAGTACACCATCTCCCAAATAATCAATGAGCTGTACAGAAATTATTGCTCCATGCTGGGCTTCTTGTGCTGCAAAGGTCGTTTGCAAATAGTTCTCCGTATGCCCCTCAGCAATCCCTTCGTGCGAAATCCTTTCCACTAATACACGCTGTTCTGTCCCCAAGAACTCGCGGGCATAACTCTCTTGCAATCGTTCATTGAGCTGCATCAATTGCTCCATTCTACGTTTCCTTATTGAAGGCGCTACTTGATTAGGCAGGGTAGACGCGAGAGTGCCTGGTCTGCGCGAGTAGGGAAATAAATGCAAATATGATGGAGCAATATGCTCGAGAAACTGATATGTTTGCTCAAAATCTGTCTCCGTCTCACCAGGAAAGCCAACTATCAAATCTATCCCCAGAAAAGGTGTGTGTATAGACTCACGTACTTTCGCTATTCTTGCTGCATAGAGTGCTGTATCATAGCGACGCCCCATGGCACGAAGTACTGCATCTGCCCCCGATTGCAATGGAATATGAAAATGCGGTAGAAAGGCTCGAGATGTAGCCACAAAAGATATCACCTCATCTGTGAGCAGATTCGGCTCTAACGAAGATATGCGATAGCGCTTAATAGCTTGTATCTCATCAAGGGCTCGAAGCAAATCAATAAAACGCTCGCGGTACGCTCTACCAAAATCGCCCGTATTGACTCCAGTTATCACAATCTCTACAATTCCTGCAGCAGCTATCGCCTCCACCTGTTCAAGTACCTCCGTTATTGTCGCACTCCTACTCTCGCCCCTTGCCTGCGGAATTGTACAGTATGTACAATGGTAGCTACACCCATCCTGTATTTTTAGGAATGCTCGCGTACGTCCTCCTTTCGAAAAAGCAGGAAAATAACTCTCCTTACCACTCGAACACGTTATTGGCTCCACCCCGCCAGTTCGCTGCTTTAATACCAAGTATGCTAACTCTTGCTTCTCATGACGCGATACTATGAGATCTACATTATCGATCAACTGAGACTCCTTGAGTATCATATCGGCATAGCAACCCACCAGTACAATATAGCTCTTCGGACTTTCGCGGCGAAATTTATGCAACACCTGACGGCATTTCTTTTGCGCCTGTTCTGTTACTGCACACGTATTGATAATACAGATCTCTGCCTCCTGTACATTTTCCACCGTAGGACATCCAAGAACTTCGAATTGACGTTGGTAAGTCGCACTCTCCGAATAATTGAGCTTACACCCTAGCGTATAGTAAAAAATGCGCGCCATACAATCTCGTGTTATCTTCCCACTTTTCTTACAGCAAATCTTTCATACTATAAACACCTCGCTTCCCAATCAGAAAACGGGCTGCAGCCAAGGCGCCTGCCGCAAAACCCTCTCGACTCTTTGCAGTGTGTTGGAGTTGTATCGTATCGTGTACACTATCGAGCATCAATGTATGTATCCCTGGCACGTTCTCTACCCTGTTCGCTGTTATAGGGAGTATACTGGGATTATTGGTTGGCTCGAGTTTCCAACTCGAATACGCATTTTCCCCTCGTAAAAATGGCTGTGCCAAAGCTATCGCCGTACCACTCGGAGCATCTAATTTGGCTGTATGGTGTGTTTCTTCTATTGCTACTGCGTATTGTGGAAACTCCGAGCGAAATTTAGCCAACAGCTCCCCCGCTCGAAGAAATATATTCACCCCAATACTAAAATTTGGTGCATAAAATAATGCCCCATTCTTACCACCTTCCACCAACTCCCTCACTCGCGGAAGAGCATCATACCACCCCGTAGTGCCGCAAACAATCGGCAAACCCAATGCAATACACGCTTCTATATTTCGTACTGCTTCCGTAGGTGCTGTGAACTCTATAGCGACATCTGCTTGCTTGAGTTGCTCCGAAGACTCCAATACCGAGCAATCCTTTTCTATTCGTACTACAACCTCGTCGCCAGCCGCCAGAGCTAACTGCTCTACGACATGCCCCATCTTCCCATAACCAATAAGCGCTATACGCATCCTCTTATCCAAATTTACAGATTCTCACTTCTAGAAAAGACTCCTTGATGTACCCCCCACTCACGACGGAGTAAAAGAATGAGACACAACATCAAATAGGTTGTAACCACAGAAAATAGCCCGAGCCAAAGATTAAATTCTATTTCCCCCTTACTAATATCCCAATCATTATAAGTATAGATGAAGTACACAACGACTGCGCCCATATTGTTTAAAGCATGCATAATAATTGGCAACCACAACGAACGGCTGTAGTAGAAAAGATAACCAAGCACAGCTCCCAAAAATGTTCGAGGTAATAAGCCTGCAAACTGGAAATGGATAATCCCAAATATTACTGCAACAAGCCAAATTGCCGCATGCACATTCATGCCTCGCTTACAAAAAAACGACTGTAGCAATCCTCGAAACAGCATTTCCTCGCTCACTGCAGGGATGATTGCTATCACAAACACATTTGCGACAAACATTAGGACACTGTCAGTACAGAGCATCTGCTGTACTAAGATCTCTGCCTTAGCCTCAAGTGCCAGAGCCCAATCGGGGAGCGGAAGTAGCGAATTGAAGTGAGCTAATGTTATTACGGCTGGTTGTGCTATTAATGCAAAAATTATCGCATAAAATACTGATCGACATCGCAATTCTCTCGCTCGCAAATACAACATAAATGGCTCTTTGTGAATACTGCGCCAAGCCAAAACAGTAAATACCATGATACACAATGTCGCATAGACTTGTGAGAAGCGTTGTTGAGTCGTTTGCTCATCAAAAAAAAACTCAACGAGCCGTGTAAATGCGCCACCCGATAGTACCAAAAACAACAAGCCGCCCACTATCAAAACCACGAACAAGAAAAGCTCTCGTCCCATACTACGTTCTGTCTTTAAAGACGAAAAATGGATTGGATCATCTTGCATTCCAAAATACTTTGTTGTAATCTTGTTCTACTACGATTTCGATACTATCAGGGAGTAATGGGAAAAAATCTAACCCAGAACATTGTTCCAACGAATCTACTGTACACCGAAAACTATTTATCGAACTCCGCGATGCTTTGTTAGGCAGTAAAAATGCCACGGCTTGCCAGTTTCCCCGATTCGGTATCAATAATGCTTTATAAAAATGTGATGGTATACGAATTCGATTCTTGCCTATTACTCCACACTTCTTCAAAAAAAGCGGTCCCGTCGTAATATAAACGGTATCATACCTCGCAACCCAAGCACGCACTTGTTCTTCCAATCGTTTCCAGATCCCTCTATTAAATGCGGCGACTTGTGGCGAAATATTGGTGAAATAAAACGACTCTCGCATAGCTTGTTTACTCCAAGCCATGTCTCCTGCTGGCGCAAGATGCCCTTTGTCGTATCCCGTATGTATATAATCGCTATTCCTAGCACTCATTCTAAACTCAGGGTCTTCCCTAAAGTCTTTAGCACGTTTTACTCTTTTAGCTAACTCACTTCGTACAAATTCGTATGCTACCCAAAGCGATTGTTTACTGTCTTGAGAATACCCGAAGGTAAAACCTCTGCGATACCCCACTATCACCTTTTTATTACTTGCAAGGGGCACTTCAAGATAATGCAATCCCTCATGTTTTTTCTCCACTTTTGCGCCTTTAGGAGCTTCTGATGACTCTATAGTATCTTTCTTCTCCGAGCGCAAAATCTTTACACTATCCTTTTCTTTACGTAGCTCTAACTTCACGCCTCCATTGCGTTCTTGCCGCATCTTTGCTTGGTGTTGTTCGTATAACTCGTAGACTATCGCACACAGAAGCAACCAAACTACCAAGATTACCCACCCTACTTTTCGCATTCTAGCCAGAGATTTCTAAACAAAGGTAGTTCTTTACCTTTCAACACATACGCACTTCCAATGGTGGAGCTTATCATATTCATCGCAGAGGGGCTCTACACATTTTTATATGTTTTTTGTAGTACATTAGTGTTGTAATCTAGGTAATGTGGATTTAACGAAATGCGACTATTATTGATCAGTAATTCGACCAATGCGGGCGAGGAATATCTTGCCTACGCTATGCCCGAGATTGGGCGTTTTCTCAAGGGAGTGCAACGTGTTGTATTCATCCCATATGCTGGTGTACGTTTTTCGTACGATGACTACCAAAAGAAAGTAGCTAAACGATTTGCTGAAGCAGGGATTACTGTAGATTCTGTACACGAGACAGACGATCCTAAACATTTGTTACGCGAGGCTGAAGCTATCGTAATCGGTGGCGGCAACACTTGGCGACTCCTGCAACAAATGCAAGAGAAAGATCTCTTGGGCATCATTCGTGAGAAAGTAACTAGTGGTACTCCCTACGTAGGTTGGAGTGCTGGCTCTAATGTGAGCTGTCCCACTATTTGTACAACCAACGATATGCCTGCTGCTATCCCCCACAGTTTTGAAGCGCTACATTTGATTCCCTACCAAATTAATCCACACTACCTCGATGCAAACCCTGCAGGGCACGCTGGCGAAACGAGAGAAGAACGGATTATTGAATACATCGAGCTCAACCGAAATATGACTGTAGTAGGACTACGAGAGGGCACCATGCTACGAATCGAAGGCGATACTACCGAACTCATAGGAGCGAAGCCCGCACGCATTTTCCATTATGGCAAAGAGACCTACGAGCTCGCACCTGGAGCTTTTCAATTACGACCATAATGACTTTTCCTCCTATGCAGTCGCAACACTACCAAAAAAAGTAGAGCACTCTTGTAAACTTCGTTTGTATGGAGAAGCGAATACAGCTTCTGTTTCGTCTGAGCACTCGACAACAATCGCTATTGGTGAGCTTCCTCGTCGGAGTGCTCTGTGGTCTTGCTGCCGTACTACTAAAGCACTCTGTACACTGGACACACGAGTTCGTACTCTCGCTCACCGATAATCAGTATGGGAGTATTTTGTATCTCATTCTCCCAGGAGTTGGAATCCTGCTTTCCTATCTACTCGTACGTTATCTAGTACGCGATAATATTAGTCATGGCGTTACTCGAATTCTCTATGCCATCTCACGCCATCGCGGACGTATTCGCCTACACAATACCTGGAGCTCCATCCTAACAAGTAGTGTCACAATAGGTTTTGGCGGATCGGTAGGAGCAGAATCGCCTGTAGTTCTTACTGGTGCGGCCATTGGATCTAATGTAGCGCGGTTCTTTAAGCTCGATAACAAGACGATGACCCTCATGGTTGGGTGCGGAGCAGCGGCTGGTATTGCTGCCATCTTTAAAGCCCCCCTTGCAGGCATGGTCTTCACTCTCGAAGTATTGATGTTGGATCTAACACTCAATTCCATCGTCCCGCTTCTGGTAAGTGCCGTTTCTGCCACTCTCGTCTCCTCCTTTCTACTAGGCGATGCCACCCTGTTCCACTTCGTCTACAACGTCCCCTTCGATCTCTCCAAAACTCCCTACTACCTAATACTCGGCATATTCACTGGGCTCGTATCCGTCTATTTCACTCGGATGTCTATTCGTATGGAAAAGTGGTTCGGGCATTACAAAGCACACCCCTACCAACGTATCACACTCGCAGCTATACTACTCGGCTTCCTAATCTTTCTCTTTCCTCCACTATACGGCGAGGGCTACGAATCTGTACAAGCGCTCTTCGAAGGAAAAGCGACCTCCCTACTCCACAGCTCTCCCTTCGAAGCACTCGCTGATAAGCCTTGGGTACTACTCCTTTTCTTACTCGGTTTACTACTCATCAAAGTCTTTGCTATGTCAGCGACCAATGGAGGAGGTGGCATCGGCGGCTCCTTTGCTCCTACTCTTTTTGTGGGGGGTGTTTCTGGCTTCTTCTTAGGGACATTACTAAACCAAACCTTTCACTCAGACATTGGTCTTGCCAATTTTGTACTCGTTGGAATGTCGGGGGCCATGGCGGGCGTTATGCATGCCCCTTTGCTAGGAATATTCCTTATCGCGGAGTTAACTGGAGGATACGTACTCTTACTCCCGCTAATGATCACTGCAACGATAGCCTATATCACGAGTTCCTACTTCGATAAACACTCTATTTATACACGTCAGCTTGCACTGCAAGGCGATCTGATTACGCACCATAAAGACAAAGCCGTACTAACAATGCTCTCGCTTCGCAACGTAATCGAAACAGATCTCCTCCCAATACACCCAGACGATACGCTGGGTGAACTTGTTAAAGCTGTTGCTAAATCGCACCGCAATATTTTCCCCGTGACCTCCTCCGATGGCAAACTGTTAGGAATCCTTTTGCTGGACGACATCCGTTCCGTAATGTTCGATTCCGACAAATACGAAGATCACTACGTACACGACTTTATGACCCGACCTCCGGCTACCGTAGATCTCGAGGAGAGTATGAGTAGCGTAATGGATAAATTCGAAGTCTCTGGAGCTTGGAATCTACCCGTTGTACATGCTGGGCGTTACATCGGTTTTGTCTCTAAAGCTACGATTTTCTCTGCCTACCGCGAGTTACTTGTACAGTTTTCAAACGAATAAAGATCGCAAGGTCTGTGCTTATAGCTTGCTACAATAAATATACACTGCTACGCTGAGAGACGAGCTTAAGACCTCTGTATAAGTTTCATAGAAACCTAAGTACCTTTGTTTGAAGTAGAACAACAAAATAAGATGATGTTGAAGCGTTTATTATTAGCACTTTGCGGTCTATTTTTTATAGAACTAACTGCTTTAGCAGACGAGGGAATGTGGCTCTTACCACTCCTCAAGCAATACAATTTCAAAGAGATGCAGCGGTTAGGATTTGCTCAAAACGACAGCTATATATACAACGAGGGGGGACCATCGTTAAAAGACGCCGTCGTCCGCTTCGGAAGAGGTTGTACGGGCGAATTTATTTCCTACAAGGGGCTCATTCTTACCAATCACCATTGTGGCTACAATGCTATTCAACAACATAGCAGCGTTGAGCACGACTACCTTCGCGATGGTTTCTGGGCTCACAACCAAGCCGACGAGATTCCTACTCCTGGGCTTACCGTAACAGTACTTGTACGTATGGAAGATGTCACGAGCACCATGCTTAAGGATATCCCCGATTCTCTCTCTCTCCTAGCCCGTAGTAGTATCTTACGTCCCAGAGGCGACTCCCTACTCCAAGCCGTAAGCGAGGGCACACACTATGTTGTAGAGATAAAACCCTTCTACGAACACAACAAATACTACCTCATGGTCTACGAAGTCTTCAAAGACGTCCGTCTTGTAGGCGCTCCTCCCTCTGCCATTGGTAAGTTTGGGGGCGAAACTGACAATTGGATGTATCCGCGACATACGGGCGATTTCTCTTTATTTCGCGTCTATGCGAACCAGAATAATGAGCCTGCAGATTACTCTCCTGACAATATTCCCTACAAACCTAAAAAGGCATTAACCGTATCGCTAAGTGGAATCAACGAAGGCGATTTTGCTATGATACTCGGAAATCCTGGGAGTACTAATCGATATATGACCTCTTGGGAAGTAAAACAAGTGATCGAGGTTCGCAACAGGGCTCGCGCTGACGTTCGTGGGGTAAAACAAGCGGTATGGAAAGAACACATGAATGCCAGTCAAGCGGTACGCATAAAATATGCAGCTAAATATGCACAAAGTAGCAACTATTGGAAGAACGCGATCGGTCAAAATCTTGCACTCGAAAAACTAGGCGTAGTAAAAAACAAAGAGGCTGAAGAAGAAAAGTTCACCAACTGGATTAGTGACAGCCAAGATCGCTACATGCGCTACAAAGACGTACTGCCCACTATCCAACGTACCAATGCAGCGCTTACGCCTATACAGATTAAGCAATTCTACGGAACTGAGACCTTCTTCCGAGGCATGGAGCTCTTCTCTTTCGGAAATCGCCATGCTAGCTTACGCAAAGCAATAAAAGACAACGACACTGCCACACTTAACAAATACAAAAACTCCGCTAAAGTGCCTCTGGAAAATACTTGGTTTAAAGACTATGATATGGCCACAGATCGTGCTACGGCCAAAGCGCTTATTAAATATTTCAAGGAGTCTATGCCCGATTCTATTCACCCACCACTCTATCAAACCATAAAAAAAGATTTCAAAGGAGACATCGATGCTTTTGTAGATAAAATGTATGCGACCTCTTTCCTATCCGATTACGAGCGCTGGAAATCTTTCTTAAAAAATCCTTCTCTCAAAAAATTGGACTCAGATCTAGGCTACTTAATGACCGAAAGTACACAAGAATGGATGCACAAGGATATGGAGCAAGCAATTCGGTATAACAATGAATTCGCTACTGCTATGCAAAAATATCTCGCTGGACGCCTCGAGATGCTTGGCAACGCCCCCTCCTACCCCGATGCAAATAGCACCATGCGCTTAACATACGGGACTATAAAGGGCTATACTCCTCGCGATGGAGTAGCCTATAACTACTATACAACCCTCAAAGGGGTAATCGAAAAAGACAATCCGAAGAGCGATGAATTTGCAGTACCCGAACGTCTAAAATCGCTGTATGCTGTAGGTTCATACGGCACATATGCTAATGCAAAAGGCGAACTTCCTGTAGCGTTTATATCGAATAATGATATCACAGGTGGAAACTCGGGCAGTCCCGTCCTTAACAAAGAAGGACATCTCATCGGGTGCGCTTTCGATGGCAACTGGGAAGCACTCAGCGGCGACATCGCTTTTGAACAGGAAAAACAACGTTGCATTAACGTAGATATACGCTACATCCTATTTATTATCGAACGATATGCAGGATGTACGAGATTAATAGACGAGCTACAACTTGTGCGAGATTAAGACTCTGTTGTTCAAGATAAAAAAACTCTCCTAGAAAATTCTAGGGGAGTTTTTTTATACCACAATCTTTTTACAGAATCTCTTTACAATCCTATATAAAGCCTAGAACGAAATTATACGAAATATCCTGTTTTCTTTACCTTCGTAAGACGAAATAAGGGGGTGATACTATGAACGATCTACTGCGCGATTTGCCTATTGGCGTGCAAAGTTTTCATGACTTACGTCGTCGTGGATTTCTCTATGTAGATAAGACACAATATATTGCTTCGTTAGTTCGTGGAAAATATTATTTCTTAAGCCGTCCGCGCCGTTTCGGGAAGAGTCTTTTTTTGTCTACTCTTCAAGCGTATTTCGAGGGCAATAAAGAGCTCTTCGATGAATTAGCTCTCGAACAAGCCGAACCTG
>CBDEMG010000073.1:0-7616 GCA_965240855.1 uncultured Bacteroidia bacterium | reverse complement strand
TTATGCGCAGTTTCAGATAAAAAATACAGGCGAGGGAATCATTGCATTCATTACGAACAACAGTTTTTTGGATGGAGTAATTCATCGTCAGATGCGTAAGGAACTTCTAGAAGCATTTGACGAGATCTATATATTAAATCTCCATGGCAATAGTAGGTTGAAGGAGCGTACTCCCGAGGGCGGGAAGGACGAGAATGTCTTCGATATTCAGGTGGGGGTAAGCATCAATATTTTTGTAAAGAAAAAGGTAAGCGAAAATAGACAAGCCAAGCTGTTTTACCACGAGTTGTATGGTTTACGTAGGGAGAAGTTTACGGCACTTGCTGCCACAAGTTTATCTGGCAAAAGTTGGCAGGAATTGCATCCTACAGCGCCGTACTATTTCTTTGTGCAGAAAGCGTTTAGAGAAACTAAGGAATATCTGAAGAGTTTTGAGTTGAAAAGCTTATTCTTTCGTTACAATTCAGGCGCCTCAACCTCTCGGGATGATCTGATTGTACAGTTTAATGAGATGTCTGCACAAAAAATAGTTGTTGATATAAGTACGTTAACAGCAGAACAATTAGTAAAAAAATATAAACTGAGAGCTGATACACGCAACTGGCAAATAACCAGAGCACAAAAAGATGCAAAATGTGCAATACTCAGATACAATATATATGACTATCGTCCTTTCGATAAACGTTATATACCATATACGGGACAGTCGAGAGGATTGTGGGCATATCCTTGCTTTAAGACATTAGGAGAACTTCTTTTTCCCGAAAATTATGCTTTGTGTGTGCCAAGAATAGTGACATCAGCAACTTTTCAACACTGTTTTGTAAGTAAAAACTTGATAGACAAGGGGTTCATCTCTAATCTACCAAGTGAAAGTACCTACGCTTTTCCTCTCTATAAATTCCCAGATGGGTGGGATTACACCCCCGCAGAGGTCATAGCAGGCACTACGAAAGATGGAAAGCCGATAGAACTTGAGCTGAATATGCGGCAAGAGAGCCTAGATAAGATAAGCCAAGCGGTAGGCGAAACAGTAAAGGGGGAGGATGTATTCGATTATATCTACGGCGTACTGAACGATAAAGAGTATCGCGAGAAGTACATCGAGTTCTTGAAGATAGACTATCCACGTATCCCCTACCCGAAGGATAGGGCTGAATATCAACGGTTTGTAGAAAGGGGTAGGTGGTTGCGCCGTTTGCATTTGATGGACGATACGCTAGATATCCTTATAACAGCCACCTTTAGTACTCCGGGTTCGAACCTCGTGGAGTTTGTAAAGTATGAAGGGGAGAGGGCTTGGATCAACGATGTGCAGTATTTTGGGAATGTTCCGCGCGCGGTTTGGGATCATTACGTCGGCTCGTACCTACCAGCGAGGTTATGGCTACAAAAGCGCGTGGGGCGCGTCTTGAGCTTTGACGATATCGAGTGGTATCGTCGGGTGGTGAGTACAATAGAGGCAGAGATACAAGGGATATGAATATCGTTTATCCGAATAGATTGCTAATTCGTAGCTCGGATCTTGTATGTTGAGTTATCCTAGGGCTAAAACGCTATGCTTGTTGTAATTTTGCAACAATATGTTGAAAGTCGATCTTATTTTACTAGGCAAAACGACCTTACCCTACATTGAGGCTGGTATACAGGATTATACAGCGCGACTCAAACACTATTGCAAGTTCGCTATTCAGGTGCTACCAACAATACGCAATTCGGCAAGTTTATCGACAGAGGAAATTTCGCGCCGTGAGGGATATCAATTTCTTGAAATACTCCAAGGTTACGACCGAGTGCTACTACTCGATGAACACGGTAAAGAATACTCCTCGCGATCGCTTGCTGGCTTAGTGGATTCTTTTACAGTGCAGGGAGTATCAAAACTCGCTTTTGTAATTGGCGGAGCTTATGGCTTTTCGCACGACGTACTAGAGCGATACCCCCTTCATCTTTCACTCTCTCTCCTTACCTTTTCTCACCAATTGGTACGCCTTGTTTTTTTAGAACAACTCTATCGCCTATTTACTATAATCCGTGGCGAACCTTACCACCATGATTAATCTTTTTTCCGTATTCAAAAGACTTTTGCAATATTTCGTTCTTTGGCTCAAAGGGCATAAACTTATCTTTTGGCGTATAATAGGAGTTATCCTCGCCTGTATGGGAGTTCTTCTCTTCTTGCTCGGTTTACAAACTCATGTAAAAGAGATACGTAGTCTCCCTACCGACGACAAAAATTTAGTGGAGCGTTTTCATAATATAGTATCCGAACGCAATCAGCTTGGGGTTACGCTCGCAAAGCGTTGTTGTGATTATATGAAAAATGCCACCGAGTCCGCGAGCTATAAATATTATCAAGAGGACATCATCCCGACGCTTCGCGCGAATCACATCGAGTTCCTAATTACAAAGCACGACAGTGTGCTCATCTGGTCCTATCGTTACGGACCTAGTGACTGGCAACAGCTTACGATGCTTCAGACGGGATATATTTGGCTCTACGGCTTATGGTATCATGCGCAAGTTTACACATATGGCGACTATAAGTTTGCAGTCCTTACCCACATACGAACAGATTATCCTGTGCAAAACCGCTATTTACACAATGGTTGGGATGCTTCCTTGTCCTATCTCTATCAAGCAAATGTCCCCACACTTAGGGCACAAATCCCCGAGTTGTTCCATCAGGACGAAACGCTCCAGAAGACGAGAACCGACAATCAACTTTTTTATGGTACGCTTCTTCTTTTTTGTCTTTTCCTTCTTTTGCCGACTTTCTTTTCTGCTAGACGGAGGTGGTTTTGGTCACTACTCGGATCGGGGCTAGCATGGTTGCTCTTCTTTACTTGTAAGTACAATAACTGGCTTCTGGGGGAGGTAGGAGCGTTTTTTCACTCCGATATTTTTGCCGTATCCAACTGGCTTGCCTCTTTTGGCGAATTATTTTTCTATTCCCTAGGGATTTTGGGTACGGTACTCCAGCTTCGCTTTTTAACTCCCACTAACGAGTCTAAATTACGCAGCGAGATCCCATTAGTTTGGAGTATCATCTGGTTGGCTCTCGCCCTCTTTTTTCTACAACTCATTAGTAGTTTGTCTCATTTGCTCATCGCTAATTCTACGATAACGCTTACTCCCTATAGCTTTGCAAACATGTCGGGCTATGCGCTGAGTGCGTACGTAAGTTTGGCGATTCTTGTTGCCCTACTCATGCTCTCTTGTATTATAGCTTCGCGGTTGCTACAAGCGCTTTCGGTGTGGATGAAGCTGTTGATCTGGAGTGGTGTACTACTAATTAATTTTGTGCTTCTTTATGCAGTCTTTTCGATACATTCGGTTGTGTGCGGACTAATTTTTGGAATCCCAGTTTTATTTGTTGTCTTTAGTGTGCACCGTATTACAAACAAACCGCTTCATACAGGCTTCTATACGGTCTTAGCACTTGTGAATGCCCTCATTGTTTGCTATACACTTGATCATACGGCTCAGGAGAAGGATATAGCAGTACGATCGTATATAGCAGAAACGCTGGGAAGCGAACACGACCCCACACTAGAGTATATGTTTACACACCTCTCCGAAGAGATACAACGAGACTCTGTACTCCGAGCTATAGCCAACGAGGAGATCCCGAATCTAGCGGAGCTGAATCGTCATATTCGTCACAAATACTACAGAGATTATCTTTTGGAGTACGACTATCAGCTCACCTTTTGCTATCCCGAGACGGAGATCTTCCTTACTACAAACCAGCAGAAGAAGAATTGCCAAGAGTTCTTCTCGCACATGATACACGACTATGGATCGCACCTTGCTAATACTAATTTTTATTACCTCGATAATAAAAATGGGCGAATCAGTTATCTCGGAATCTTCAATTATGGTTCGGCTCATAGCAAACTATCTACACTCTATATAGAGCTAGATTCGAAACTCCCACACTATTTTTGGGGCTACCCCGAACTCCTCATTGACAAAAAATATGCTCGCACTCCTCCCATCTTAACAGTATCGGCTGCGCTATATCAAAATCGTAAGTTGTTAGCCCAAGCAGGTGACTATCACTACCCCATAGTGATCCCACAGGATTACTATGAACTTCGCGACCTGCAGATGATAGAACAAGACAACTATACCCACCTTGCGAAGAAACTCAATGTCAATACTTACGCAATAATTTCTAAGCCAAAACTTAATTTTCTTGAGCGCGCTGGGGGAATTGCTTATCTGGCGATTATCTTTATTGTTATTTTCAATTTCGTACTCCAGAATTCGAAAATTCTTCCCGTGTATTCCCTTTTTACGCAGGGGCTTGCAGGACGTATACAACGCATCATCCTTTATACAATGCTCTTTTACATTCCGTTGAGCATAATTTGTATTCAATATATTATGCGTATGAGTATGCAAAAGGATGATATTGCACACTTACGCGAACAAATAGCTGTAGTACAAAACGAACTCCAAAATTGGATACCAAAACGGGAGGCGCTGCATCGCGATACGGGGTATGTAAATTGGGCTCTAGGGCAGCTATCAAACAAATTGTATTGCGATATTAATTTGTACTCACCCGCAGGTTGGTTGATAGGTAGTTCGCGAGCCGCAATATTTCAACGTCAGCTCCTGGGCACACGAATTCATGCTCTAGCTTGGAATAGACTGCAGAACCAGAGTGCCTCGCAATATTTCCAGCAAGAATGTGTGGGTGATATGCACTATATCTCGATGTATACTCCCCTCTACCACGACAACGAACTCTGGGCCTACATCAATATCCCATACCTGCGCAGCCCGCTAGTTGAGCAGCAAGAGTATATTCACCTCGCTTCGCTTATCCTCAACGTATTATTGCTTTTTACCTGTATTAAGTTCTTTGTTGTGATGCAGTTTACGAGCCATATAACGCGTAATTTGCACCGTATACGGTTTGCTCTAGAGGATATCTCGTTAACGAGTACTGTAGCCCCTATTGTATACAAAGGCAACGACGAAATAGGTAAACTCGTAGACACGTACAACGCTGTAGTGCTCGAATTGCAGCGCAAAGCTTCCCATTTAGTAGAGAGCGAACGCGAGTCGGCTTGGAAGGAGATGGCTAGGCAAATTGCTCACGACATCAAAAATCCTCTCACACCGATGAAGCTCGGAATTCAGCACCTCCTCCTCATGAGGGAAGCTAATGTAGAGGATTGGGATGAGCGTTTTCTCAAATATGCACAAATGCTCGAGTCGCAAATAGATGCACTCTCACAAACAGCAGACACATTTACTCGCTATGCAACACTTACTCTAGGTAATGCTGAACGGACATCGCTCAAAGGTGTTATAGAACAATCGCTAGGACTTTTCCGTAATCATGAAAATATTGATTGGTCGGTTTTTCTAGAGCCCATAGCTACGACCGAAGTGTATATAGACCCTCTCAACCTCCAACGTGTGTTTAACAATTTATTCTCCAATGCTGTGCAGGCGCTGCAACAAACGAGTATGCCTAAAATCGCAGTACAAGCACGGATTATGAACAATTTAGCTCTCGTTACAGTAAAAGATAATGGAACAGGGATTGATCCCGCAATACAGGATAAGATTTTCAAGGTGAATTTTACAACAAAGAGTACGGGTCTAGGTCTCGGACTAGCCATTGCCTCCAATATCCTAAAATGTGCGGGAGGGTCTATTTCGTTCACGACCGCTATGGGCGAAGGGACGACGTTCTTAGTAACACTCCCTATTCTGGATTAGCGATTGAGAAAGCGACTTTCTAACCCTAAAAAAATGGTAACGGGAACGAATACGACCGATTTATATTTGTGTCTTGGTAGCAATGTAGGCAATCGCCAGGCAGCGCTTGAAAAGGCGATTACATTACTGTGTAACAACGTAGGACACTGCAAAAAATGCACGCAAATCTATGAGAGCGAGCCGTGGGGTTTTGCGTGCGACACTCCTTTTCTAAACCAAATCGTAGTCCTCCAGACACCGTTCTCTCCCCTTGAGATCCTTCATAAAATTCAGGTAATAGAGTACGCACTCGGACGTAAGCGCTCCTCCGAAGCTCGTTATGCTCCACGAACAATGGATATAGATATTCTCTTCTTTGGCAATGAGAGAGTTGAGCTCCCGGAACTCGCTATACCTCACCCAGCTATAGCGCGACGAAGATTTGTTCTTATACCTTTAGTAGAACTAAACCCAGAGGGAGTACACCCCGTGCTACAAAAAACTTGGCAAGAGCTTCTAGATTCCTGCCCTGATGAAGGGTGGGTGAGAAAATTTGAGGGCTAATTATATATATTTTCGGTCGTAGTAAATCGCTCAAAAAGTTTCGTACGCAGCGCATCCATATTCGTTCCCGTGGCAGCAGACACAAACAGACATTCTGTATCCTCTTTAGCAAACCACATTTGTTGTAATTCCTCGAGGGTGTATAATGTATCGCTCTCACCTGAGAGATCATAAGGATCGCGTTCAGGATTGCGATATTGGTCGATCTTATTGAAAATGATGATCTGCTCCTTGTCCGTAGCCCCTAGCTCTAATAAAATATTTTGTACCGAAGCCATCTGTTCGAGAAATGAAGGATGCGAGACGTCTACTACATGCAAGAGAAGATCTGCCTCGCGAACCTCGTCGAGCGTCGATTTAAATGACTCGATGAGCTGTGTTGGGAGTTTACGGATGAACCCCACGGTGTCTGAGAGTAAAAATTTGCACCCCTTGGTCGCAATACGACGTACGGTGGTATCGAGAGTGGCGAAGAGTTTATTCTCTGCTAAGAGCTCGCTTCCTGCTAGGTAATTCATTATTGTAGATTTCCCAACATTCGTATAGCCAATAAGAGAGACGCGAGGGAGTGCGTTACGGTTCTTGCGTTGTACGCGAAATTGAGCATCCACCTGTGCTAGTTCTTGTTTGAGTTTTGCAATCCGATTGTGTATTACTCGTCTATCGGTTTCTATTTCGCGTTCCCCCGGACCTCGCATACCAATACCCCCACGTTGACGCTCAAGGTGCGTCCACATCCCTGTCAGGCGAGGTAAGAGGTATTCGTATTGCGCGAGCTCTACTTGAAGTCGTGAGTGTGCTGTACGGGCGTGTGCAGCAAAGATATCGAGTATAAGCCCCGTACGGTCTATAACACGGACTTTGAATTCCTGCTCGAGGTTGCGCTGTTGTGTAGCCTTGAGCTCGTCATCAAAGACTACGAAATCTATAGCTTCTGCTTCGATATATGCTGCAATCTCGGCAGCTTTCCCGCGTCCTATATAAGTCTTTGGGTTTATTTCGTTTGAGTGTTGTACAAAACGCTTCTCGACGAGAGCTCCTGCAGTAGCTACTAAAAAGCACAACTCATCCAGATACTCGTCTACTTGTTGTATAGATTGCTCTCCTAGTTGAAGAGCTACTACGACACAACGCTCTGCGGGACGATTTGCTATTTCTATCATGTAAATGGCAGAATGAGAGGCGAAGATTGCGCTCTTTTACAGGGTATAAGCAAATGAACTGTGACTACTAGAAAAAATAAATAGGTAGCAATGATAGCTATTCTTAGTAGCCCCACCAGGACTCGAACCTGGATTTGAAGTTTAGGAAACTTCCGTTCTATCCCT
>CBDEMG010000072.1:0-8254 GCA_965240855.1 uncultured Bacteroidia bacterium | reverse complement strand
TTCTGATCGCTTGTCGCACACTTCGCCCGTCCGGCGTTAGGACCGGCGGGTTGCCCACCCGCCGCATAGAACCCCGCCCTTGTGGCGGTGGTGAGCATTTCCAGCCCAATGTAGGAACGTTGGGCTGGCTTAATCGCTTGTCGAGTAACCGCCCGTCCGGCGTTAGAACCGCTTGTCGAAGCACACTACCTGCTAAGGTCGTGGGGGTGAAACCTCCACGTTTATCCTAACGGCGGGTTGCCCACCCGCCGTAGAGTAGACGGAGATTGATATATACAGTCCAAAGTTTCCACATTGGACTGTAAGAGACTCACCCCACGCGAGGTGGGGTTCTGAAAAGCCCCCTGCGGGGCGAGTATTTTTAGCACGGTAGTGGAAACCCCGTGCTCTTAGCAGACGGCACACCCGCGACAAGCGAGCCTTACGCCGGAGAGGCGGTGAGTGCGCAAAGCGGTTAGTGGGCACATCACTTGTACCAACTCGGTTTTTGTACCAAAGCCTTGCAACCTATAAACATATGCTCTGTGTCTGCGCCGTCACGCAGCTTCCACTTCTCCAAGCGCTGATTAAATACTGTGCACCCCGAAAACATGAAGTACATCTTCGTCACCGAGCTCACATTCCACTTCTCTAGCGGCTGATTAAAAGCAGTGCAATCGTGGAACATGTAGTTCATGTCCGTTACATTGCTTACATCCCAGTCCTCTATCGGTTGGGTAAACGATTTGCACCCCTCAAACATCCGCTCCATCGTCGTAACGTTGCTCGTCTTCCAAGCACGCAGCGGCATACTAAAAGCAAGAGCCCCGGAAAACATTTCCTTCATATTCGTCACACTACTCACATCCCACTCCTCAATATCCTGATTAAAAGCTGCACAATCCTTAAACATCCGCTCCATATTCGTTACGCGACTTACATCCCACTCCCCAAGGGGTTGATTAAAGGTAGAGCAGTTATAGAACATATTGCTCATGTCCGTTACATTGCTTACATCCCACTCGTGAATGGGTTGATTAAATGCACCACACTGATAGAACATTTTGCTCATATCCGTCACGTTCGACAGGTCTGGGGCACACACTCCGTCGTCAAAAACCATTTTCGTACAGTACGCAAAAGTATTCTGCATCGATGTCCAAGCCACTGTGCCAAAATCGACAACCTCCGAAAGCGCATCTCGCGTTATTCCGTTCGTGTCTCCCATACAGAACCGCTCGAGCCCCTCTGGTCCAGCTTTTATCGTAAAATATCCGTCATTAGGTGGATTAAAATAAAACGTCCCCTTCTGTTGCTCTTCTTGCACGATGGCCTCACCAGATGAGTTGATTATCATCAACTTATACGTCCCAACAAATGGAAGCGCGATGGTCTCACCACATTTTACTAGCCATGTCGTTATAAATGGGCGGCTCTCTTCAGCGGGAGCATTAGCACTCACTAGAAACGGTAATATCATTAGCGCAAGGGCTACTGTAAACCTCAAGAATCTCTTCATCTATGCGATATTAAATTTTCTACTGTAAATTTCTATTCTTTTCGCTATACGCCTGTTTCAAATCCGAAATAAGATGTACTATATATACAAACAACTGTTTGTCAACTATTTATTGAAATATTGCTGTCGGTTAAATCCAATTCTGCAATTTTAATCGCGTGTCGTCTATTGGCATATTCATATCGCTCATTACAACGATGTGCGCCTGCGAAGAAATTGTTTGTATAAAGTCAACCACGCCTTGTATAAGAGAAAGAGCCGCTTTCATAATAGATAGATTCTCTTTTGTTGTCATTTGCGACGGCAGATGATTCTGTAGAACATGCAACGTATCGGCATAAGGAAGCAGGAATGAGGCATATAGAAGTTCGCAAGTAGGATATGCCGTGGTATCATTCCGTAAGCGTATCGAAAGCCACTGCATCTTACATAGACCGAGCAAATTGCGTTGGTAGAGCAACGCAACATCAATGTCTTGATGGTCTGAAGAGTCACTATGTAAAATGGCAAAATTGCCCTGCTTCAGTGGAGTTGCATAAAGTAATTGATTCAATACGCGGCGTGAATCTATCTCGCACAACCCAATAAGCCCTAAGCAGTGTAAGCCCGCACATAAGCGAATCGCTTGCGAAATATATTGAGCTTTTCCTTTAAATGCTCGTGCGGAGATGCATTCAAGAAGCTATTAATTATGTATAGAATCGTTTCTATTAGTAGGGCGAGGAAATTTTCTGCATTATAAGCAATAATAAGAAACTCCTCTTGGACATACACCAACAAAAAGAATACAAAAAACAGCGAAAAGAGATACTAAATAGCATTTAGGTTGAAACATTATAACCGTGCTGACTTCAAGTAAGTAATACGCCCGTCCGATTTTTACATCAAAATCTACACCAAAATTAGCCTCGCCAGTGTGCAACAACAAGTTTATAGATCTTGCCCAAAAGTCTATTGTAATCTTGCGTAACGAATCGTAACCTTTTAGAACAGCAAAAAGTGAAGTAACTAAATGTGTATAACGATCTAACTTCTTTGTATAGCGATCATAATCGCGCTGAGCTGCGATTTGTTCAATTTTATCGTAGGAAAGTAAAAAAACTGTCGTTAAAATCAGTACTTCATTGCTCATTGTGTACATTGAGTTTTTTTAAGCAATACAAAGTGCGTAAGCTCCATTTTTTTAAACAGTACCCCCATTGCTTTTTTATATTAAAGCCTTAATTATCTTCAACGTTCTAGAAATTAGAAGATTCTAGAAAGAGAAACGATTGACTAGTGAAGAGAATATCTTACACATTTTTTGGGACACACCCGTATACTATCAAATACTAAAAAAGGAGACCCCGCACTAGGCAGAGTCTCCCTCTTTGTACACCTTATAGAGTAACGAGAAAACACTTTAATTTTTCACGAGACGATAGCTCTTTACAAGACCATCCAGTCTCGTGAGGCGCAACAGATAAATGCCTTGCATCAAATCCGCGGTCTCGATCTGAGTTTCGCTCGATACTATGCGATCGGTGCGAACGACACTACCGTAAGTATTGATGAGCTCGTATTTCATTTCTACGAAATCTTCCCCTAGTACGATACGAACACTACTGTTGAACGGATTCGGCATCACACGGACACTTGCAAAGAATGCATCTTGCACGGCGCTGGGCTTTTCTACCGTTACATCGCACTCGCCTTTCACAGTAGCAACGTCTGTGGTAACCTCGATCTTCACCGTACCCTCTTTCACACCCGTAACGTTACCTTCTGCATCTACTTTTGCGATGCTCTCGTCTTTCGATGTAAAGGTTACTTTCGCAGTTGCGCCCTTGGGTTGAAGTGTATACTTGAGTTGTTTGCTTTCGCCAACTTTTAAGGAAAGCGGAGCAATCGTAATGCCAGCTGGTTTGATTCTGCAAACTGAGAGTGTTCCCGTTGTTTCAATTTCACTCTTGTCCTCATAGAGAACCTTCCAACCTCTTTGTTTTGCCAATTGACTAGAAGAGGCCACCAATGCATCGTAGTCAGGATCTGTACCCACTGCAACATTCTCCTTGGCAGCGATCATTATGCCATCTGTCGAAGGCAAAGTACAGTAGATATCGTTGCACTGCACGGTTGTAAACTTATTGCTATAACAAACCAATTCCTTCAACTTTGTATTCGTCGTAAGATCCAAAGTAGTAAGGCTTAGAGCTTCGCAATGCAATTTTTCAAGATTTATATTCGCTACAAGGTCGAGTTCTTTAATCTCCAAGTTATTCGCACAATTCAATTCGCTAAGGTCGGTTAGCGGCACAAGGTTCAACTCCTTAAGGTTGTTGTTCGCACAATTTAGTTCTTTGAGAGAAGGCATAGTCGGGAGTGCTAACTCCTTTACCTGCGAATCGTTTACAATGAGTTTAATTAGATGCGGTATATTGGAGAGCTCCATGTCTTGCATCCCACTACAATGCGAGGCTAAGAGTTCAGTTAAGGCTGGATGATCTTTGATCGTTAATCCTTCTACTGTAGCTTGGTTGCTAATTTCAAAAGACGATATTTTGCCGTGAAAAATGAGCTTCTTAGAAGCATTTGTACTGTACTGCCTTGTAATTTCTTCCCCAATTTCTACTTCTTCGTAATCGTAATGTCCTTCACTCTCTTCTATCCAAAGTTCTTTGGCGCTCGACTTAAATTTTACGGTGGTCTCCCCCTCCTTTAGAGAGAGTTCTATCTTAGGCACATCATGTGGCACGAGATCATCGCAAGTTATATTCTTATTGCCTACAAAAGGCTTCTTATCGCTATCCAACACCTTCCAACCCTTATCCTCTGCGATCTTCGTACCACTCTTCTTAGCCTCTTTGAGGTTCTCAGTATCGCTCTGATCTACTAAACGCAACTCAGCACCACCTACCGTAGTTACCATCGGCAATTTGCAATAGAGTTTGGTTAATTCAGTCGCATTAAGACCTGTCCTGTAAATGTATAATTCTCTTAACGCATTGCAACCATCCAAGAACCACGTAGTCTCGCCACTCTTTTGTATCTCTTTGAAAGCCTTGCAACCATAGATAGTCAAATCACTAAGCTTAGCACAACCACGCAGATTTAAGCTTGAAAGATTCGGATTATTATGAATAAGCAAGTATGTTAGATTTATAGCATTCCCCAAATCGAACGCGACTAAACTGTTCCTTTCTATATCAAAATATTCGTACTTACTCTTATCTTCAGCAAGTTTAATCTCCGCCAATTTGTTGTTATATGCATACAACTTTTTCAAACCTGCTGCTGGAGTTAGATCCAATGTAGTAAGCTGATTATAAGCTACCCATAGTTCTGTAATGGCTTTCCCGATCTTTACGTCTGTTAGTTTATTATTGTATAAACTCAGCTGCGTCAAGGCATTATGCGAAGAGAAATCTAAAGAGCCTATTAAGCCGCAGTCCGAGACCTCTAGATACGTCAATTTCGAGTTCTTCGAAATATCAAGACTTGTAAGCCCACTTGCCTTGGTAATTTTGACAACTTTGAGCTCGCTTTGTTGCGTTAGGTCTAGCTGCGTTATCTTTTCCGCTTTTTCGAAAATCAACATTTCTAATGCGGGTACCTTTGTTAATTTCAAGCTCTTTACTTTCTCGTTATTGGAGGCGAACTCAATCTTCGCAATCGAGCTCGGTTGAGCAAAGAGGTATATATCGCCTGTTACTTCAATATTATGCTCTCCAGCCTGAAAATATCTTTTATCGAAAAACTTGGTTTTATCACTCGACTTGCTAAACCAAAGCATTGAAGCTTTTGCGAACTTCAGTTTGATATTCGCTTTCCCATCCACCGCAAGTTGCACTTCGTCTGGCGTTGTAGGAAGTTCCATATCACTACATGAGACGATATGGGTACAGTCGGCTGTAACATTATCGTCCCTGTTATTTAAAATTTTCCAGTTCTTAGCTTTCGCCTCTTTACCATTGACTAGCTTTTTCTCTTCCGTCGAAAAAGGATATTTAAGCATCCCCTCTTGCTGACTTTGGCGGTTATTGAGCTGGCAAATCAACTCGGTGAGTAGGGTTGCTGGGTAACCTGCAGGCAAATACACATATTCAAGATTCTTAAGCCCAGCTAAACTTATTTTTTTTACACCCGTATCTGTGCAATACAACTTTTTAAGCGATTTCGCTGCAGAAACATTGATCTCTTTTAAGTCCTTTATACTATTGAGTATTAGTTCTTCTAGTGCTGCTTCATCCGATACGGTAAGCGAGGTAAGACCTTGGTTTTGATCCAAATTCACATGGTTCAAGCTCTTCGCGAGTTTGAGCTGAGGAGGCAACTTCATCACACTTCCAGCACCTGAATAAGTTCCCAAATTTGGCGTTTTCGAGCCCTCGAGCAGACTCTTTAGGTAATCTGCAGAAAAGCCGCCACACTGGTTACATTCCAAAGCCACCAAGTACGTCAGGTCTCCCTCTATCTTCGTTAGCTTCGGACAACCAGTAATCACCAACCTATTTATGCCTTCTACCTTAAACGTCTCTAATGCCTCACAATTGTATGCATTAATCTCTCTACATAAACTTGCCTCTATCTTCTTTAGCTTTTTCGATCTGCTCACATCTAACTTTGGGAAGCGGTTTTGGTACCCGGCTACTTCGACTTCTTCCAAATTCTCACAATCTTGCGCTTCTATACTATTTAGTATCCAACATCTATTAACCGTCAACGACCGTAAATTTTTCCCGCCCGTCACCAACAATTGGTATAAATTCCCGCAACCAGACACTAGCAAAGTTTGTAGCGATTCTCCTACCCCTATCGCATCTAATCTGTGACATTCCTCAATTTTCAAAGTTTGTAACGAGTTTATTTTTGGTATACGCCACAGACCCGAAGTATGGAGTTTCAAGGAGAGTAAAGGCAAGGAGGCAAACCCTACTATTTTCTCTAGTTGAGGACAATTGCTAAGGTCTAGGTGCTTCGTCGCAGAATTGGAAAGATCGAATTGTCTTATATACCTAGCGCGGATTCCAACCTTCTCTAACTTTCCACAATTCTTCGCCTCCAAGTACCAAAAATTGTCACTCTTCATAGTCTCAAATGCAGTTAAGCTGGAGCAATTATTCGCTTTCACTTTTTTTAAGCTTTTCCCGCCTTTTATTGTTGTTAATTGGCTACAATTCTCAACTTCCAAGTCTTCTAAAGACCCATTTTCTGCTATCTGCCGTAACCCCGAATTGTTGGCTTTCAAGGTCAGTAAGGGCAGGGTATCAAACCCTACTATCGCCGTTAGTTTAGTACAATTGCTAAGGTCTAGGGACTTCGTAGCCGCACCCGTAAGGTCAAGTTTTGTTAATTGCGAGCCGTTCACTTCAACCTTCTCCAACTTTCCACAATTCTTCGCCTCCAAGGTCTCTAATTTGCTATGCTGCTTACAATTTATTGAGGTTAAGTTGGAGCAATTGTTGGTGTTCACGGTCTGTAAAAAATTCTGTGAAGACTCCCATCCATTCAGCGTCTCTAATTTATTACAACCGCTTATATCTATTGACTTAACGTTGCTACTGCCTGTAAGGTCAAGGGTTTCTAACTCCGAGCTATGTAGTCCGATCTTCGCCAACTTTGCACAATTGATAGCCTTTACGCTACGATAACCGTTAGTACTAACAATTTCCTCCAGATTATTGCAATTAGTAAATTCGAGTGTCTTGAAGATCCACGATATATTCTCAATACTTTTCACAGGAGATTGGATAGCCTTGAAGTTCGCATTGTTTCCGCAATCGTTAAACCTTAGCGATTTCAAGTCAGTTGTCCCTTTAAACACAATTTCATCCAAGTCCTTAGAGTGGTTCAATTCAAAATCTTCTAATTGATCACAGTTTTCCAGCACTATCGAACTTGTCGCACCATAGTATCTTTCACCTGACTTAAACTTCTTAATATTTCCCTTAATCCAGTACTTCCTCTTCTTATTAAGCGACTTATAATCTACTCTAAATATAGGGTCTAATAGAGGTTTATAATTTTTCCCATCATTTGATACATAACAATCGCTTCCTTCTACTAAATAATCTATTTTTACCTGATCTTTATAGCTTATTTCTATAATCCCCTCTGCCCTTACAGCAGACGGAAGAAGCCATGCTAACATGAACAATAGGAGCACAAAACTCCAGTTCATAAACTCCATTTTTCTCATTACTCGATTAGCTCTTTACATTCAGCAAATCAAAGATTGCACATAATACAACGAACACTGTTCCATATCGAAAAGAAAAGGTTTTAATTATGCAATAGATTGAATTTCATCGAATTATACGCAATATAAACAGCTCAAAACACCCTAATGAAAATGGGATACACCCCCCAAAAACCTAGGATAGCGACAGAAAGAGAAAAAAGAGAACCCTAAATACTCCTTACGCCGGAGGGGCGGTGAGTGCGCAAAGGTCTTAGCAGACAGCATGGGTGCGACAAGCGGTCTTAGCAGACGGCATGTTCGCGCAAAGCGTGTTCTTACCCAGCCCAAAGTTTCCACATTGGGGGCTTAGCAGACAGCACACCCGCGACAAGCGGGTCTATTTAAGCCCCCCAGTGGGGCGAATATTTTTAGCACGGTAGTAGAAGAAACCTTGTGCGGGTCTTACGCCTGATGTATCTGCGTTGCACACGCAACTCAGCGGAGGGGTGTCCACCCGCCGTAAAGACAGCCCAACGTTTCTACATTGGGCTATAAAGAGACTCACCACCGCCATACGGCGGGGTTTTAATTTGAAC